>DASTLN010000235.1:0-4319 GCA_035714925.1 Dehalococcoidia bacterium | reverse complement strand
GTCAGCATCGTGTAGCCGACCCAGAACGTCAGCGCCGTGAGCGCGGTCATGGCGGCCGTCATCGGCAACGCGATCGCGAGGTAGCTACGGCGCAGGGCACCGTAGACGAACAGCAGCATCTCGAGGGCTGCAGCGGCGATCAGGATGACGCCGGTCTTCTGTGCGCGGTTCATCAGGTGGCGCTCGACTCCATGGCGCGCCGCAGGTCGGGCGGCAGCAGGTTGGGGATCGAGTCCTTGATCGGGTAGGTCTCGTCGCAGGCGGCGCAGTGCAGCGACCCGGCGACGATCTCGTCCTTCTCTTCCTTATCGGTGGTCAAAGTCAGGGTGCCCTTGCAGACCGGGCAAACCAGGATTTCCATCATGTCTTTGCGCATCAGCTTCCTCCTGCGTCCCGCGCTTCATTCTAGGGCACGCTTAGTCCTCGTAAAAGGCAGTTCGAGGTGCGGCCGGCGTTACTTCCTGGCGCGGCCGCGGCCGTTGGAGCCGTTCTCCGGCTTGGAGTCCTTTGATGCCTTTGGCGTGGCGTTCTTTGGAGTGGCAGGCTTCGACGCTTTCGGGGCCGTCGGCTCCGCTTCGGCTTTGGGTGCGCGACGGCGGCGTGCCGGTTTCTCGTCGCCTGGTTCGGGCTGCAGCGCCAGGTCGTCGATCGTGTTCGCTCTGATCTCGGCCGGCGCAGGCGTCTTCGAGAGGTCGATGGTCGCGACGCAGGCGACGCGGTCACCCTGGCCGACGCCCATGACGTGGACGCCCTGGGCGGCGCGTCCAATCATCGAGATGCTGTCGACGCTGGTGCGCATGACGATGCCGCTCTCCGACATGACGATCAGCTCATGGTTGGGATAGACGGCGCGCGCGGAGACGACCTTTCCGGTGCGCTCCGTCACGTTATGCGTGATGACGCCCTGACCGCCCCGGCTGTGCTTCGGGTACTCGTCGAAGCTGGTGCGCTTGCCGAGGCCGGTCTCCGAGGTGGTTAGCAGCATCGCGTCGGGTTCTACGGTCTCGAGGGCGACGATCTCATCGTCCTTGGGCTGGAGACGCATACCGCGCACACCGCCGCTCATGCGGGAGGCGGCACGCAGCTCGTTGGCGCCGAAGCGGATCGCCTTGCCCTGGGTCGACACCATCATGATGTCGTCGTTTTCTTTGCAGAGGCGCGCGAAGACCAGCTGGTCGTCCTTCTCCAGCGACATGGCGATCAGCCCGGCGCGACGGACGGATTCGAACTCCTTGAGCGGCGTCTTCTTGATCTCGCCCTTCTTCGTAGCGAGCAACATGAAGTCCTGGTCGAAGTTCGTCGTGCTCACGACAGCCGTGACTAGCTCGGCCGGATCCATCTCGATCAGGTTGACCAGCGGTGTGCCTCGTGCCTGGCGGGAAGAGTCGGGCACGTCGTAGGCGCGCGTCTGGAAGACACGCCCGCGGTCCGTGAAGAAGAGCAGGCTATCGTGCGTGTCAGCGACCATGAGGCGCCGTATCGTGTCAGCCTCGCGCACTCCCATGCCGGTGACGCCGCGGCCGCCACGGTGCTGCGGACGGTACGTCTCAAGCGGCAAGCGCTTGATGTAACCCCGGTTGGTCAGGGAGATGACGATCTCCTGGTGGGCGATGAGGTCTTCTTCGCTGAAGTTCTCAATCTCCTGCTCGACGATCTGGGTGCGTCGCTCGTCGCCGTGCAGCTTCTTCATCTCCTCGGCTTCCTCTTTGATCAGGAAGTCGATCTTCTTGGGGTCGGCGAGGAGGTCTTCCAGGTAGTTGATTTGCTGGATCAGTTCGCCGTACTCGTCTTCGAGCTTCTGGCGCTCGAGTGCGGCCAGGCGGCGCAACTGCATGTCGAGGACAGCCTGCGCCTGGCGCTCTGAGAGGTCGAAGGGGGGCTGCTGCAGGCGCGTGCGGGCGACTTCGGCGGACTCGGAGGAGCGGATCGCCTGGATTACGGCGTCGAGCTGTTCGATCGCCTTGACGAGGCCTTCGAGGATATGCGCTCGCTCGCGGGCCTTTTCGAGATCAAACTCGCTGCGACGGCGAATGACCTCGCGGCGGAAGTCAACGTAGTGCTCCAGCGCGGTCTTGAGGCGGATCGTACGCGGCTCGCGGTCGACCAGGGCCAGCATGTTGACGGCGAAGGCGGTCTGCATGCTGGTGTGCTTGTAGAGGGAGTTGAGGACGCTGCGCGCCTGGCCGCCGCGGCCCAGCTCAATGACGACGCGCATGCCGTGGCGGTCCGATTCGTCGCGGAGGTCGCTGATGCCTTCGATCTTGCGGGCCTTGACCAACTCGGCGATGCGGGCGACGAGGGCGGCCTTGTTCACCTGGTAGGGCAGCTCCGTGACGATGATCTGCGCCTTGCCGGTGCGCGACTCCTCAACATGGGTGCGGGCGCGGACAACGATGCGGCCACGGCCGTCGCTGTAGGCCTGACGGATCGCCTGGCGGCCGAAGATGATGCCGCCGGTGGGGAAGTCCGGGCCTTTTACGACGGCCGTCAGCTCGTCGGTGGTCACGTCGGGATTCTCAAGCAGCAGGGCAAGCGCGTCGCAGATCTCGCCCAGGTTGTGAGGCGGGATGTTGGTAGCCAGGCTGACGCCGATGCCGGACGCGCCGTTGATCAGCAAGTTCGGCACGCGCGCCGGCATGACTACGGGCTCGTTGAGGCTGTCGCTGAAGTTGGGCTGGAAGTCGACTGTGTTCTTGTCGATGTCGGCGAGGATCTCGGAGGCGATGGCGGTGAGGCGCGCCTCGGTGTAGCGCATGGCGGCGGGCGGGTCATTGTCGACGCTGCCGAAGTTGCCCTGGCCGTCCACGAGCTGGTAGCGCAACGCGAAGTCCTGCGCCATGCGGACCATCGAGTCGTAGATCGGCGTGTCGCCGTGGGGGTGGTACTTACCCATGACCTCGCCGACCACGGTGGCGGACTTCTTGTAAGGGTTGCCGGCGGCCAGGTTGAGCTCCGACATGGCGTAGAGGATGCGGCGCTGCACGGGCTTGAGGCCGTCGCGGACGTCGGGGATGGCGCGGGCGACGTTGACGCTCATCGCGTAGTCGACGTAGGAGACGCGCATCTCCTCCTCGATGCTCTTGGGGCGGATGGTGCCGGCGTTGAATGGCGTTGTAGTCATCAGCGGGACTTCCTGGGACACGACCGCCGATCGAGGCGGTTCAAGGCAGAAGAATTGTTAACCCTATCTTACCATTTCATGCCATCTGAGTACAGATTCGAACTACCTGGAGGTCGATCTCACCGCCGCCGCGAAGGCGTCCCACAGAAGGTGGCTCGAGTCGGCGAAGCCGGGCGTCTCCGGCTCCGGACGCTCCGGGTGCCACTGCACGCCGACGACCCAGCGATGGGTTGGCTTATAGCTCCTCCATCGCCTGGTACAACTCGCGTGCCTTCTCCCGCACTGCCAGAAAGGCTGCTTCCTGGCGCCCGGCTTCCAGGTCCAGCTCATCTCGGGCCGCGGCCAAAGACGCCTGTCGCATGAAATCGGACACCGTCATGGCGCGCTGGCGGGCGGCTTTGCTGATCTGAGTCAATTCTTGCGAGCTCATGCGTACCGAATAGACGGCGCGCACCGGCTTCGCCACGCGCGCCTTCACGGGCACCAGTCCTTCCATCTCCCGGCCCTCAGCAAGGAGCTTGTCATACTCAGCGATGATCTCCTCGTCAGTCTCGCGTCTGGTCATGTGCTCCTCCTGTAATGCCGTAGCGCCCTCCGCCGCGCGTACCGGTCGGCCGTAATCACGCGCCAAACATTCCGGGTCGCTGTTTCCGCGAGCACGACAAACAGAAACCGGTTATTGGCATCTGGACCGATCATCACGTGTGTCCCGCTTCGCTCGGGCAGGTCGGCGAAGAACTGCGGCGCGTTCGCCAGCACGGCCTCAACCTCGTCCCGAGTCACACCGTGGTCGGCAACATGAGTAAGGTTACGCTCGTCCCATTCCAGAGAATCGACATCGAGGTCTATCGGGTCCCCGGCCATTCAGTATTGTAATACGTGTACGTAATACGATGTCAACTGGCCGTGATCGCTGTCGCAAACGCCCGCCACAGCCGCCGGCTGCTCTCCGAGAAGCCGGGCATCTCCGGCTCCGGGCGCTCCGGGTGCCATTGCACGCCGACGACCCAGTGGTGCGCCGTGCTCTCGAGACCCTCGACGATGCCGTCGTCCGAGATGCCGGTGATGAGCAGGCCGTTCGCGACACGGTCCGGCGTGACAGCCTGGTGGTGGCGCGAGTTCGTGCGGATTCGCTCCGCGGCGTAGATCGCCGAGAGCTTTGAGTCTGGCATGAGGGTGACATCGTGGAAGCTGGACG
>DASTLN010000234.1:0-17799 GCA_035714925.1 Dehalococcoidia bacterium | reverse complement strand
ATGAGCACATCGCCGGGAGTGATGTGGGACGCGGCCGCGGCATGGCGCGCCTTCCAGCGCTCGAGGCCGGCCAGCGCGTCGGCCTTGTGCTCCGCGTGCGCGATCGTGATCAGCGGATGAATCGACTGGCGGCGGCCCGTCCTCGGCTTCTCATCTGTTTCCTTACGGGCGCGCGACGGCTGAACCCGCTTCGGCTCGCCCGGTGCCTTGGCGAACTGCGGCGGCCATGGCGCGTCGCCCAGCCCGGCCTCCTCCTGTTGCCGCGTCAACTCGATCAGCGGCTCGAGCGAGAACGCCTCGTCGTCGATGGCCGCCATGAGGTCTCCCCGCCTGGCGAAGCGCTCCGGCATCGTCTCGACCGTGAAGTCGGCCAGCTCGACACCGGGCAGCTCGTCCCAGCTCAGCGGCGCGGAGACGCGCGCGTCGGGCGTCGGGCGCACCGAGTACGCGGACGCGATCGTGCGGTCGCGGGCGTTCTGGTTGTAGTCGATGAACACGCCGTGGCGCTCTTCCTTCCACCACTTCGTCGTCACCAGCTCCGGCGCGCGGCGTTCCACCTCTCGCGCCAGCGCCAACCCGGCGCGCCGCACGACGCCGAACTCCCATTTCGGCTCGATGCGCACGTAGACGTGGATGCCGCGCGAGCCTGACGTCTTCGCGAAGGCGCGGTAGCCGAAATCCTCCAGCGTCTGCCTAAACAGCAGCGCCGTCTGCTTCACGTCATCGAACGTTGCCTCCGGAGTGGGGTCAAGGTCGATACGCAGCTCGTCCGGGTGGTCCACGTCTTCGGCGCGCACGGGCCACGGGTTGAGGTCGACGCAGCCGAGGTTGATCGCCCAGAGGAGGTCGGCGGGCTGATCGGCGACCACGAAGTCGGCGAAGCGGCCGCTGGGGAAGCGCACGCGCGCCGTGTCGACGTACGGCGGCAGGTTGTTCGGCGCGCGCTTCTGGAAAAACGGCTCTTCCTCGACCCCGTTAACGAAGCGCTTGAGGATCATCGGGCGGCGCATGATGCCACGCAGCGCGCCCTCCGCCACCGACTCGTAGTAGCGCACGAGGTCGAGCTTGGTCAGGCCCAGCCTGGGGAAGAACACCTTGTCCGGGTTGGTGATCTGGACCTCTATGCCGCCGATCTCAATGGTCGTAGATTTCGCAGGCATTATGTCTCCTGCAGGTATGGTAGCGCAGACATGCAGGGCCTGCGGCTGGGCGAAGTTGCTGATGTAGCATTGGCTAAGCGGCCACGCTCTCAGCGTTGACTACGACGCCCTGGCTGGAAAGGCTCCCATAGGCATCCAAACGCTCCCATTCCGGACCAGTCCCGTCTTCTACGGCTGGGTTATAGCCCTGTTCGCGGCCGTGATCGCCTTCTGCTCCGGCCCGGGCCAGTCCTTTGTTTTCTCTGTGTTCATCGACTCGATGATTGAGGATACGGGCTTCTCTCGCTCCGGCATCTCGACCCTCTACGCCATCGGCAGCGGCGTCAGCGCGGTCACCGTCGCCCTGGTCAGCCGTGCAGCCGACCGTTATGGGCCGAGACGCATACTGCTTTTCGCTGGCATCGGCCTCGGCGCCGCCTGCTTCCTCATGGCCGCCGCGAAGTCTATCTTCGTGTTCTTTATCGCGTTCGCTGCCTTGCGAGCGCTGGGCCAGGGGTCTCTCCCCGTCAACGGGACGCTGCTAGTAGCGCAATGGTTCATCCGCTACCGCGCGCGGGCAGTTGCCGTAATGACGCTGGGCTTCGCGGCCTCGACAGCCGTCCTTCCGCCCCTGTGCCGCGAGCTCATCGTGTCGGTAGGATGGCGCGAAGCCTACGCCGTCCTCGGCGCCATCGTCCTCATACTGCTCTTGCCCGGCACGCTAGTCCTCGTCCGCAACCGGCCGGAGGACGTGGGGCTTCTCCCGGACGGCGACGAGGCTCCCAAAGACCGCCTCGTCAAGGCGGCCACGTCCAGCGGACCCGACCGGCGCAAGGTTTTCACGTCGCTCACGTTCTGGCTACTAGCCTTGCCACTCGCAACGCCGGCGTTCGTTGGCACAGCCTTGATCTTCCACCAAACCGGCATCCTGGCGGAGCAAGGCCTCAGCGCGTCGGTAGCCAGCGGTATTTTCATTCCGTTTGCCATCGCCTCCGCCATCGCCGTCGTGGCTGGGGGAATCCTCATCGATCGGTTCGGTCCCCGAAAGGTCTTCGTGGGCGCGATGCTGCTGCTGCTCCTGGCGCTGGCGTGGCTCCAGTTCGTGGACTCCGTCGTCTCCGCGACCATCTACGCGGTCATGCTGGGAGCATCCGGCGCCATTACACAGGCGCTCTCCGGGGTTACGTGGGCGTATTTCTACGGCCGGGAACGCCTGGGTCGCATTCAGGGCTCAGGCGTGATGATAGCCATTGCCGGCGCGGCGACCGCGCCGCTGCCGCTGGCTTTGCTGCGAGATGCCTTCGGGGAGTTCGGGCCGGGCCTCCTCCTCATGATGACCTTGCCTGTGGCATCCATCGTCATCATCGCGGCGGCCAGGCCGCCGTCTCCGCCGGAATACTAGTGTTCCACCCCCATGTACTCCCGCGTCCACGCCGCGTACTCCGTCTCCGCCATCGCCAGCGCCTGCAGCTCCTTCGACAGCACCTTCGGCTGTAGCGCCGTCTGGTCGCCCGTCTCGACGAGGTGCTTGTAGGACTCGTACAGTGTGTTCATCGCGGCGTAGTAGGGCAGGTGGCCCTGCAGATAGAGGCGCCCGCCCAGCGCCGCGACCGCCTCCGGCGTGCCGTCGGACGGCATCGCGTTGAGGATCAGCGGCAGCGCCGTCGCCGCATGCAGCGACCGCACCTGCTCGATGCTGTTGACGCCGACCACGAAGATGGCGTCGACGCCGGTCTCGTTGCAGATGGCGATGCGGGCCAACGTCTCGTCCATGCCCGCGTCGCGCAGCGCCTGCGTCCGCCCGATGATCACGAGCTCGGGCTCGACACGCGCAGCGACCGCCGAGCGCAGCTTGTCACGGAACTCGGCCTGAGGGATCAGCCCGGCTTCCGGGCCGCCGTAGACACGCGGCAGCACCGTGTCCTCCACCGCTATCGCCGAGACGCCGGCCGTCTCCAGCTCCTCCACAGTGCGCCGCACGTTCAGCGCGTTGCCGTAGCCGTGGTCGGCGTCGACCATGAACGGAAGGTCAGAGCCGCGCGCGATGCGCCTCGCCTGGTCCGCGAACTCGCTCAGCGTCATCACGACGAGGTCCGGCGCCCCCAGCACGACGGCCGAGGCCACCGAGCCGGCGAACATCCCAACCTGGTACCCGGCGGCCTGCGCCAGGCGCGCCGAGGCGGCGTCGAAGACGGAGCCGGCCGGCAGCGCCTGCGTGGCTGCGAGATGGGCACGGAAGGCAAGGCGGCGCTGGCTGACGCTTGCGAGAGGCATTCGATTCTCCTGAGCTAGAAGGGATGGAAAGAGAGGTACGTGGTGGGTCGGCCCGGTTGAGGACGGGCCCATTCTGCAATACGCAGCCCGCCGACCCAGACGATACCGCGCTGCGAGACGAAAAGGGGGATTGTGTCGCGTTCGTCGCGCGGGACGTGAGCGTCGGTGAGAAAGTCCTGTAACTTCCTTCGGCCCGTCATGCCGAGCGGCCGAAACCGGTCGCCCGGCAGGCGTCGCCGCACGCACAGGCCCTCTGCCACCGCCGCGGCGTCCACTTCGGCGGTTTCGCAAGCAGACGGCGGCTCGACCGAGGCCGCGACCACCAGCGCGCCGAACCGAGTCTGACCCGGTACTTCAAGCGTGACGGGCTCGGGCTTAAGGGGAGCTTGCGTGGATTTGAGACGAAGCTCCAGCGTGTCGCCGCGCAGTACGGCGGTCACGCCGCGCGGCAGGTCGAGATGATCGCCCGTCTTGCCTTCGAGGACGAGGCGTTCCAGCGCCTCCAGGTGACGTTGCGTCAGCTCCCGCCCGTCCCCCAGCAACGCCGCGACCGCCAGCCTCAGCGTGTGTCGCCGCGGCGACGCGGGCCACGCCGCGAGCACATGTCGCGAGACGCTTTGCGAGCCTTCCGGCGAATCAATCAGCGCCTCCGACGCCACGCCCCGCAGGAACGTGACGTCCTCACGCGCGGCGTCTGCCAGCCGGACGAGCGCCTCATCGATACGCGGGTTGAGCTCTCGCAGCAGCGGTAGCAGCTCGTTCCGCACGCGATTGCGCCGGTAGCGCGGCGCGGCGTTGCTGGCGTCCTCCATCGCTTCGATGCCCGCTGCCGTGCAGTAGGCCAGCGTCTCCTCTCTGGAGAGGTGTAGCAGCGGGCGCAGCAGCGTCAGACTCCCGTGGCCTTGAAAAGGCCAGGCAGCCTTCGCAGACATACCCGCCAGGCCGTCCAACCCGGCGCCGCGCACCAGGTGCAGCAGCACCGTCTCCGCCTGATCCGAGGCCGTGTGCCCGGTGGCGACCGCGCCGTAGTCCTCGCGCTCCGCAACCGAGGCCAGGAACTCGTAGCGAGCACGCCGGGCCGCGTCCTCGGAGGCGAGCCGCGCGCCGCGACCGCTCCCTGTATAAAAAGGCAGGCCGAGGGACGACGCCAGACCACGCACAAAGCGCGCTTCGTTTTTGGCCACTCGTTGTCCCCGCAGTCCGTGGTCAAAGTGCGCCACGCCGAGCTGCAGATGCAGGTTCTTCGCCAGACGGGCCACGATCAGGAGCAGCGCGGAGGAGTCGGCGCCGCCGGACACGGCCAGCAGCAGGCGGCGTTCAGCCTGCAAGCCGTGGTCCAGCATCTGGCGCCGGACGCTACCCTCGATGCGTTTACGCTGCGGTTCGCCCGGTGGGCGCGTGTTCATGGAGGAAGAGTAACAAGTAACAGGCAACGAGTAACAAGTTTGACGCGGTAAGGTCACGGTACGGGAACTTGTGACCAGTTACTTGTTACGGGTTACCTGTTACTGCGCCTCATGAAAGCCGGGGACACCCCGGACCCCACTGAAGCAGCCGGCCGAAACCTCAGCGACCTTGATTCCCCTCGCCTCTACTGGCCGCTAAACAACCGCTGCTTCGACTTGAAAGCCGGGGACACCCCGGACCCCACTGAGGAAACCGGTCAAACCTCAGCGACCTTGATTCCCCTTGCCTCTACTGGCCGCTAAACAACCGCTGCTTCGACTTGAAAGCCGGGGACACCCCGGACCCACTGAAGCAGCAGGCCGAAACCTCAGCGACCTTGATTCCCGTGCGTTACTACTGACCGCTAAACAACCGCTGCCACCAGGTGAGGTCGTCGCGCCCCGGCGCTGGCTCCGGGGCCGGGGCGTCCACGATGACGAGCTTCTCGCCCGGCTTGACCAGGCCGAACACGCGGCGGGCCATGAACTCGACGTATTCGTCCGTCTGCAGGTAGTCGCGGATCTGAATCAGCTGCTCGCGCTGCTGTTTGAGTGTGTCGACCTGCTCCTGCAGGCGATTCTCATCATTCACGAGGCGATAAGAGTGGAGAAAGGTGTTGCCGGCAGACAGGAGCATGTAGCCGGAGACGATAAGCGTCGCCAGCAGGAGTATGCGTCCTGGTGAGAAGAAGCGGATGAACCGCAAGCCTAGCCCTCGGCCCGCCAGCAGCGGAGTCTAACATAAGATCACACTAGCTGCACATAAGATCGCGTCAAGGTCCCGCGAGACGAATGATTCACCCGCCCGATGCCACGTGCGGCCCGTTAGATACCGGGCCCGTGAGGATTGATGACTCGGTGCGCCAGCATGACAGGAGCCGGAGAACTTCAGTAATCCGAAGGAGTAAAATCAGGACCCGATGGTCGAACAACACGTCTCATCCGGAGAACGCCGCTGGCTCATGAAGGCCGTGCGCGAGATGGCGGGCGAGCTATACCGCCTGTTCACCGGCGTCAACGAAAAGGGCCTGCGCTGGCGTCCCGCGCCGCGCGAATGGTGCCTCAAGGAGATCGCGGCTCACATGCGCGACGCCGAACAGCTCTACCAGCGCCAGATCGAGGCCATCGCTCACGGCTACACGACACCGGTCCGCCTGCAGCACGAGCCCCTGGACGTGCTACCGGCCGAGCGCAACTACGTCGACGAGCCGCTGGAGCACTTCCTCTACGAATATGAGGCGGCGCGCGAAGAGACCGTCTGGCTGCTCTACACGCTGGGCGAGGACGACTGGCTGCGCACGGGCCTCCACCCCTACCGCGGCGAGATCTCCGTCTACGACATCGCGCGCGAGCTGCACGAGCACGACCTGCAGCACTTGAACCAGGCACGCATCACGCGAGAAGCCCTGGATAAGCGCCTCAGCCGCTGACCGCCTCCCATTGCGCGGAGCGTCTAGCGACGAGGCAATCCCGGGCTAACGTCGCCACCGTCAACGACTTGTTGTTGTAAAGCTTGACATGCCTCGGAACACGCGCCGACGAGATTGCTTCGCTTCTCCCTGCCGGTCGATGGCTCGCAATGGGTCGTTCAGGCTAAGAGCCCTCGAACTCCTTGAGACGCTGGTACTCTTCGCCGTTGTCGCCCCATACCTCGCGGTTGAACAGCTGCATCACCGCGCCGGCGTTTGAATCGCTTGTGTAGCGCAGAACGATGTCTTCGAGGCGCTTTTCACTGATGTTGAGGCGGGCGAAGTCGGACGCGGCGTAGATGTCACGGGCGGCATCCCGGAAGGCATCGGCGCCGATGATGTCACGTATCGTCAGCAAGAAGACGTCCGCGGCCTGGTACAGGCCGTCCGACGCGAATCGGTTAGGTAAGGGCAGCTGCGGGAATCCGGCGGAGTCGACCACGCTCTTGCGCTGCGCATAATAGTCATCGATATCGGCGTTGAAGTGGCCCCACGGCTCGGGCGGGTCGTCGCTCAGAGCCTGCAGCGACAGTGTGGCGTAGATGTCGGCCATGCCCTCGTTGAACCAGAACGGTCCCGCGGTCCAGTAGACGTGCGACAGCTCGTGCGCCAGAATAAACGCCGCGAGCTTGCAGCAGCCGTCGATGCGGATGAAGCCGTTGCTGTCGTAGTCGTTGATGCCGTAGCTGCCGTTGACCACCGTGATGATCGGCTCCGGCCACTCAATGCCTACCTCACGCTCGAGCTGCGCGATGACTGCCTTGAGTAACGCGAACTCGCTCTCGGCGTCGTCACCGGGCTCGTATATCAGCAACAGGCCGACCTTGCGCTGGCTCAGCTGCAGCGTGTCGTAGATGTACAGCTTGTCGCTGACGGCTTGCGGGTGGATGCTCTCGAAGCTTGGCTCCGGGTGCCCGGCCACGAAGCTGAGGCTGCGCTCGACGAAGATCGACTCGTCCTCGCTGAGGCCATCGCGGAACCAGCCCTGCTCCCGAAACGCCGCGATCAGGTCGCCCCGCGTCGTCTCGAAGCGCGCCAGAGCGCGCTCGGCGTCGCCCACGCCAACGCGGTTCTGGGGCCGCCCAACAGCGAACTCATCGAAGACGGCGGCGGGCAGCGGCTCCGGCGTTGCGGTGGGTGTGGCGGGCTCGTCAGCGCCACCGAAGCAGGCGACGAGCAGCGCGGCAGACGCAGCGAGCATGACGAGGTGGAGGCGCATCCTGATCTCAGGATACGGATTCGTTGCTAACGAAGTGCTAAGCAACCGCATAGCAGACTTATCGGCCCTGGATGGACACGCAGTCGTATGGCTAGAGAGACCTTATCGACCGTGAGGCTTGGGTCACCGAAACTCAGCTTCCAGCCAGTGCGGCCAGGGTCCTGGGTCGGGGTTCGCATCCGCCCACCGAGCGAGCGCGTCTGCAAGGCTTGAGGCCAGGGTCTGTGGCGGCCACCACGACTTGCGAATGAATACGACCGTACAGGTCGTCGTCTGGGCGAAGTCGCTGGCGTTCTCCGTCACAATGACACGCCGCTGCTCCGTCGCGATCTCGAGGAGAACTTCGTCCGGCAGGTTATGAGCTCCCAGCAGGGCTGGAGTGACCATGTCATGACCTGCCGCTTTTAGATACTCGGACGTCTGCGGCGGGAACATCGAATCGAGGAGAAATCTCATGCAAGGAGGCGTTTACGCTGACTGGCCGCTTGCTCTGCTTCCTCCAACGCGCGGTCATTGGCGCGAATCCGCGATTCGATTTCCTCGTGATGCGCGGCTGCGTAGTTCAGTGCCAACGCCACCTGACGTTCATGGATGCCGAACTCATCCGCCAACGCGGCGGTACGCTCTGACTCCGAGCCCGATGTCCGGCGTAAGGCAGAGGCGATCTCCCACACATCGGGTCCTCCGGCCAACGCGGCTCGACGTCCTGATGGGCCGGGCTTGAAGACGACCCCCGGATACTCAGCGATCGCAAGGCCCTCGCGCAGAAAGCGTTCCACGAGCGCAGTCAGAGACGTGCCCTCGGCAGCTGCCAGGCCTGCCAGACGCTCGCGCAACTCGTCATCGAACCTCAAGCTGGTGGTGGAGCGACTCATTGAACTCCTCCAGTGCAATATGTTGCATTGCACGTATTCTAGCAGCGCGCAATCCGAGGTGTATACGCATCCTGATCTCAGGATACGGATTCGTTGCTAACGAAGTGCTAGGCAACCGCATAGCTGAGTTATCGGCGGCCGATCATCGCTGGCTGGCGCGCCATCCATTGGCTACCGCTTCGTCCGCGGTGCAGAACCAGCGTTCACCGCGCAGCGTGTCGATGACCGTCACGTCGTAGAACTCACCGGATGGCACGTGGTAAATCCTCACGCCCGAGGAGTTGATGTTGCCCTTGATTTCGCAACCCGGCGGCGGCGAAGCGCAGCCTTCCGGGCAGCCGCTTGATACGACCGGAGTCGGCGCCGTGCCAACGCAGGTTCCCCACAATCCCCGATCGGCTTCTCGGGCCTCGACCTCCGCCGCCGCGAAGCGTTCCTGGTACTTCACATCGGGCGGAAAGGTCGCCGCAGTAGCATAGCCGCCCAGCACCAGCTCCTCGTTGACCATGCGGCCATCGACGTACACATATCGCAGCAGCCTGCCGAAGCGATCTGTCTCGCTGACATCCTTCTCAAGTTCGACGACGCGGTCGTTCACCAGCGAGAAGTTCTTCTCACTCGCCTCGTGCCCAAAGCACTCGACCGGGTTGTTGGGGTCGACCGTCTCAGGCGTATCCATACCGATGTAGCGGATTCGTACGATGGCGCCATTGAGCTCGACATCGATCGTGTCACCGTCCACGACTCTGGTTACGCGCGCAATCTCCCGACCGGGCATCGCGCTCGAATCGTCCGGAGTTGGTCCTGGCCCGGGTTCCGTCACCCCCGCCGCACCGGGAGTCGAGGTTGCCTTGGTCTCGGAGGCGTTGAGTTCAGGCCCGGTCGTATCTCTCGATGGGACACTGGTCGCGGACCCGCCCGTTTCAGTAGTCCTATCGCAAGCCAGGCAACAAACGGCCAGGGCAACCGCGAGCAGAATGCGTTTCCGCATCAGGGTTCAGTCCCTCTCGATTGTGTCTACTGCGATAGTACTCGAACATGATCGCGCCGCAGCGGAGCGCTATGACAGTTATCGGGCGGCTGCTACGATGATCGAGCATTGAACACGAGCCGAATCCGCAATTTCTCGATCATCGCCCACATCGACCACGGTAAGTCCACTCTCGCCGACCGGCTGCTGGAGCACACCGGGACGATAGGCCCGCGCGAGTCCCAGGCGCAGTTCATGGACTCGATGGAGCTGGAGCGCGAGAAGGGCGTCACGATCAAGGCGAAGGCCGTCCGCATGGAGTACGTCGCCCCGGATGGCGCCTACGAGCTCAACCTGATCGACACGCCGGGCCACGTCGACTTCGCCTACGAAGTGTCGCGCGCGCTGGTGGCCTGCGAGGGCGCGCTGCTCGTCGTCGACGCCGTGCAGGGCGTGCAGGCCCAGACGCTAGCCAACCTCTATTCGGCTATCGAGCAGGACCTGACGATCATCCCCGTAATCAACAAGATCGACCTGCCCAACGCGGAGCCGGAGCGCGTCGCAGCGGAGCTCGAGCGCATCGTCGGCTTCAGCGCCGATGAGATGATCTACGCCTCCGCCAAGGAAGGCACCGGCACTCAGGCGATCCTGCAGGCGATAGTCGACCGCATCCCGCCCCCGCAGGGCGACCCCACGGCGCCACTGCGTGCGTTGATCTTCGACTCGAAGTACGACTCATACAAAGGCGTCATCGCCTACGTCCGCGTCGTCGACGGCGCGATACGTGAAGGCCAGGCGCTGCGCCTCATGGCCAACGAGACACGCGTTGAGCCAGTCGAGATCGGCGTTTTCACGCCGGGGTTCTACGAGATGCCTGAGCTGACGACCGGCGAAGTCGGCTACGTGGCGACGGGCCTCAAGAGCGTGCGCGAGGTCGGCGTCGGCGACACGTTGACGACAGACGACGCGCAGCCGGTCGAAGCGCTGCCCGGCTACCGGCCCGTCAAGTCCATGGTGTTCGCGGGCCTCTACCCGGGGCAAGCCAACGACTACACGCTGCTGCGCGAGGCGCTGGAGAAGCTCCACCTCAGCGACGCCGCCTTGACCTACGAGCCCGAGTCCAGCGTCGCGCTGGGGTTTGGCTTCCGCTGCGGCTTCCTTGGCCTCTTCCACATGGAGATCGTCCAGGAGCGCCTCGAGCGCGAATACGACCTGTCGCTAATCTTCACGGCCCCCAGCGTCGAGTACCAGGTGACGAAGACCGACGGCGGCGAGCTGGCGCTGGACAACCCGGCCGAGCTGCCGCCACCCAACGAGATTGCCGAGATCCGTGAACCGTGGGTCGACATCTCAGTCGTCGTGCCCGATCGCTACGTCGGCGCCGTCATGGAGCTGACCACGGCACGCCGCGGCGCCTACAAACGCATGGAGTACTTGCAAGGCGGCATCACGGCGCCCAGCGAGAGCCAGGCGACGGAGATGCGCGTCGTCCTCGAATACCACGTGCCGCTGGCCGAGATCCTGACCGACTACTACGACCAGCTGAAGTCGCGCACCCAGGGCTACGCCAGCCTCGACTACACGCTCGTCGGCTACGAACCGGCGCGGCTGGTGAAGCTCGACATCATGGTCAACAACCAGCTGGTCGACGCGCTGACGCTGATCACGCACCCCGACGAAGCGCAGATCAAGGGCCGAGAGCTCGTGGAGAAGCTGCGGAGCCTGATCCCGCGCCAGCTCTTCGACGTGCCGATTCAGGCCGCGATCGGCGGCCGCATCATCGCCCGCGAGACGGTGCGGGCCATGCGCAAGAACGTGCTCGCCAAGTGCTATGGCGGCGACGTGACGCGCAAGCGCAAGCTCCTGGAGAAGCAGGCAGAGGGCAAGAAGCGCATGCGGCGCGTCGGCAACGTGGAGATACCGCAAGAAGCCTTCATGGCCGTCCTCAGCCTGGAGCGCTAGCGTCTCCCCATCGCGAGGAGCGCCCAGCGACGAAGCAATCGCGGGCAGGCGTAACGTCTCTTGAATCGGACGAAGGCTATCGACGATGCGGCGACGGGATTGCTTCGCCTCTCCCTGTCGGTCGATGGCTCGCAATGGGGCGTTTCCCATTGCGAGGCGCGCCCAGCGACGAAGCAATCGTGGACAGACGTGGCGTCCTAGATTAGACGCGAGGTTGCGGACGATGGGGCGACGAGGTTGCTTCGCCTCTCCCTGACGGTCGATGGCTCGCAATGGGGCGTTTCCCATTGCGAGGAGCGTCCAGCGACGAAGCAATCTCGGACAGACGTGGCGTCCTAGATTAGACGCGAGGTTGCGGACGATGGGGCGACGAGGTTGCTTCGCCTCTCCCTGCCGGTCGATGGCTCGCAATGGGGCGTTTCCCATTGCGAGGAGCGTCCAGCGACGAAGCAATCTCGGACAGGCGTGCCGTCCTAGATTAGACGCGAGGTTGCGGACGATGAGGCGACGAGATTGCTTCGCCTCTCCCTGCCGGTCGAGGGCTCGCAATGGGGCGTTTCCCATTGCGAGGAGCGTCCAGCGACGAAGCAATCTCGGACAGACGTGGCGTCCTGGATTAGACGCGAGATTGCGGACGATGGGGCGACGAGGTTGCTTCGCCCCTCCCTGCCGGTGGATGGCTCGCAATGGTGTCTTTGGACGCTTAGACATCGCTTTCTTCGCTGTTAGCTTCTGTCCTCACTACGCCCTAATGGAGGTCCCCCGTGGCGATAACACCCGACGGCTGGTTCGACTGGATGCGTCGCGTGGCCGGCCCACCCGACAAGGTCTACAGCCAGCGCAACGCGGTCGATTTCTACGTGGCGCATTCGGCGGTGGGCTATTACGGCGGCTGGTCCAGCCGCCTCTTCTCAACCACGCGCGACGCGTCGGGGCACTACACGACGTACGCCGCGGCCTCCACCCATGGCTGGATCCCCTACGACGGCGCCTGCGTTCAGCACTACCCCGTCACGGCGTCGTGCTGGTCCAGCGGCAGCCGCGAGGCCAACACGCGCGGCGTGGCGTTCGAGTTCGAGGGCGGCGCTCCGGGGCGAGAGTCGGAACCGCTGACCGAATCGCAGAAGGCGGCGCTTGGACGCATCCTCGAGGACATCGCGGCGTGGAAGGGTGTCACGAACGCCTACTGGCGCCGGCCGGCCAACGATCGCGACCTCAACGCCACGCTGTACGAGCACCGCGAGTGCGTCCGTTTTGGCGCGGGGCCCACTGCCTGCCCGTCGAATCGCATTGCCTGGCCTGAACTGATGAGCCGCCTGTCATCGGCGCGCCCTCAGCCCACGGGCGGGACAAATGGCTGGCGTGCGGAGCCACCGTACCAGGTGCTCTACAACGGCTCGGTGCCGGTGCTGCGCATTGGCGGCGGCTTACCGGGTCGCATATCGAAGCTATTCGGCGACCGCTATCTCTGGCTACGTCTGGGAGAGAAGGGGGTAGCTTACTGGTCCACGGAGGAGGGAGATTGAAGAAGACCGGCGACCTTGGTATCGCCGGCCTTCCTTGCGTCTAGATGGGCAGGTGTCCGCCTATCCCTTGCCGATGCGGTACATCTTGGTACCGCAGACCGGGCAGACGCCCTGGGTTGCCGGTTTGCCGTTCTTCATGGTGACGGCCTTTGCGTCCTTCATTTCACGCTGGGTCCGGCACTTTAAACAGTAGGCCTGCATTCTTGCCTCCTTTGAGAAGCCCCTAATTTTGCTCTATTGCCTACGCACATTACTAACTCATTGCACCCAATACTCGAATCATACCTGTTTAGATTCGCCTGTCAAGTTACATTCGATTGCAGGATCGTGAACTTCGGATTCGAGGTTTCCTTGTCGCCCCGAGGAAACGCTGGTTAGAATGGCTTTGGGCGGAGGGATCGCATAGTGGTCTAGTGCGGCCGCCTGCTAAGCGGTTATCCTGGGAAACCGGGATCCAGGGTTCGAATCCCTGTCCCTCCGCCATACTCCTACATCCGTTTCAGCAATGAAACCGCCACTTCTTAACTTCGTTCTGGGACTCCTCGGTGCGTTCGTGCTGTTCGTCGGCATAGCGGTCCACCCCAACGTGCTGATCAGCGCTACAGGGCTCTTGCTATCGCTCATCGCCATCCTGTTTCGGTTTGAGAGGCGCGAGTCCAGCCGGAGACGCCAGCCCTAGTCGCCGCGTCGCAGCCTCGCCGCCGCCCGCGCCACCCCGGCCGCCACCTCGCTGGCCAGCAGCCCAGACGGCCCGTAGTCCTGCGCGTACAGCTCCGCCGCCGCCGCGTGCAGGTAAACGCCGAGGCCCGCGGCGTCGAACGGCGCGACGTCCTGTGCGATCAGCCCGGCGATGGCGCCCGCGAGCACGTCGCCTGTCCCCGCCGTCGCCAGCGCGGGGTTGGCGAAAGGACTGAGCAGCGTCCGGCCGGATGCGCCTGCAACCACGGTTTCGGAGCCTTTCAGCACCACGGTCTGGCCCCAGGCTGCCGCGCGCTCCCGCGCCACGTCGAGGCGGCGCGATTGCACTTCCGCAACGCTGCTATGCGCCAGCCGCGCCAGCTCGCCGGGGTGCGGCGTGAGGACCGCGCGCGCCGTCAACGTCTCGTGCCACGACACGCTGCGCGACAGCGTGTTCAACGCGTCGGCGTCGATGACGACGGGCAGCTCCTGCAGCGCCTTCGCGGCAAGGACGCCTCGCACCAACGCCTGCGCGCCATCCGACAAGCCAAGGCCCGGGCCCAGCAGCAGGACGTCATAGCCCGGAAGCGCACCAGCCACGACCCCCGCGGCCTCCGGCGAAGGCGCTCCGTGGTCTTCCGGCAGCGTCAGGTACGTAACCTCAGGCAGCTGCGCAGCCACCGCCGCACGGACCGACGGCAGCGCCGCCAGCGTGACGAGCCCGGCACCGGCGCGCAGCGCGCCGAGGCAGGCTAGCGTCGCCGCGCCCGTATAGCTCTCCGAACCGGCAACGACCATGACGCGGCCGAATGTCCCCTTGTTCGAGACCAGCGGCCTTGCCGGCAGCCTGGCACGAGCCCAGTCCGCCGTCATGATCTCGGTATCGATTTCGTCCCCAAGCGCGGGGTCGAGGCCGATGTCCATAACCTCGACGTCGCCGGCGTGCGCCGCGCCCGGCAGCAAGTGGAGCCCCAGCTTCGAGTAGCCGAACGTCAGCGTGGCGTCAGCGGCGGGACAATGCGGGTCTACAGCTCCGGTGTCGGCATCGAGACCAGTCGGCAAGTCCACGGCCAGCAGGAGGCCTTTGCGCTGCTTCAGCGCATCGAGCGCCGCGGCAAAGGCGCCCTCCAGGGGCCGGCCGCGCCCGATTCCCAGCACGGCGTCGATCACAGCGTCGGCGAGCTGAACGTCCGGCGCCAGCTCAGATGCCACGGTGGCCTCATTCAGATCCACGATGTCGATGTCGTCTCGCTCGCGGATCGCCCGCATGTTAGCGTCGTCGTCGCCCCGTGGCGTCAGCAGGTAGACGTGGACCTCGGCGCCCATATCGTAGAGATGCCGCGCCGCGACAAGCCCGTCGCCGCCGTTGTTGCCCGGCCCCACGAGCACGACGATTCGCTGGGCCGCGGCCCCACCCAGCCGTGACGCCACGGCCAGCGCCACGCCACGCCCGGCGGTCTCCATCAGTCCCTCCGGTGAAATGCCCGAGGCGAACGCCGCCGCCTCGATCTGGCGCATCTGGGCTGCCGTGACCAGCTTCATGACGCCCGCTGTAGGAGCGCATGGCGATGCGCCCTGGACCACGCCGCGTCGTTCATAACAGCCCCCGCTTTACCAGGCGCTCGACCAGGGCGGCCCGGGCGTCGTCGTAATCGATAATCGGCTCACAAGGCGCGACGACAAAGGCCAGTGCCATGTCCTCAGAGTGCGTCAG
Source organism: Dehalococcoidia bacterium (assembly GCA_035714925.1). Classification (GTDB taxonomy): domain Bacteria; phylum Chloroflexota; class Dehalococcoidia; order DSTF01; family WHTK01; genus WHTK01. The sequence continues at coordinate 2,528 of DASTLN010000234.1, read as the reverse complement.
GCTGACCTCCGCCTGCCCCAGCCCTATGCTCTCAGCTCGCTTGCGGGCGCGATCGTGCAGGTAGACCAGCGGCTTACCGCGACGGTCAGGCAGAATTTCGATGTCCCGCCAGCCGACGCCGCGCACGCCGGTACCCAGCGCCTTCATCATCGCCTCCTTGGCGGCGAAGCGGACGGCCAGCTCGCGTACGCGCCCGCGGCAGAAGGCAATCTCGAGGTCCGTGAAGACGCGGTGCAAGAAACGATCGCCGTGGTGGTCGAGCACCTCCTGGACGCGGTGAATCTCGATAGCGTCGATGCCGGCGGCGAGCGATGACATGACCGAATCTTAGACTGCCCGCCAACCAGCGGCCATCGCTGGTGCCGCACTACAAACTGAAGGCGATGCTTTCGTGCCCGCGGCCCTTCGACACACCACGCCCGGACGCGGCATAATCGGCTCGATGTGCCTGCGAGGTCTGCGGGCGAAACTACCTGGGAGAGACTGAACATGGCTGCAATCATGATGCCCGGCGCGCCTGTCGCCGATGCCGTCTTCGCTGAGCTGACGACCCGCATCGCAAACCTGCGCGCGAAGGGTTACAACCCCGGACTCGGCACCATTCTCGTGGGAGGCGACTCCGCATCGGCCGGGTACATCCGCATGAAGATGGAGAAGGCCGAGGAGCTCGGCTTCAACAGCCCGCACATCCACCTCGGCGACGACGCCACGCAGGAAGACCTGGTCAAGGCGATCCGCTCCTTCAACGACGACTCCAGCGTCGACGCGATGCTGGTGCAGCACCCGACGCCGCCACAGATCGACTTCGAAGCGGCACTGTTGGAGATCGACCCCGAAAAGGACGTTGACGGCCTGCACCCGGTGAACATGGGCCGCCTGGCGATGTCGATGCCCGGCCCCGTGCCGTGCACGCCGGCTGGCATTGAGGCGATCCTGGCGCATTACAAGATCCCGGTCTCGGGCCACGAGGTCTGCGTCCTGGGTCGCGGTACCACGCTGGGACGGCCGCTCGCGCTGCTCCTGTCGCAGAAGCGCCCCACCGCGAACGCCGCCGTGACCGTCGTGCACACCGGCGTGCCTGACTGGGACCGTTACACGCGTCGTGCCGAGATCGTCGTCGCGGCAGCCGGAGTCCCGGGCATCCTGCAACCGGAGCACATCTCGCCCGGCGCGGTCGTCGTTGGTGGCGGGGTGCGCTACGAAGGACGCAAGCTGCTGCCGGACGTGGACGAGCGCTGCGAGGAGGTCGCCGGCTGGATCACCCCCCGGGTCGGCGGCGTAGGGCCAACGACGATCGCGATGCTGTTCCGCAACGCGGTCGAGTCGGCGGAACGGCGCGCAGGCATCGAGTAGACCCGCCAGGTTTAGCACTCTGCCCGCAGGAGTGCTAAAGTGAGTTGTCACCACCGCGCACTGCGGTTAGACTCCGGAGACCGATTTCTAGACCACAGAGGATTCGCCAGCCGTGCCGCTCTACGACTACAAGTGTACCCAGTGCAACAACCAATATGAGACGCGTGAAGGTTTCGACGCGCCCTCGCGTCAGCCCTGCCCCAAATGCGGCGGCGAGGCGAAGCGCTTGCTGCACCCGCCACCCATCGTCTTCAAGGGCAGCGGCTTCTACATCACCGACAGTCGCAAAGGCAGCCAGGCCACGCTGGCTGAGAACAGCCGCTGGGACACCGCGAGCGAGGCGAATCAGCCCAAGGAGAATGGCGGCTCCGACTCCAAGCCCGCACCCGCAACCTCCAGCAGCGACGGCGCCTCCGACTCGGACTAGCCCTCCAGCCTCACACAGCCGCACCCCATTGCGAGCCATCGACCGCCAGGGAGGGGCGTGGCAATCTCGTCGCCACGTCCTCCGTGACGTTGCCCCTGCTTCGCGACGATACGTTGTCCCGGATTGCTTCGTCGCTGGACGCTCCTCGCAATGGAAAACACCCCATTGCGAGCCATCGACCGCCAGGGGGAGGCGCGGCAATCTCGTCGCCGCGTCCTCCGTGACACTGCGCTTGCTTCACGACGATGCGTTGTCCCGAGATTGCTTCATCGCTGGACGCTCCTCGCGATGGAAAACACCCCATTGCGAGCCATCGACCGCCAGGGAGAGGCGCGGCAATCTCGTCGCCGCATCGTCCGCAACCTCGCGTCTAATTCAGGACACCACGCTATCCCAGGCCTTGCTGCGTCCCTGGCCACTCTCGCACTGCTTTTCTTCCTACCAATCGTCCCGCAGAAGCGCTAAAGTGAACCTGATAGGGCCTCGGTAGAGCGGGGCCGGGAGGCGCGAGCATGACAACTGAGACCGGCAAGCCGATGACCGCTTCGGAGAAGGTGGACGCGCTGGAGGATGCCCAGCTGGCGGACTTCAACAAGCGGGTCGGCAAGTCCGTCCTGTTCACGCTGGGTGAGCAGGACCCCAGCCGCCCGGAGCGCGGCACGATAACGCTGGGCTCGACAGACCCCAAGGCGCAGGCGCTGCAGGGCGACGACCCACGGCTGCAGAAGATGCCGCAGCGCCCGACGCT
>DASTLN010000233.1:0-5129 GCA_035714925.1 Dehalococcoidia bacterium | reverse complement strand
GAAGGAATTCAAACGCCCGGTTAGCGCTGCCCGACTTGCCCTCCTGGGTCCCATTGCCTTCCTCGCCAGACCCACGAGGATGCGTGCAACCCTCCGGCTGCGAGATCGACGGAACTTCCGCGGCTGGACCACAGAGACCCTACTCGAGCCCAGGATGACCAGGGCGCGAGCCCGGCGAAAGGTCCGGCCCCCTGAGAACGGCAAGTCCACCGCAAAGGACGCCTCGGCTCAGCCGCCATCTGGCTTCGTCCAGAACGGTGACGATGATCAGGACGTGAATCAGGATGTAGAAAGCAGCTCGGTCTTTACGAAGGACGTGTCTTAGGTCCTGGCGTGGCCCTGCCCGCTTACAGCGTGTTCAGCTGATCGATCAGTTGGCGTATGCGGCCGTAGGCGTGCTTCGGGTAGAAGGCGACGCGTTTGTACTCGAGGGAGTCCTCGTCGCGTAGCTCCGGCGGCAGCGGCTCAACGACTTCGATTGTGCCCCTCTCGAGCAAATCTCCAAACGTCTCGTTGAGATACGCCAGTGTGCGTGCGTCCGGCGCGCGCTCGATGCGCAGTACGAGGCGCTCGCCGACGAAACGGGCCGAGCGGTAGTTGGAGTAGAACCGCTCGATTTCATCGACAGCCTCCTGCGGTGTCGTCGCGACGCGCAGCAGCGCCAGGTCGCTCTCGTTGATGTACTTGCGCCGCAGCACGTTGTCGCGGATAAACAGCAGCCAGTCGCGCCAGTAGGTGCTGCCTTCCGGTTCCAGCAGGACGATGGGGTGGATCTGCGACTTGCCGGTCTGCGTTAACGTCAGCAGCTCGAAGCACTCGTCCAGCGTGCCCCAGCCGCCCGGTAGCAGGACGAAGGCGTCCGACTCCTTGAGAAACGTCACCTTGCGCGTGAAGAAGTACTTGAAGTTGATCAGCTTGCCGTCTCTGGCAATGTAGGCATTTGCGGGGTTCAAGCCCGGCAGCCGGATGTTCGCTCCGAAGCTCTGCGCCGGGCCGGCGCCCTCGTGGCCGGCCGCCATGATGCCCGGGCCCGCGCCGGTGATCACCATCCAACCGCGCTCGGCGATTTGCGACGCGAATTCCTGAGTGGCGTGGTAGAGCTCTTCGCCGCGCTCGACGCGGGCCGAGCCGAAGATGCTGACCTTGCGCAGGTCGCGGTACGGCGCGAAGACGCGGAACGAGTAGGCGAACTCCTTCATCGCCGCGTTGACCAGCTTGCGCTCGGCCCGCGTCGAGGGTTGGGTGATCAGACGTAGCGACGAAGTCAGCATCTCGCGCACCAGCTCGAGATCGACGGAGTCGAGGGGCTGGTGGCCGGTTGGGACGCTGTGGGTGAGCGTCCCGACCAGCTCGTTAACCTGCCGGTCGAGGTCCGCGTTACCGGTGGTGTAGACGCGACGGTAGACGGGCCCCCTGGCTCGCCGTGACTCCGGTTCGAGCGGCTCGATTGCGCCGCGGTCGTCCTCGGCGAGCTCGCCACTGTTCCACTGGTCGTCGTCGTTGTTGGTTCTGGTTCGGGGATTAACCATGATTAGAAGCTTGGGTTAGAAGTCGCTGGAGCGGCCAACGGGAATTGAACCCGTGCCTCATCCTTGGGAGGGACGCGTGCCACCACAACACCTTGGCCGCCCGCGGCTCATGTTAGCGTATCGGTTTCGTCCACGCATGGGCGCATCGGGAGACGCCCGGAGTTGACCTACGCCCGCCCGGTCACGTGCTCAGGCTCGATACGGATGATGATGCGCGTCTCGCCGTCGCGTTTGGGGTAGACGAAGTCCGGGCCGAAGTACTTACGCCCCAGCTTGCTGATGTGATCGAAGGCGCCCTCGGTGGTGATCTCCACGACACGGCCGCGGACCTGGATGTACATTTGCTGGTCTTCCTGCGCGGCGATCGACAGCGCGATCCGCGGGTCGCGCTCCAGGTTGCGTGGTTTCTGGCGGCCTTCCGCCGTGTTGATCAGGATGTGCGTGTCGTCGCAGTCAACCCAGACAGGCGTCACCTGCGGCGAGCCGTCCTTCATGAGCGTCGCGACGTGCGCCAGGTTCGGTTCTTCGATCAGCTTTCGCTGTGCCGGCGTCAGTTTGACCACAGGATGCCTCTTCTATCCAACTCCCACGCCTGAGACGTGCAGCGGCTCGATTTTGACGATGACACGGACCTCTTCCGGCGGCGCGGGGTTGCGCGCTTCCGGGCCCGCGTATTTGTGCGCGAGCTTCGTGAGGTGGTCGTACGCGCCATCGTGGATCAGGTCGATGACGCGGCCACGGATTTCGACGTACTTGATCAACGCATTGCGGTCCACCACCGATAGGGTGACGCGGGGGTCTCGACGCATATTGCGCGTCTTCTGGCGGCCCTCCGCGGTGTTAACCAGGACGTATTCGCCGTCGTAGTCAACCCAAAGCGGCGTCGACTGCGGCGAGCCGTCCTTCATCAGGGTGCTGATGTGGGCGAGGTTAGGCTCCTCCAGCAGGCGTCGCTGCTCCGGCGTGAGTTTGACCAAAGGGGGCGTCCTTCCCAGCCGGCGATTATTGCGCGGGTGCTACCACGGAGTCGGCCTCGATGCGGTAGACGACGCGTTCAGCCGCCGGGGGACGCTGCGCCGGCTCGTTGCCCGTGTACTTCTTCGTGACCTCGACAAAGCCCTCGACCGCGGGCTCGCCGGTGATGAGTTCGACGACGCGGCCACGGATCTGCAGGGGCGGAAACGGCGAATCCACATCCGCAATCGAGATCGCGATTCGGGGATCGCGCTTGAGGTTGCGCGTCTTCTGGCGGTCGTGGCCGGTGCTAATCATGACGTTGTCGCCGTCGCGGTAGACCCAGACGGGCGACACCTGAGGCGAGCCGTCCTTCATGACTGTGGCAACGTGCGCGAAATTCTTCTTGTCGATGATGCGCTTGGCGCCATCGGATAGCGGAATACCCAAGTTCGGCCTCCAAAAACTAAGCTGCCGGCTCGGCAGGATGCGTATCTACTGCGCGGGATTGGGTACAGTATAGAAGACGGTGAGTAGATAACCGAGAGCAGGCAACAGAAATCAGATAGCAGAGAAGCGGCTGCAGGCGGCGGCCAAACGGCCTGTTATCTGTTCCCTGCGCTCCGGAGGAGCCAACTGCATGGACGCCTACCAGGCCATCATCGGCAAGCGCGATCGCCGGGAGTACGACGGCAAGCCAATATCGGACGACGTACTGCATCGCATCTTGCAGGCGGGGCGCATGGCGGGCAGCTCCAGCAACACACAGACCGTGCGCTACATCGTCATGCGCGATGAGGCGGCGAAAGAAAAACTGGCGCCGGCGGGTCCCGGCACCGCACCGCTGGTCAAAGCGCCACTTGCGATCGTCATTGTGCAGGAGCGCGGCCGCCGCGACTTCGACGTCGGGCGCTCAGCGCAGAACATGATGGTCGCAGCATGGGCCGAAGGCATCCACACCTGCCCGATCGGCCTGCGGGAGGAGGCGGTCGCCAGCGAGGCGCTTGGCCTGCCGGAGACGCACGTCGCTGCCATCGGCATCTCATTCGGATACCCGGCGCCGTCGACGGCCGCAGGCGAGAGCCGGCCCCGCCTCTCGATTGAGGAGCTGGTCCACTACGACCGCTGGTAGAACGGACAGAACGATGAACGACGAGTTTGAAGGCCACGGCTCCCCGGAAGTCGCTGAGATGGTGCGCACCATGCTCGAAGCGCTGGGCGAAGACCCGGAGCGCGACGGGTTGCGCGCGACGCCCGACCGCGTGGCCCGCAGCCTTGCTTTCCTGACGTCCGGCTATCACATGGACCCGCGCGCGGTCGTCGGCGAGGCGCTGTTCGAGGTCGAGTACGACGAGATGGTAACGGTGCACACGGAGGTCTACAGCCTCTGCGAGCATCATCTACTGCCGTTCTTTGGCCGCTGCCACATCGCCTATCTGCCTTCCGGCAAGATCGTCGGCCTCAGCAAGCTGGCGCGGCTGGCCGAGGTCTTCTCGCGCCGTCTTCAGGTGCAGGAGCGCCTCACCACCGAGATCGCTAACGCGATCGACGAGATTCTGGAGCCGAAGGGCGTGGGCGTCGTGATCGAGGCGCAGCACCTCTGCATGATGATGCGCGGCGTCGAGAAGCAGCACTCGAGCGCGGTCACCAGTTGCATGCTCGGCCGCTTCCGCGTCGACGCGCGCACCCGCAGCGAGTTCCTCAGCCTGATCGGCAAGAACGGAGCGTAAGACGTAGCTGCCCGTTTGGCTGGTGCTAGTTGAGATTCTTGGCGGCGGTAGCCAGTAGCTCGCTGGGGTTGACGCCACCTTCGGGGACGCCAGCTACCCCGGTCCGAGGCCGGTAGTCGATGAGGATGCGGCGCAGCCGGTTGGCGACGACCTCGGCGCCCTTGCAGGGTGAGTTGGGCATGCCGATTGCATAGGCGCCCTCGCCCAGCTTGCCGGCAAAGTCGAGCTCGCGCAGGCCAGTTCCGGTGAATTCCTTGAGATCGCGGTCGGTCCCCTGGTTGCAGAAGTCGAGACTGACCAGCAGCAGGGTAAACGGGAGGCGGTAACGAGCCGCCCGGTACGCCTCTTCCGCGATTCGACGCAGGAGGTTTTCTCGGTCACGCCAGGCTGCCCTGGCCGGAAACCGGACATACTCGCTCGACATAACAGCCTCGCCCGAGCGTCCGTGCTCTGTTCTTATGATCGACCGGCAGCGTCAGTCCCGAAGGGGCTAAATCATCGGCCAGGGGTACGGCCGGTGCATCGGCGGCGGTGGGTAGACGCGCTCTCGGTCGATCGCCGCGGCGCGCTGCTCGAGGCGTCGTAGCTCCGTCTGCGATAGCAGTTCAGATAGCTGACCGCGCAGCGCGGCGTCCCCGCGAAGGCGTTCGGCGAATTCGCAAACGTCCTCCACCAACGCCGGCGGCACCGGCGTGCCCTGATAGTCCCAGATCACGGTGCGCAGCTTGTCCTCGGTGTGAAACGCGATGCCGTGGTCGATGCACCAGAGGCGGCCGGCCGCGTCCTGCAGCGTATGGCCGCCCTTGCGGTCCGCGTTGTTGACCAGCCAGTCGAAGAGCGCGATACGGCGCATCTCGTCCTCGTGGCCCTCCTTGATGTTGAAGAAATGCAGCGCCGGGTCGTGCACCACGAAGAG
>DASTLN010000232.1:0-6959 GCA_035714925.1 Dehalococcoidia bacterium | reverse complement strand
CGTGGTCATGGCGCACCGGGACGAGGAGGAGGCCTAGGTGGAAACTGCCGCCGAGCAGATACCGCTGGAAGCGTTCCTCTCCGTAGCCGCGATCATCTTTTCGCTGGGTGTCTACGGCGTCCTTTCTCGCCGCAACGCGGTTCAGATCCTGATGTCGGTGGAGCTGATGCTGAACGCGGTGGCGGTGAACTTCGTCGCCTTCGCCGTGTACACGGACCCCGAGCTATTCCGAGGCCTGATCTTCGGCATCTTTGTGATCATCGTTGCAGCCGCGGAGGTTGGCCTGGCGCTGGGCATCATCCTCAACGTCTTCCGCTCGCGCGCCACCGCCAACGTCGACGAAGTGAGCGAGCTGAAATGGTGATGACGGGAGGAACAATGGGAACAAAGGGAACAGGTCGAGTGGCCTTGGGCTGCGACGAAATGTTCCGTCTGTTCCGTCTGTTCCTGGGGTCGGAGGCCTAGGGGTGGATATGAAACAGGCCTGGCTGCTGCCCGCGATCCCGGCGGTCGCCTTCGTGGTGCTGGCCCTCGTCCACGGTTACCTGCCGCGGCGCGGCGACTGGGTCGCTATCGGCGCCTCGATCGCCAGCTTCGTGCTCTTCCTCTTCGTTGCGGTTGACCTCTTCGACCAGCTGCCGGCCGCCGGCGCTGAGCTCGTCAACAACACCTCGGGCTTCGACTGGGTCGAGGTCCCGGAGATCGACTTCCTGCTGCGTATCGGGTTCCGCGTCGACCAGCTGACGATTGTCATGCTGGCGGCGGTGACGTTTGTCGGCATGCTGGTGCAGATCTACTCGGTTGGCTACATGAAGGGCGAGCCGCGATACGGCTGGTACTACGCCGTGCTGTCGCTGTTCATCGCCTCGATGATGACGCTGGTGCTGGCCGACAACTTCCTGCTGCTCTACATCACGTGGGAGGGTGTCGGCATCTGCTCGTACCTGCTGATCGGCCACTACTACGAACGCCGCTCCGCGGCTGAGGCCGCGAAGAAGGCGTTCATCACGACACGCTTCGGCGACGTCTTCCTGCTGATCGGCATCGTGCTGCTATGGCGCGAAGCCGGCACCTTCGACATGAGCGAGATCTTCCACATGGCGGAGGAGGGCGGCTTCGACAAGGGGTACCTGACGATGGCGACGCTGTTCCTGTTCGGCGGCGCGATGGGCAAGAGCGCGCAGTTCCCGTTCCACGTCTGGCTGCCGGACGCCATGGAAGGCCCGACCCCGGTCAGCGCGCTGATCCACGCCGCGACGATGGTCGTGGCCGGCATCTACCTGGTGGCGCGCGTCATGCCGCTGTTCGAAGCGTCTTATGATGGCGCGCTCTACTTCGTCGTCGCCATCGGCCTGATCACGACGTTCCTCTCGATCTTCATGGGACTCGTGATGACCGACATCAAGCGCGTCGTGGCGTACTCAACGCTGAACAGCCTCGGCTTGATGATGGTCGCGCTCGGCTTCGGCGAAGAGGGCGTGGGCGCAGCGATGCTGTATCTGTTCTGCCACGCCTTCTTCAAGGCGCTGCTGTTCCTCGGCTGCGGCTCCGTGATCCACGCCACGGAGCACCAGGACGTCAACGAGCTGGGCGGCCTCAAGAGCAAGATGCCGATCACCCACGCGACGTTCGCCGTGGGCGCGCTGGCGATGGCCGGTATGGTGCCGCTGTCGGGCTTCTTCGCCAAGGACGAAATCCTGGTCAAGGCGAGCGACTTTAACATCGGCGTGCTGATCCTAATCTTGATCACGCTGCCTATTACCGCGATGTACATGTGGCGGGTCTATTCATTGACCTTCCTGGGTGAGCCGAAGGACCACCACATCCACGAGCACGCGCATGAGCAGGCTCCGATCATGGCATGGCCGCTGATCGCGCTGGCCGCCCTGGCGGCGGTGGCCGGTTTCGTCGTGTTCGAGCCGGTTGGCGATGCGCTTGGTCTTGGCCAGGGCTTCCTCGAAACAGTGGAGAACGTCCTCGTCGCCGACCCGCATCACTTCGAGTTCGACTGGCCGATGGCGATCATCTCGACATTGCTCGTCGGTGGCGGATTGCTGGCGGCGATGCGTGTGTGGAGCGGCGATGCCGCGATGGCAACGCAGGCAGCGGAGAAATACCCCTTCGCGCACAAGCTGTTCCTCAACAAGTTCTACCTGGATGACATCTACCAGTGGGTGATCACGAACATCGTGATCGGCCTCGGTAAGTTCATCGCGTTCTTCGACCGCACCGTGGTCAACGACACGGGGGTCAACGGCCCCGGCGACGCCGCCAATGGCATGGGATTCCTACTCAAGCTGCAGCAGACGGGCAAGATGCCTAACTACGCGCTCGCCATGCTGATCGGCGTGCTGGTGCTGGCCATCGTCGGCTATTCGGTGAAGGGATAACGAGATGAGGAACCAGGAACCAGGAACCAGGAACCAGGGGCGACCGGGAGCCTTGTTCCTTGTTCCATGTTCCTTGTTCCCGGGGTGGGGAGCCTAAGGGTGGAACAGGGACACGCACTACTGGCGCTGATCGCGATACCGCTGCTGACGGCGGCGGTGCTCGTCCTCGTGCCCTCGCAGCGCAAGGACCTCGTCCGGCTGCTTTCGGTGGCCTCCGGCCTGGCGCTATTCATCATCTCGCTCTACGTCTTCATCGACTACAGCGCGGACGGGTCGGAGCAGTTCACCTTCCTGCTGCGCTACGACTGGCTCGAGAACGTCGGCATCCTCGGCGACAACGGGATCACGCTGTACCTCGGCCTCGACGGCATCGCTGCGGTGATGATCCTGCTCAACGGCGTCGTGACCTTCGCGGGGACGTTAATCTCCTGGAAGATCGAGCACAAGAACAAGGACTTCTTCGTCCTGTTCTTCATCCTGACCGCGGGCGTCTTCGGGACCTTCTCGTCGCTTGACCTGTTCTTCTTCTTCTTCTTCTACGAGATCGCGGTGCTGCCGATGTACCTGCTAATCGCGGTCTGGGGTTCGAGCACGCAGTTTCCGACGTTCTACCGGACGAAGGAATACAGCGCGATGAAGCTGATGCTGATGCTGGTCGGCGCTTCCGTGCTGCTCTTCTTCGCGATCTTCGCGACATTCACGGAGGCAGGGCTTGGCACCTTCAGCCTGCCGGACCTCTACGCGCACGCGCAGGCCGGCGGCTTCGACGAGAACTTCCAGAAGTGGGCCTTCCCGCTGTTCGCCATCGGCGCCGGGTGCCTGGCCGGTCTCTGGCCCTTCCACACCTGGTCGCCCGACGGCCACGTCGCGGCGCCGACCGCGGTCTCGATGCTGCACGCCGGCGTGCTGATGAAGCTCGGCGCGTTCGGTATCCTGCGCCTCGGGATCCAGATGTTCCCGGAGGGCGCCGAGTTCTGGATGCCGGCACTCATCGTCCTGGCGATCATCAACGTGCTCTACGGCGCGGTCTCGGCGATGGGCCAGACCGACTTCAAGTACGTCATCGGTTATTCGTCCGTGAGCCACATGGGGCTGGTCATCGTGGGTCTCGCGACGCTGGACCCCGTGGGTATCAACGGCGCCGCGCTGCAGATGTTCTCGCACGGCGTGATGACGGCTCTCATGTTCGCCATGGTCGGAGCGGTCTATGACCAGGCGCACACGCGCGAGATCGCGCTGTTTGGCGGTCTGGCAAGCAAGATGCCACGCTTCGCGATCTTCTTCCTGATCGCGGGTGTTACGTCGGTCGGCTTACCCGGGTCGTCCGGTTTTATCGCGGAGTTCAACATTTTCGTCGGCCTGTTCCGGGACTACCCGGTCATCGGCGCGCTGGGCATCCTGGGCGCCGGGATCACGGCGATCTACATCTTCCGGTTGCTCGCGCTGGCCTTTTTCGGGCAGTTCGATGAGCAGCGTTGGGGCGGCTTGAAAGAGATGTCCCGCTTCGAGTTTGCCGGTGGCGGCCTGCTCGTAGTCTTCATCCTCTTCATGGGCCTCTGGCCGGCCGCCTTCGTCGATAAGATCGCGCCTTCGGTACTCGATATCTTGCAGGTGGCGGGATGAGAGAAGTCATCAATCTCGACTACTCGCTGCTGATCCCCGAGTACCTGCTGGGCGGTCTTGCCGTGCTGATCATCGTCATGGACGTCATGTTCCCGAAGATGAAGAAGGACATGCTGCCCTTCATGGCGGGAGCCGGCCTCATCGTCGTGTTCCTGGTCTCGTTGCTCTACGTCGACACCGAAGACAACTTCGCCGGCCTCATCCTGATCGATGACTACACAACCTTCTTCCGCTGCTTCTTCATCGCGACGACGTTCGCGGTGGTCGTCGCATCCTGGCAGTACGTGCAGAAGAACCTGCGCAACCCCGGTGAGTACTACGCGCTGCTCGTCCTCTCGACCGCGGGGGCGACGATCATGGCCTCGGCGCAGGAGCTACTGACGGCGTATATCGGCCTCGAGCTGCTGAGCTTCAGCCTCTACATCCTCGTGTCGTACGCCAAAACCGACGCGCGCTCCGTGGAAGGCGGCATGAAGTACCTGCTGCTCGGCGCGTTCGCCTCGGCGCTGTTGCTCTACGGCATCAGCTTTATCTACGGCACCAGCGGCAGCACCACGTACTCGGAGATCAGCGCCGCGTTCGAGGGCGGCACGCGCGGCTTCGAGCTCGGCACGCTGATCGGGCTGACGCTGATCGTGGCGGGCCTGGGGTTCAAGGTGGCGGCGGTGCCGTTCCACATGTGGACGCCGGACGCCTACGAAGGCGCGCCGCTGCCGATTACGGCGTACCTTTCGGCAACCTCGAAGGCGGCGGGCTTCGCGTTGCTGCTGCGTCTGTTCTCGGGCGCGCTGCTGCCGGTGATCGACGACTGGCAGTTCATGATGGCGGCGCTGGCGGCGATTACGATGCTCGCCGGTAACCTGATCGCGCTGCAGCAGCACAACATCAAGCGCCTGCTGGCGTACTCGAGCATCGGGCAGGTCGGTTACATGCTGATGGGCATCACGGCGCTCTCTCCGGAGGTGTCGAGCGCGCTGCTGCTGCACATGACGGGCTACGTGATCACGAACCTGGCCGTCTTCATGGCGCTGATCGCCTACAACAACCAGACGGATGTGGAGGAGATCAGCGACTTCCGCGGCATGTCGGACCGGGCGCCGCTGCTGGCGGCTGTGATGGCGGTGGCGCTGTTCTCGCTGGCGGGCATGCCGTTGTTCGCCGGTTTCCTGACCAAGTTCATCCTCTTCCAGTCCGTCGCCGAGGCCGACTACTACTGGCTGGCGGCCGTCGCCGTGGTGGCGAGCTTCATCTCGCTCTACTACTACCTGGTGGTCATGAAGGCGATGTACGTGACGCACGCCGACGAGACGAGCCGCATCCACGTGCCGCTGATCCTGCAGGGCTCCGTGGTGGCGCTGGCGCTCGGCGTGTTCTTCGTCGGCCTCTACCCGCAGCCCGTCTTCGACCTGACGGACAGCGTGTCAGCGGTGCTTTTCGCCAGCTAGCAACAAGCTTCAGGCTTCAGGCCAGGACCTCGGTGCTCATCCAGTGCTCGGATAATCTCTTCACGTGTGATGTTTGAAGAACGCCAGCGAGTTCGCTCCAGCCATTCACTCATGGCCTGGCGGGAGGTTTGACGGGTCGCTTGCCGGTTCGCCGCACGACGCATCAATTCGGGCACGGTTATCCCATCTGCGGCAGAAAGCCTACTGAGAGCGGCATAGATGTCATCGTCCAGGTTTCGAATCTGAATCGTCCTCGACATCCGTTAAGAGTAGCAGCCTGTCAGGCCGGGCGTTCCAGTAGTTGGGCCAACTCGCTCAGCGACGCAATCTCGTGGTGCGGCTCCGGGTCACATGCGGTACGTTTGCGTCCATCGCGGTTCAGCCAGACTGCCGTCATGCCCGCGCCCATGGCGCCGCCGACGTCCGCTTCCAGTGAGTCGCCGACGTGCAGGATGTTGGCGGGTTCTACGCCGAGTAACTCGGCGGCGCGTAGGAAGATGCTCGCCATAGGTTTGGGCGTACCGAGTTCGCCTGAGACCAAAACGGCGGCGAAACGCGACTCGATGCCGGTGGCAACGAGCTTGCGGCGCTGAACGTCTGAGGCGCCATTCGTAATCAACGCCAGTGGCATACGTGGACCCAGCGCATCGAGGATCGGCAGCGCGTCGTCGCAAAGGCGGTAGCCGGCCGTCACTTCGCGCGAGAAGACGCCGAATGCGATCTCAGTAAGCGCAGCATCGTTGAAACCGAGGGCGGACAGGGCCATTCGCCAGACCCTCCGGCTTATTTCGTCGCCACTTATCGTGCCGTGGATGAATGCGTGCTCAGTTTCGCGCCAACCAGCCAGGAAGACCTGCCGGTTGATACTCGCGAGTTGAGCGGGCTCGATTTGGGGTTGGTGAGCCGCCAACTCTCGCGACGCCTGGAGGATGGCCTCGTCCAGCGGTTCGTCGCTCAGCAGTGTGCCGTCGAGGTCGAAGCAGACGGCGCGGACGGTCATGGTAGCAACCCCCGCAGCTCCGCCAGCGAGGCGATGACGTGGTGCGCTTTCGGTTGGCCGGCCTGTCGCTGCTGGGCACGCGGGTTGAACCAGACCCCCGTCGCGCCAACCCCGAGAGCTCCCGCGATGTCCGAGGCGAGGTGGTCGCCGACCATCCAGGCTTCGCGGGCGGAGACGCCGAGGCGCTGCAGCGCGTGCTCGAAGATGCGACGGTCCGGCTTTCCCACGTCCACGTCAGACGAGGTGACGAGGACGTCGAAGTAGTGGGCCAGCCCGGCGTGTCTCAGGCGCGCCGGCTGGATGTCGCCGCCGCCGTTGGTGATGACGCCGAGGCGGTGCGTGGCGCGAAGGTCGCTTAGTACGGCCTCGGCGCCGTCCAGCGGCGCGCTGGTCTCTATGCGGTGGTAAAGGTAGCGGTCTCGCACGTCCGCCGCTAGCGATGCGTCATAGCCGGCCGCCGGCAACGCCTCGCGCCACAGGGCCTCCCGCTGCGCCGCGAGG
>DASTLN010000231.1:0-6020 GCA_035714925.1 Dehalococcoidia bacterium | reverse complement strand
CGCGTGCCCATCTTCGTAAACGGCTCGTTTCTGGAGTTCGAGGTCGCGGACAGTTTCAAGCTGTTTCCGACCCTCGAAGACCCGCGCGATAACGCCGCGCTGATCGTGAACGCGGACCGCCTCGTTGCCACGCTCAACGCTAACCCGCGCGGTCCTGTCTCCTACCCGGATGAGACGTGGCTCAAAGCGAGCGCGGCAGCGAGTCCTTTAGCGCGCGACGCAATCAACACGGGACGTATATCCGGTAACCTGTTCAGCTTCGAAGAGCTCCGGGATGCCCAGCAGAAGGACCCTCTGGTCGCGGCGGGATGGGAAGGCATCCTCTTCATCAGCTTCGCCGCGATCCTGATCCTCAGCGCCATCGGCTTCTTGATCTACTCCTACCTCACAGCGCAACGCCGCACCCTGGAGTTCGCCGTCCTGCGCACGATGGGTTTCTCGAAGCGCCAGATCGCCCTCGTGGTCGGCTTCGAGCAGGTCTTCGTCATTGGTCTCGGCATGATCGCCGGCACCCTGATGGGCATGCGCCTGGGCAGCTTGATGATCCGCTACATGGGCCTCACCGAGACGGGCGATGAGGTGCTTCCGCCGATGCACCTCCAGATCAACTGGCTTACCGTTGGCACGGCCTGGCTCGTGCTCGGAATTGTGTTCCTTGTCACGATCGCCGCCGTGGTCTTACTCTACTCACGCCTTGCCCTGCATCGCGTACTAAGAATTGGCGAGACTTAACCTGTGACGACAAACCTCGACGAGCCGCAGACTCCCACGCACTCCAGCGACTCCGAGCCCTACATCCTCTGCGAAGACCTGTTCAAGATCTACAAACAGGAAGACCTTGAAGTCGTCGCGTTGCGCGGGCTGGACCTCAAGGTGCAGCGTGGTGAGCTCATGGCCATTGTCGGCGCGTCCGGGTCCGGCAAGTCGACCTTACTCAACATCCTGGCCGGCCTCGATCTGCCCAGCGCCGGGCGCTGCCTTGTCGGCAACCGCAGCCTCCTGACCATGACGCCCGCCGACCTCGTCACTTACCGCCGCAAGGAGGTCGGTTTCGTCTGGCAGCAGACGTCTCGCAACGTGCTGCCGTACCTCACCGCCGTACAGAACGTCGAGCTGCCGATGATCCTCGATGGCGGCGATCCCGGCCCGGCCCGCAGCCGCTCCTATGAGCTGCTCGATATGGTCGGCCTCGGTCACCGCAGCGACGTTCGGCCCGACCGCCTATCGGGTGGCGAGCAGCAGCGCGTCGCGATTGCCGTGGCGTTGGCCAACGACCCACCGCTGCTCCTGGCCGACGAGCCCACCGGTGAGCTCGACTCGCAGACCGCGTCCGAGGTCTTCGGCGTGCTTCGCGGCCTCAATCACGAGCTCGGCGTCACCGTCGTCGTCGTAACGCACGACCCGGCAATCGCCAACCAGATCGACCGCGTCGTCGCCATCCGCGACGGCCGCATCAGCACAGAGAGCTTCCGCCGCGTCTCCTTCCAGGGCCACGAGGCCTACGTCTACCACGACGAATACGCGGTCGTCGACCGCACTGGGCGCCTCCAGATACCGAAGGAGTACCTCGAGCGTGTCGACATCCAGGAACGCGCCCGTCTCAAGCTCGTAGAGGGCATGGTTGAAGTGCTGCCGGAAGACGCCTCGGACGAGGACGAAGCATGACCGCGGACAACGGCGGCAGCCCGCTCGTCCGCGTCGAGAACGTGAGCCGCACCTTCGAGGTCGGCAACCAGACGATAAACGCCCTCAAAGACGTCAGCTTCGACGTCACCGCCGGGGAGTTCCTCGCCGTGATCGGGCGCTCTGGTTCCGGCAAGACCACGCTGCTCAACGTCATCGCCGGCCTCGACCGCGCCTCCAGCGGCCACGTCTATATCGGCGGTGAGGACGTCTCCGCCATGAGCGATTCGCAGCTGACGGAGCTGCGACGCCACAGGCTGGGCTTCGTCTTCCAGTCCTTCGGTCTGCTGCCGTTGCTCTCGGCTTACGAGAACGTCGAGATCGCCCTGCGCATCGCCGGCGCGCCGATCCGGGAACGGGGACGGCGATCTCGCGAGCTGATCGAGCTCGTTGGCCTCGAACGGCGCTCCCACCACCGGCCCTATGAACTGTCGGGCGGCGAGCAGCAACGCGTTGCCATCGCCCGGGCCCTCGCCAACAAGCCCACCTTGATCCTGGCGGACGAACCGACCGGTGAGCTGGACTCGACCACGGCCACGCAGATCTTCCAGCTTCTGCTCGAGGTCATCGACCAGGAAGGCGTCACGGTCATCACGACGACGCACGACCGCCTCGTCATGGAGAAAGCTCGTCGCGTTATCGAGCTGGCCGACGGCGAACTGCAGACTGGCCCGACGTACTTCGAGCGCGACCGCAAAGAGGCCGTCGCTGTGCCATGGAAGCCGCCGGAGTCCTGGAACGCCGGCGAACGCGCCAACCCCAACGGCCCCGACGCGCCAACCGACGGCGACGAAGCCGTGAAGCGCGGTTGGCGCCGCCCCGCGCCGCAAGAACGCCGCGCACCCTACACACCACCGCCATCGCCTCGCGAGCCTCTGTGAGCCTGCAGGTCCTACACCTCGACTTCATCTCACTAAGCCCCATCGCCGGCCCGGATGGCCGTAAGCAACTCCTGGAAGCCGCCGCCCAGCTCTCCGTACTGCCGCAGGTGCAATCGCTGGGCGCAATCGAAGCGGACGCTGAGCCGGGATCTGACTTCGACATCGTCTTTTACTTCCTGCTGCCCGAGTTCAGCGCCCTGGAGACCTTCGGTACCGATTCGCGCTACGCGGGCTTCCTGCAGCGCGCCGTCGCGCCGCGGCTCAAGGCCTTCGCGGGCGCAGACGTGCGACTGGAAGACGATTTCGCGCTCTCCGGTACGGAGGCTGCCTGCCTCGCGCTCATGGCGCCGGAGGAGACTTACGACTGGGAGGTCCGCGAGGCCCTCCAGGGATGGTGCGACTCAGCCGCCGGCTCCTCCAGCGTCGTCGGCCTCGCCGTGGGTGAGAAGCAGATGTACCGCGGCGCCGCGCTGGCCTTCGGCGCCGCGCGCATCGCGGCTGAGCGGCCTGAGGCCTCACGATTCCGCTCGACGCTCATAGCGGGCACGGTCCGGACGCTGGCGTGAGGCGTTCACGCCGCGGCTGGCTCGTCGTCCTGGTCCTCATGGCAATCGTCACCGGCGTGGCGGGACTGCCCTACCTCTTCGCCGGCGACGCCGGGAAGCGCCCACCGCTGGAAGCTCATCTCACGACGCTGACGCTGCCGGAGGGTTACACGCTGGAGAGCCTTCGAGAAGTCGAGGTTGAGGAAATCATCGACGGCGACACGATCGACGTGCGCATCGACGGCATCAAGACCCGAATACGCTACTTCGGTGTCGACACGCCGGAGCGCGGCCGTGCCTGCTATCGAGAAGCCACCGACCGCAACGAGTCGTTGGTTGACGATACGGTCTTCCTGCTGCCGGACGCACGCACCGAAGACGACTTTGGCCGCCTTCTACGCTACGTATTCCTACCGGACGGCACCTCCGTGGACGCCACACTGGTCGCTGAGGGTTTCGCCCTGGCCTGGACGCGCGACGGCCGCTACCGCGACCAGATCGTGGCGCTGCAGGGAGAGGCAGCGGCTGCCGGGCGCGGCTGCCTCTGGAAATGACGCTCTGAAGATCCCTGGACCTGGAGTGTCTCCCGACAAGCTCAGCGAGTCTCGGTCAGTTCGAAAATGACGTCGCGGTCGTTGTCGTAACGCACCAGCGGCCTCTCAGGCGTGTCCGCGAACCAGGCGATCTGCCGCGCGTTGCTCGTCGTGATCACCAGTCGCCACGCCTCGAACGTCCCGGCGGGCACGATCACGGTCTCCAGGCCCGTCACCCGCAGGTTGACCTTCTGGCGCGTGCGGTGGTTCGTGATGATCGTGTTGTAGCTGCCCTGATAGCCCTCCGCGAAGGGGAGCGTGCGCCAGAGGAACAGCGAGGTGTCGTTGTCGTAGGAGTGCTCCGGCACGCTGAGGCCGCTCTGCTTGTCGTCGTTCTGCTTGATCAGGGCGCCGTCTTCGGTGTACTCGACCTCGATGCGCGTCTCGTCGCCGTCCGTCTCCTCGATCTCTCGCAGAGATGAGATGGGCTTCAACGTCGCGCTGTCGACAACGACCTCGATCGTGTCGTGCGCCGCGTCGCTGCTGAAGGTTTGAATCAGACGCGTGACGTCATCCTCAACCGAAACCGTGAGCACGCCGGTGCCCAGCTCACCGCCATCGTCATCCACGAGGGCGTAGGTGTATTTCTCCGGCGCGCCCCACGGCGCCGCGCCCGCAACGTCGGAGGTAGCCGGTCCCGCCTCACCGCTCGTACATGCCAGAGCCGCTACCAGGATCAGGATCGCGGGAAGGAGTATCGCCCTGGGGCGCCCTAGGCTAGTGACGCTGTCACCTCACGAATCGTTTCGAGTGCGTAGTCGATGTCGTCTTGCTCGATGCCGTAGTGCGTCAACATCCGCACGCGGCCATGAACCATGCTGCCCAGCACGCCTCTTTCGCGCAAGCGCCCGGCCAACGCCGTCGTGTCGATTCTCGGGTGCCTCCAGAAGAGAATGTTCGTTTGCACCACCGAGGGGTCGACCTCGACGCCCGGGATCTGAGCCAGGCCCTCGGCGAGCCGTCGGGCGTTGGCGTGGTCATCCGCCAAGCGGTCCACCATCTCGTTCAGCGCGACGATACCCGCCGCCGCCAGCACGCCGGACTGCCGCATGCCACCGCCGACCATGCGCCGGTTGCGCCTCGCCCTCGTGACGAAGTCTGCGCTGCCGCACAGCACTGACCCCACGGGGGCCGAGAGGCCCTTCGAGAGGCAGAAGGTCACCGTCTCCGCCTCTCGCGCCAGCTCTTTCGGCGTCGTCTCCAACGCGATCGCCGCGTTGAAGATGCGCGCGCCGTCTACGTGCAAGGCGGCGCCGGCGTCATGCGCGATCGCCGCGACCTCTGACGTGTAGCTGGCCGGCACAGCGGAGCCGTTGCAGAAGTTATGCGTGTTCTCGACACAGATCAGCGCCGTACGAGGCGCCGAGCCTCCCGGCTGCCGGACCTTCGATTTGATCTCGTCCAGGTCCATCAGACCCTGCTCGTCGTTGCGCACCTGCCGCAGGTTGACTCCCGCCAGCCCCGCGGCCCCGCCCAGCTCCGCCTGCACGATGTGCGCCAGGTCGCCGGCGATCGCCTCGTCACTACGCTGGCAATGCGTCAGCAGCGCCACGAGGTTGGCCATCGTGCCGCTGGCGACGAAGAGCCCTGCTTCCTTGCCCATGCGCTCCGCGGCCATCGCTTCCAGGCGCTGCACCGTGGGGTCGTCGCCCAGCACGTCGTCGCCGACCTCGGCGTTGGCCATCGCCTCGCGCATTGCCGGTGTGGGGTGGGTGACGGTGTCGGAGCGCAGGTCTACGGTGCGGATGGAGTTCGTCAACTCAGCTGCGTGCCTTTGAGCGTCCGGTAAGGTTCCTCGCCGCGAACCGCCTTGATCTCCTCGCGGCGCTCTTCCCACTGCAGCTCGTGCAGCACGGCGAGCATCGTACTGTCGGGGACGCCTATCGATGTCAGACGGTCCGAGATCGCCTGCCAGACGCCGGACTCGACCAGCGTGCGCACGGTGCGTGGCCAGGGGAAAGCGATGATCTTCTCGGGAGAGGCCAGCTTGGGACGGAGCCTCATCAGCTCACGGAAGCGCTCGTCAGAGCTTCGCACGCGGTCGACGACGCGGATCAGCGGCTGGTCGTGCTCCGAAGTGCGGGCGTCGATGAGGAGGCGGCGATCGAACAGGTGAAACATCACGACGAAGACCTCCGCCGTGTTTACCACGTTAAGGATTTCGCTGAGGTCTACGCCGAGATCGTCTTCCACGAGGTCTCATTCTAAAACAGGCCCGCCAGATCGCGACAGCGGCCCGTGTTTCGCTACTCGTCTTCCTCCGCATCGCCGTCGTCGAACAGCGGCGTGTCGTCCTCGATGCCGAGCAACCGCAGACG
>DASTLN010000230.1:0-28132 GCA_035714925.1 Dehalococcoidia bacterium | reverse complement strand
GGTCTGCGTCGTCCTCGAAGGGCCAGCGGTCGTGCACGACGAAGTGGTTGTTCAGGATCTGGATGTCGCCCGGCGCCATCGCCTCAGTGAGCACGAGGTCTTCTTCCTGCAAAACTGCGTCCAGCGCGTCGAGCGCTCGTGCTTGGCGTTCGGTTAAGGGCACGTTCTGCAGGCGATGACCGGAATCGATATAGGCGCGCAGATAGCGGAAATGCAGCTCGCCGTCCTGCCAGCGAAAGATCGGCGCCGGCGTGACCGGCGGCTCGCCCGCTATGAAGTCGCCGCGCTTGTCGAAAAGAAAGGCGCCGTAGAGCTCGTCGACGAGGTCAGGCACGCGGTCCTGTAGTCGTTTGAGCACCGAGTAGCCGTTGATGAATTTGCTTGCCCCGCCGCGTTTCGCAGCGCGCACGCAGAGCAGGGCTACGTAGTCGGGCACGTCCGGCCACTGCGGGCTGTCGGAATGCAGCACACCGGAGGCGGCGGTCTGGTGATAGCGGCCGCCCGCTTCGAGCGGCTGTCCGCGGTCGAACACCTCGACGATCCGGTCGCCCGCGGCGTTCTGCTTGAGCAGGGACCCGAGCATCCGCGCAATCAGCAGGTAC
Source organism: Dehalococcoidia bacterium (assembly GCA_035714925.1). Lineage (GTDB taxonomy): Bacteria > Chloroflexota > Dehalococcoidia > DSTF01 > WHTK01 > WHTK01. The sequence goes on along the minus strand of DASTLN010000230.1, from coordinate 27,530 downwards.
GCTCCCGGGCGCGCCTCCTCGGCGAGGCCCTGCAGGCCGGCGCCTTCGATGATGCAGAACCCCGGCGGATTCGCGATGCGCTCCTGACGTATCGTCTCCACATCTCGTGCCAGTGCCGGAAAAGCCGGTAGGAAGGCCGCGGCACCCCCGTCGTTGAGTGGCACCAGACCCGTTGCTGTCCTCAACTCAGCCAGCGCGGCCTCACCGAGCTGGACTCGCACGTCCGCTGGCGTGAGGGTAGCGCGATCCCACTCGAAAGCGCTGGCCGCGGTCCGGTTTAGCGCCATGTCAGGCCTCGTTAACCGCGACGGTGTTTTCGGCCAGCGCGGCCTGGAATCGTGCTTTGATCTGCTGCGGCGTCAGGCTGACGCGTGGCGGCACGCGCAGAAGGGGGTCCAGGACGACCTTCGCGACGACCAGCGCCGGTCCGGCCGGGGAGCCGGCCGGTAAGGCAGCGGTCATCCCGTCCACGCTGCTGACCCTGTTGACTCGCATGTAGCCTGACGCCTCGCCGATGCTGCCAAGGTCTACGCGGTCGCTGATCGAAGGCTGAGCGCCGGTCGATTCGTAGGCTTCGTTGTCCAGGACGACGTGTGTCAGGTTGGCGGGGCGCTCGGCAGCCACCAATGGCAGCGTCCCCAACGCCATCATCGCGCTGCCGTCGCCCTCCAGCACGACGACCCGCGCGTTCGGACGCAGCAAAGCGACGCCCAGCGCCAACGCGGACGCCAGGCCCATGGAACCCAGCATGTAGAAGTTGCGCGTCCGGTCGCCTTGCGCGAAGACCTCTCGCGAGATCAGGCCCGTCGTCGAGATCAGGTAGTCGTGCTCGTCTAGTGCGTCGAGCACGGCGCCGACGGCCTCTGCGCGGTTCAAGGCTGCAGCGATCCAGGTGGCACGAGCAACGCCGCTGGCCTCTGCTCCGCATCCATCTCCGTCACCAGCTCATCGACCTGGCGCTGCCACTCCTCCGGGTCTAGTACGCGGCTCGGGATGTCCAGCAGGTCGAGCAGCGCCCGGCTCTTCAGCCCCATGACGTGATGTTCCGGCGCGTCTTTGTCGGCGCCCTGGTAGCCTCGCCAGCCGACGACCAGCAAGGCCGGGACGCGGTAGATCAGGTTGAACGAGGTCAGGGCGTTGATCAGGTTGCCGAGTCCGGAGTTCTGCAGCACAACCGCTCCCCGCTCGCCGCACATCGGCGCGGCGCTGGCGATGCCCAGCGCGACGTCCTCTCGTACCGCGGGCACGAACTTGATCTCCGGGTCGTCGGCGAGCGCGGTGTAGCTGAGCCCAAAGGTCGAATCCGGGACGCCGGTGAACAGCGTGAAGCCGCTCGACTTGAGTTTGCCCCAGAACGCCGTCGCTTCGATCAAAGCGTCGGCCGCTCGGCTTCCTGCAGAATCGCATCGGCGGCCAGGACATCGGCCAGCCCCACGTGCTGGGAGATTTCGTCCACGGTTGCGTAGGCCGCGTCCGCTTCCCAGGCTGCGGTCGTGCTCCAGGATCAAGCGAGACGTCTCCTGCATGGCGCTGTAGGCGGCACGGAGCAGCTGGTTGCCGTGAATGATGACGCTGACTCCGCGCGCAAACAGCTCAGCGTCCGATACCTGGTTGTAGGTCGTTGGGACGCAGGCGAGGAACGGCCGGGTCGATGCGCCGGCCGCGATTTTCTCGAAGGCTTGTGCGAACTCGAAGAGGTCGACTGGCACCTCCTCGCGGGAGTGGATCAAGACGCCGTCGGCTCCCGCGTCGACGTAGACCTGCGCCCGGTGCAGGGCGTCGTCCACGCCGGCGCCGGCGATCAGGCTCTCGAGGCGGGCGATAATCGCGAAGTCCCCGGTCAGCGAGGTGCGCTTCGCCTCGCGGATCTTGGCCGCGAAGCGCCGGGGGTCCTCAAGCTGATGGCCGGCTTGCTTCGACAAGCTGTTGCGCTTCGGCTCGAGCTTGTCTTCGACGACGACGTCGGCGAAACCCAGGGACTCAAGCTCCGCCACAAGGTGCGCGAATTGCGAGGGAACGCCGCCAGTGTCGCCGTCGAACAAGACCGGCTTGCGGCTGACCCGCAGCACGTCGCGCGCACGGGCAGCTCGAGCCTCGACGCCGAGAATCGATGCGTCGGGCAGGCCTCGCGTTGCGGAATCGGCAAAGCTGCCCACCCACAGGCCGTCGAACTCGACGCGGCTACCGTCCACCGTCGCGCAGGCGTCCTCGGCGACCAGCGCGCTGAGTCCGTCGTGCACTTCGATGAAGCGCAGCGGCCGCCGCTCCGCGAGCAGCGCGCGGAACACGAGCTGGCGTTCGCCCGGCAGCAGGCGTCCGCGTCTCATACGCGCACCGCCGGAATATGGGCGAGCTCGTGCTGAATGCGGCCTAGCGCCTGGTTTAGGAGTGAATCCGGCGCCGCGACGACGAGCCGTATGTGGCCCTCGCCGCAAGGACCATACACGTTGCCCGGCACCACCGCGACGCCGCAGCGCTGCGTCAGGAACTCGACCACCGCCTCGCTGGCCGAGTCCCTCTGCAAACCCAGCCGGCGCGCCAATCCTTCGACGCGGGGGAACAGGTAAAAGCCGCCACGCGGCGCCCCGGCCGGGAACTCGATGCCGTCGATCCTCTCCAGTTCGCCTTTGACGCGAAGCATGCGCTGCTTCAGCTCGGCGACGTTGCGCTCCACCTCGGCGTCGACATCGGTGTCGTTCAGCGCGCCGGTAACCGCATCCTGGATGATCGTGGCGACCGCCAGTGACATGTAGGTATGCGCCTTCAGGGCTTGCTCCACAGTTTCGCGGCGGGCCACCATCCACCCGAGGCGCCAGCCCGTCATGCCGTACAGCTTCGAGAGGCTGTTGACCATGATCGTAGAACCGAGACCGGGGTCCAGCGATGCGAGCGGCGTGTGCGCGCCGTCGAAAACGACGCGGTCGAACACCTCATCGTGGAGCACCGTTATGCCGGCCTCGGCGGCGACGGCCAGCAGCGCTGCGAGTTCGTCTCGATCGTAGAAGGCGCCGGTCGGGTTGGCCGGCGAATTGAGGATGAGAAGCCGTGTCGTTGGCGTAATCGCCGCACGTAGCTGTTGCGGCGTGATCTGAAAGCCGGACCTGGCGCTTGTCGGCAGGCGCACCGCTTTGCGACCCAGCGACCCAACGACGCCATCGTAGAGGACGTAGCAGGGGTCGGGGAGGAGGACCTCGTCGCCGGCGTTGGTCAGGGTGAACACCGCCAGCCAGATCGCCTCCGCGGCGCCGTGCGTGACGAGCACCTCCGTCTCGGGGTCTACGTCGACGCCGTAGAGCCGGCGGTAACGTCGCGCGATCGCCTGCCGCAGACCCGGCGTGCCGCGTGAGTGCGCGTAGTGGTTGAACGGCGGTGGCCTGCCGTCCGACTTCAGAGCACCGGCCAGCGCATCGAGAACTTTCCGGGGCGCGCCAAAGCTCGCCTCGCCGATCGACAGGTTGACCAGGCCGGGGTTGAGCAGCGCCGCGTCGGAGATCGCCTTGGAGGCGTGGGGACGGAGCGACAGCAGGTCGCGGTTCACAGCGAGGGCCTGAGCGATGCGGTGATCGGATCCGGTTTGGCGTCCGCAGGCAGGGCGTGGTACAGCGACTCCGGAATGGCTTCGTCCACGATGAGGCCGGTGTCGTGCACGATCCTTCTGCGCGCAGTCACCTTCATTGCCGCCTTCCCGGGTTCCACGGATTCGCCAGGAGACATCGTCTCCGGATCGTCCACTGCGACTTCGACCATGAATCCGTGGGGCTGAGCCGAGTAGAGGCCGCAGCGGACCTCGTGCTGGTTAACCTCGGCGGAGAGCATCACCGGGACGCCATGCCGGTTGCGGAAGCGCAGATCGAGGTAGCCGTATTCGATCGTCGCGTCCCGGCCCAGCTCAAAGTAGCGTTCCTCGCCGTACACATCGACGCTATGACAGTGGCGCTCCACGATCTCCAGGCCGCCGAGAAGCGCCACGTTGTAGAGGACTGTCGAGAGCAGGCAGGTGGAGCCACCGACGTCGCTGATCAGCCTGCGGTTTCTCAAACCAGCCGCCCGCTTGTAGCCCTGGGCCTCGCTTGGCCGGCCGGCGTGGCGCCAGACCGAGAAGGTTTCGTCAGGCCGGATAACGACATGGTTCAACTGAGAGGCCAGCAGGGCCAGGTTGTGACGCTTGGCGGCGCCGAACTCCTCCTGGCCCTCGTAATCGACGATCAGGCGCGCGTATTCGCAGATCAGGTTGTCGAGTCCGGAGGCCTGCCTGGGAGGTCGCTCAGCGAAATCGATGCGCTCGCGCCGGTCTGCGAGGGCTCTGCGCCACAGCTTGTAGCGCAGTCGAGCCTCATAGGGAATAACCTGGCGCGCGATAGCCCTGAGCTGCACAGTTCTGCCCCAACCGTCTGCTGCGAGGTCATCGAAAGCGTGCGAGCCGAGGATATGTCGCGGTCTAGAAGGCCGTCAATGGTCGGTTCATTAATATTTGGCCTCGAGCGGTAACGTCTTCAGGCTTCGCCGGCCAACCTTCAGCGGGCTCCGCGCACGACCTTTCTTGATTCGTGTTACTGTTAAGCGAGTAATTCGTGAACTGACACCCCTCTTGTCAGTCCAAGACCTGCTCACCGACTAGAACCTAAGCCAGGCGAATTCTCCGGAATCAGTCGTTTTACGTCTCTCCCCGGGACCTCGTTGACGCCCCTGGTCTCCGAAATCGGTACCGGAAAGCGCCCCAATACGGGGCTAGTGAGAGAGAAGAAACACTTGAACATTTACGTTGGAAACATGAGCTTCGATACGAGCGAGGGCGACCTGCAGGCGGCGTTTGCCGTCTACGGCGCGGTCTCAACGGCTCGAATCGCGACCGACCGCGACACGGGCCGCGCGCGTGGCTTTGGCTTCGTTGAGATGTCCAGCCAGACGGAGGCCCAGGCGGCAATCGCCGGGCTGAACGGCACCGACCTTCAGGGGCGCACGCTGACCGTGAACGAGGCCAAGCCCCGCGAAGAGCGCGGCTCAGGCGGCAATCGTGGTGGTGGCTACGGCGGTGGCGGCGGCGGGAATCGCTGGTAAGACATATCGTAGCGGTCTAGCACCGCACTAAGAATCAATCGCAGGGAGAGGCTGGTACCAGAGGGGAACCAGCCTCTTCTATTTCGCCGATGCGTGGTCGGTCGCCTCCAGAGGGGCTTGCACACTCGGTATCGTGGCAGGACTCGAAGTCCGTCTATAGGACTGCAGCGCCCCAGACCCAGCTTCGACTCGAGCGTTTCTGAGTAGACGTAGCCAAGGTCAACCCACTGCTCGGCACGTCTGTCGATGTCCATGGTGCGGATGGTCAGTAGTCCATGACGGACAAAACCCGACGCCTATTTCGTCCAAGCTGTCACGGAGTATGCGTGCGGCAATGTTGTTGCGAGATAATTGTGACCACCGAAAGATTATTTCGTCCAGCTTTTCGCCGTTCATTAACGTAGTGCCTCCGTTTGGGATGAAAAATATGGGAGGGGAAGCAGCTTTACTGCGCGTAGTTTATGACGACTGAGTGGTACTCAATTACATCTTCAGTTCAAGAGCCGAGGACATCGCGTCTCTTCTATACGCATGATCTTGACGCATGATCTTGCCAGCCGCTGTAAACTATTAGGTGAGGATCAATGAGATGAGCATGCGATGTGAGATCCTGGGCTGCCCGTCAGAGGCCGGCGCACCTTCGATGCACCGTCTTGAGGACGATTGGACGAAGGTGGCGGTGAGCCTCTGCGCTGACCACAAGAAGCAGCTGGATGCAGGCGAGACTCGAATCAATCGGCGTACTGCCCAGGGTCGCTTCGAGTTGATACCCGGCCCTTCTCTAGTCAGCGGCCGGCGCTGACTCCCCAGCCGTGAAGCCGTAGCCGATTCGCGCACTGGATCGACAGATCGCGCCTACGCCCGCCGGCTTTCTTCCACAGTAGGCCAACGTCTAGAAGCACCGTCCGAAAGCGAACTTCAGATAGTCGCCTTCCGGGAACGCCGGCAGGGTGGGGTGGTCGAATGCGGCGCCATAGCAGGCTTCGAGTTCCCACTTGCGACCTGCCTGATGGGCGCCGGCTTCGATGCTGGCCAGGAAGTCGTCTTTGCTGACGTGACTCGAACAGGAGGCCGCGCAGAGGAGGCCACCCGGCGCCGTGACGCTTGCGGCGAGCTTGTGCAAACGCCGATACGCGGCGAGGGCGGCAGGCGCGGCATCCCTACTGCGGGCAAAGCTGGGCGGGTCGCAGATTACGATGTCCCAGCGCTCGCCGCGTTCGCTCGCAGCAGCCAGGAATTCGAATGCGTCAACGGCGTGGAATCTCGCGTCGGCCAATGGCAGGTGGTTGAGTTCGAAGTTCCGGCGAGCCGTTTCGATTGCCGCGGCAGCGACGTCCACGGTGTCGGTGCTGCGCGCCCCGGCGGCGGCCGCGTGGAGCGAAAAGCCACCCGTGTAGCCGAAGAGGTTGAGCACGGAAGCGCCTTTCGCACGCTCGGCCATTCGCTGGCGGTTCTCGCGCTGATCGAGGAACAGCCCGCCCTTCTGAGCGTGTGCCAGGTCCACGATGAACCGCAGTCCGCCTTCGAGGACTTCACGCTCCTCTGCCTCTGAGTCTCGATTGCGCGACGCGCGGTCCAATACGGATCGAATCGACAGGCGGGATCCGGCGGCGTGCCGTAAACGGTCCCCGATCGGGTCATAGAAGGCGCGCGCTCCTTCGCCGTCGAAGCGTATGACGGCGGTATCGGCGTAAAAGTCGGCGTGGAGGCCGGGCAGCAGGTCGGCTTCGCCATGAACCCATCGAAAGCAGTTCGTCTTCTCCAGGTCGAGGACGGCCAGCCGGCGGACGAGGGCTGCCCGCAGCCGCTGGTCAAGGAGCGCGTCGGCGTCGGCGAAGCGGTGACCAGGACCGCCCGATTCCAGGATGCGGACGGCGATTGGGGAAGCCGAGTCCCAGAAGCCCCTCGCCAGGACGCGCCGTTCGTCACGGGTGCGGACCTCGACGAGGGCGCCGTCCTCAAGGCCTTCGCGCACAAGCAGGGCGTCGCGATATATCCAGGGGTGGCCCTGGCGGATAGATCGCGCCAGGTCCTTTTTCAAGGTCACGGGCCGGGGGCCGGCTCTGCGAGTCATAGCACCAAAGTACAGCAGTGAGCTGCGGTGATGCTCAACGATTCGATGAGCAGGGGCCTGAGGACGGCTACGACGGAGGTACACTTCGCCCCGGATGACGTGTTTCACTGCGTCCTGGCCGTGCGATTATGCTCTTTCACGCAGAGTCCGCGACGCCGCTTACCGCTCCGACAAGGCGGGCACGGCTACCCGACGCGTAAGATAGTTCTCCCGACCTGCGCACTACCGGCATCGACGCTGGGAGGTCAGCAATCTCCTCGACCTCACGTCACGAAGAAGACGGCACCTCGGTTGTGTCACGGCCGGTCCGTCGGACATTCGCCGCATTCTCGGTTCGTCACTACTCCCGCCTGTGGGCCACGGGCTTGCTGTGGAATCTCGGCCGTTGGATGAGCATCTTCCTGTGCAGCTACCTGGTTAACCAGCTAACGCACTCGCCTTTCCTGGTCCAAATCGTCGGTGCGGCGTTTTTCACCCCGATGTTCCTTGCCGGCGCAATCGGCGGTGTTATCTCGGACCGCTTGGACCGTCGTCGAACGCTTCGCGTATTGGTCGTGGTGCTGATCGCGGCCTCAGCCGTCATGGCAGCTCTCAATCTCTCCGGGAGCATAGAGGTCTGGATGGTCTACCCGTACATGCTCGTGATTGGACTCAGCATGGTCGTGGACATGACCAGCAGGCGGGCGCTGGTCTACGACCTCGTGGGCGCGGGGAATGTGACCAATGCGGTGGCATTAGAGGCGCTTGCCATGACGGGCGGGACGCTGGTTGGCGGCGTCGCAGGTGGGACGCTGGTCAGCCTTCTAGGCATTGGCGAAGCCTTCGTGCTGGTCGTAGTTTTCTACGCCGTTTCTCTGATTCTCTTGGCCGGCGTGCCGCCGATTGGAGTCAGGGTCAAAGCAGCCGTGAGCCCGCGGATATCCCAGGACCTGCGAGCGACGTTTGCTCTTGCCCGGGGCAACGCGACGCTGGTGAGCATCCTCGGCATCACGATCGTCATGAACGCCTTCTACTTCCCGTTCACGCCGATGGTCCCCGTGTTTGCGGAGAACCTGAGCGTGAACGCATTTTGGACAGGTATCCTCGCAGGCTCACCGGCACTCGGCTCCATGTGCGGGACGCTGCTGATCGCTCGTGGCGTTGGCTTTCGCCGTGGGCGCGCCTATGTCGGTGGTTCGGTCGTTGCGCTCATATTCCTGGGTGTGTTCGCCGCGGCCAACTGGTACCCGATGGCTCTCGTCGCGCTGATATTCGCCGGCGTCGGGGCATCCGGTTTCTCTACGATGCAGAGCGCGCTTGTGATGACCACGGCAGCGGACGAGGTGAGGGGCAGGGCCCTGGGCCTGCTCAGCATGTGCATCGGCATACTCCCGTTTGCGATGCTGACCCTTGGGGGCGTTGCCCAGGCTGTGGGGCCATCGACCGGGGTCATCTCCAGCGTCATCGTCGGGCTTGCCATGATGATCATCTGGGCGCGGAGGCGACCGGAGTCTCAGCAGCTGGTCTGACTTGATTGACGTTGGTGCCGGAGGGCCTCGAACCATCGAGTCCTGCAGGCGGCGGATTTTCAGGCCTTGAAGCGCTAATCGATACGCCTTTATTCCGATAGTAGAACATGTGTGTTACAATGCCGCGTGAACTCCGATCCCGCCCGGAGCCAGGAGCAGGCCCGTGCGGATCGCCTTCGTATCAATTCCCCGTTTTCCGTGCGCGGTGGAGGTGCTACGTCAGCCCGAGCTGGCGCGCCGGCCGCTGATCGTCGGCGACGCCGAGCAGCCCAGGTGGGTGCTCGAATGTTCTCCTATCGCTAAGGCTGAGGGTGTTCGCCGTGGCATGACGATTCGTCAGGCCACGGCGAAATGCCCGGACGCTGTCATCATTCCCCCGGACTCAGTGTTGTATCGCAGCAAGTGGGAGTCGATCCTCGACGCGCTGAACAACGTCAGCCCTGAAGTTGAGGACGAAGAATGGGGGAGTGCCTATGTGAACGTTAGTGGCCTGGAATTGCATTACGAGGACGATGCTGCGCTGGCTGGGTACATTATCGGGGCGGTCCGTTCCGTTAGTGGGCTCGATGCGAACGTTGGCCTCGCGGATGGCAAATTTCCCGCCTTCGCCGCGGCCACCGAAAATAGAGTGGTGCCCGCCGGCGGCGAAGGCGCCTTTCTAGCCCCGCTGAACGTTGAAGTGCTGCCGGTCGCCTTCGAGATCGGGGTCAGGTTGCGACTCTTTGGCTTCGAAACGATTGGCGAGGTCGCGGTGCTGACTGTACCGGAGCTGCAGTCGCAGTTCGGCTTCGAGGGCAGGCGTCTTTGGCAGCTCGCTCACGGTATCGACGAGCAGCCATTACGTCCCCGGTCTCCAGACGAGAAAGTCGCGGCGAGCCTCAGCTTCGAGGCACCAGTCGCCGGTGTCGACGTGATGGTAGCGGCGTCCAAGCAGCTGCTCTCTCGGTTGCTGCCTTCGCTACGGGGTAGGGCAGCTCGTGAGGTCACCTTGCAGGCGGAGCTGGAGACAGGTCGTGGTTGGGAGAAACAGGTCGTCTTACGCGAGGCCGTGAGTGAATCTGGGCGTCTCGACTTCGTGCTGCGCTCGTCGTTACAAAACGCGCCGCCGCCCAATGCAGTGCGCAGCATTTCGCTACGTCTCGGTGGTCTCACCGGGGAGACCGGAAAGCAGCTCTCCCTCGGCAAAAAGCAGGGTCTGCAGAGGCAGGTAGAAGAGGCAATTCGTCAGCTCAAAGCGCGGTACGGCTACTCACCGATCTACCGCTGCGTGGATGTGGAGCCATGGTCAGTCATACCCGAACAACGACAGATACTCGTCGAATCCGACGCCTGAAGACGCCGCGCCCAATTGAAGTCGAGGCGGCCTCGGACGGCAGACCGCTGCGCCTTCGCTGCGGTGGCGACTGGCAAGACGTGTCGCTGTTGCGGCGACCCTGGCACATCGATCAGCACTGGTGGCGCCACGAACCAGTCAGGCGTGACTACTACCGCGTCGCACCGCAGGACGGTCCTCCGCTAACCATCTACTACGACTTTGCTCGCGGGGAGTGGGCCCAGCAGGAATACGGATGAGTAGCAGACGGTCAGGCTTGACAGCGGCGTATCCCTATGGCTGGGGAAAGGGCGAACGTATTCGGCCCGAGCCTCCGGCCGATTCGCCGACTGAAGCCATGCCTGGCAACTACGTCGAGTTGCATTGCCACAGCGCCTTCTCCCTGCGTGAAGGCGCTTCGACGCCGGAAGACCTGATCCTTCAGGCGCGGCGTCTCGGCTACACGGGACTGGCGTTAACCGATCACGATAGCCTGGCCGGCGCGATGCAATTCGCGCAGGCCGGCAAAGCCTGGGGCATCCAGGCGATCATCGGCGCCGAGATTACACTGGCAGACGATTCACACCTGACGTTGCTGTGCGAGCAGCCACGTGGTTACGCCAACCTGTCGCGGTTGCTGACGCGCGCCAATCTCTCGTCGCCACGCGGCGAACCTCGCGTCTGCCACGAGTGGTTGGAAGAGCACGCCGAGGGCTTGATCGCGCTTTCAGGCTGTCGCAAGGGTAAGGTCGCGGCACTGGTTGAGCGCGGCGAAACGCGACTCGCGCGTGAGGTAGCCGAGTGCTATCGCAGCGTCTTCGGCGCCGAGAGTTACTTCATCGAGTTGCAGGACAACCTGGTCTATGAAGACGCGGACCGTAATGCGGGCCTTGTCGCCCTGGCGCGAGAGCTCGACCTCGGCATTGTCGCGACGAACAATGTGCACTACGAGGTACAGGAACGCCACCGGCTGCACGACGTGCTGGTCGCGGTGCGTCACCATACCAATCTGGAGGAAGCGCGACCTTACCTGCGCGCCAACGCGGAGTTCTACCTCAAGCCGCCGGCCGAGATGGAGCGTCTATTTGCTGATTTGCCCGAAGCAATGGATAACACGAGGCGAATCGCTGAGCGCTGCCGCGGCTTTGACCTGACGCGCGACCTGGGCTACGACTTTCCGGACTACGACTCGGGCGACGACCGCAACGCCGACGAGTACCTGCGTGACACCTGCTATCGGTTAGCGCGAGAACACTACTGTAAGTTTCCGAGCCAGGAGTTGCCGGCGAATGTCAGGGAGCGGCTGGAGAAAGAGCTGCATCTTGTCAAATCCAGCTGTCGTGCCGGGTTTTTCCTTCGCCTCTGGGACATCCTGCTCTACGCGCACGATAACGATTTTCCGGTACGGGGCCGCGGTTCATCTGTGGGGTCGTTGGTCTGCTTCTTGCTCGGACTCTCCGGCATCGACCCGATCAAGTACGACCTGAAGGTCGAGCGCTTCCTCAGCGAAGACCGGCCCCTGACGGATGTCCCTGATGTGGACTTGGATTTCGGCCGTGAGGCGCGCGACAAGATGTTCCGGCACGTCTTCGACAAATACAGCACTGAACGCGCCGCGATGGTCTGCACCTTCATCGAGTATCGCTACCCCAGCGCCATCCGCGACGCTGGTAAGGCGTTGGGCCTGCCGGAGAGCCAGATCGACCAGATAGCCAAGCGAATGCACAGTCGCTTTGCCAAAGGCTTGGAGCACGAGCTGGCAGAGATGCCAGAGTTCGCGTCACGGATCAAGTTCCCCATCTGGCAGGACTTCCTTGAGGTGGTGAATCAGTTGCTCGGGTTGCCGCGGCACCTGAGTCAGCACTCGGGCGGCATCATCATCTCCTCCAACCGCATGGACGAGCAGGTGCCTATCGAAGCGACTGCGATGGATGGGCGCTACATCTGCCAGTGGGATAAGGACTCGGTGGCAGACGCCGGGTTTATCAAGCTGGACTTCCTCGGCTACCCCAGCCTGGATCAACTCAACCGCGGCATCCGCTACGTTCGTGAGCGGTATGGCAAGAACATTGACCCGAAGAAAATCGACCTGACGGACCAGCGAATCTACGAAATGATCCAGCGTGGCGATGTTCTAGGCATTGTCCAGATACAAAGCCGGGCTCAAATACAGGTGCTTCAACGTATTCATGTCTCCAAGATAGAGGACCTGATCATTCAGGTGGCGTTGATCCGGCCGGGGCCCATCCAGGGCGGTGCCGTGCATCCGTATATTGCTCGCTCTCTTGGCACCGAGGACGTTGCCTACGACGATCCTTCGCTTGAGCCTGTACTTGAGGAGACAAAGGGGGTCTTTGTGTTCCAGGAGCAGGTTATCGAGGCCACTATGAAGGTCGCCGGATTCAGCAGTCTTCAGGCGGATCGTTTGAGGCGAGCGATGAGCCGCAAGCGCTCTCACGAGGAGATGGACAAACAGCGGGACGAGTTCCTCAACGGCGCCCTTGCCAGAGGTGTGAAACGCGAGACGGCGCTGGCGATCTTCGAGAAGATCAAAGCGTTTGCCTCCTTTGGATTCCCCAAGTCGCACGCTGCGGCGATGGCGGTGACGGCGTTCCAAGTCGCATGGCTCAAGCACGACTATCCGGCCGAGTTCTACTGCTCCTTGCTCAACGAGCAGCCGATGGGCTTCTACAGCCCGGAGGTCATTGCTAACGACGCCCGCCGCCACGAGGTCGAAATCCGTGGTGTCGACGTGAATCGGAGCGGTGTCGAATGTTCGATAGAAGATGACGTGGTGGGAGGTTCGAAGTGGGCTGTAAGGCTTGGGTACCGCTACGTCAAAGGCCTGGCGGAGTCTTCCTACCGACGACTTGAAGCCGAGCGGGCCAATGGCGAATACAAATCATTGTGGGATTTCTGGCGACGCACTCGACTGAGCCGAGAAGCCATCGAGAACCTCATCCGCATCGGCGCCTTCGCCTGGACGCATCTGCACGAGCGAGAGCTGCTGTGGCAATTAGGAACGTTCTTCCGGCCGCTTGGTGCGCAGATGCCGCTGGCATTGATGCCGGCAGAGATGATGCCCGCGCTCCGGGCATTGAGCCACAAGGAGCAGGTAGGGACCGACATCCTCATGACAGGCATCGCCGTGCGCGGCAGGTCGATGGATCTTGTCGTCGATCAACTGCACGAAGGGGTCACGCCCAGTCGTCTGGTGGGGCAAATGCAGGCCGGTGAGAAGGTCACGGTTGCAGGGCTGGTCGCAGTTCGCCAGTCGCCGGAGACAGCAAAGGGCTTCATCTTTCATACGCTGGAGGACTACGACGGTCTGATCAACGTCATTACCGCGCCGGCTCTGAAAGACAAGTACAGATGGCTCATAGAGGCAGCGCCGGCGCTGATTGTGCACGGCCACATCGAGCGTCAGGAGCGCTCCGTCAATGTCATCGCGGAGCATTTCGAGAAGCTGTCCATCATCTCGGACGCGGAGCGCCGGGTGCACAACTTTGGATAATACCTCCTGGAACTGGGAGCGCTCGCACTTCGAGACGTTTATGCGGCGGCTCGACGACGGCCGCGCCTGGGCCCGCAAGGCGCTCGATGTCGACGATCGTGAGACCGCAGCCGGATGCGCCGCCTGGTCGCCATTCGAAACGTCAGCCCTATCAATGCCCCCGCCCTGCAGCGCAAGCAGCACGAACACGAAGGACAGCCCGTTCAGCACGTGTTGTGCCTCAGGCAAAATCTCTTTGCGATCCCGATGTCACAGCAGCCCTGATCTCGGAGGGTATTGCCTGCAGGGCAGGTCAGCCTGTTCGGACGTAGCCTGCTGGTAAGACTCCGCTAATCGTCCTGTAATCGTTCGGTGACCATCGCGACACCTGCTTTTCACGTTGGCGACACTGCGCTGAAACACCCTCCTCCCATACTGCCGGCATCGAGCCACAGGGGGCCTGTGGCGGTATGAAGCAAGGGGGATTTCCAAGTTGTCTAGCGATCAGCTACTGGACCCGAACTCCTATTGGGCACGCAAAGTTTCACGACGTCGCATCCTGCGCGCGGGCGCCGGCCTCGGCGTGGTCGCGGCATTGGGCGGTCTCGCAATCGGCTGCGGCGACGATGATGACGATTCGTCACCGTCCACCGGATCGACCGAGGGCGGCGGCGAGACGGCCGGCGGCTCCGAAACGATCAAGGTCGGGGTGTTGCACTCACTGAGTGGCACGATGTCGATCAGTGAGGTCTCCGTAAAGGACGCCGAAGTCATGGCCATGGAGGAGATTAACGCCGCCGGCGGCGTCATGGGTAAGCAACTCGAGTGGGTCATAGAGGATGGGGCGTCCGACTGGCCAACCTTCGCCGAGAAGGCTAAGAAGCTCCTCGAAAGCGACCAGGTGGCGACCGTCTTTGGTTGCTGGACGTCGGCCAGCCGCAAGGCCGTGCTGCCGGTTTTTGAGGGGCTCAACGGCCTGCTGTGGTATCCGGTGCAGTACGAGGGCCTGGAGTCCTCACCCAACATTTTCTACACCGGCGCAACCACCAACCAGCAGATCGTCCCCAGCGTCGAGTATCTGCTGGAGGAGGGCATGACGAAGTTCTTCCTGCTGGCCTCCGACTACGTCTTCCCGCGCACCGCGAACCAGATCATCAAGGCACAGCTTGCTGCCAGCGGCGGGGAGACCATCGCCGAGGAGTACACACCCCTTGGGCACACGGACTACAGCACCGTAATCAACAAGATCCGCTCCTCCGGCGCGGATGTGATCTACAACACCCTGAACGGCGACTCCAACGTCGCGTTCTTCAAGCAGTTCAAGGATGCGGGCTTCACACCCGAAACGCTGCCGGTGCTCTCGGTCAGCGTCGCCGAAGAGGAGGTACGCGGTATCGGCGCCGACGTCATGGCCGGGCACCTGGTGGCGTGGAACTACTACCAGACGACGCCGGGCGAGGTTAACGAGAAGTTCGTCGCGGCCTACAAAGCCAAGTACGGCGAAAACCGCGTCACAGCCGACCCGATCGAGGCCGGCTACATCGGCGTCTACCTCTGGAAGCTCGCCGTCGAAGCAGCCGGCGACACCTCGGTCGAAGCTGTCCGCGCAGCCGCCAAGGGCATCGAATTCGAAGCGCCGGAGGGCCTCGTCAAGATCAACGGTGAGAACCAACACATCTCGAAGACGGTGCGCATCGGCAAAATCCGTGATGACGGTCTGATCGACGAAATCTGGGCCACGCCGGGGCCGGTTGAGCCGGACCCGTATCTGACCACCTATGAGTGGGGTGGAGAGTTCGCGGAGCAGAAACCAAGCTAACTATCCGTCCTGAGTGAGGGAGCCGCCGGAATTCCCTTCCCCGGCGGCTCCCTTCTAGCTATGAGGGGTGGAGTTTGGCGATCTGGCTTTCCCAGGGTTTCAACGCGCTCAGCATCGGTTCGATCCTGCTTTTGATCGCGATCGGGCTGGCGTTTTCCTTTGGCTTGATGAATGTCATCAATATGGCGCACGGCGAGCTGATCATGATCGGCGCGTACGTCGCCTACATGGTGCAGCGGGAGCTGGTCGGTCCCCTCGGCAGCGCTGGCCTCGACGTCTACCTGTTCATCGCGTTACCGATCGCATTCGTCGTCGCGGCGCTTATGGGCGCCGCGGTTGAACGAGTGCTGATCCGCCGTCTCTACGGTCGCCCCCTCGATACGCTGTTGGCGACATGGGGCCTCAGCCTGATCTTGCAACAAGCGGCGCGCAGCATCTTCGGCGCGCCCAACGTGCAGGTGATCGCCCCGCCCTGGCTGAGGGACGGCCTGGAGGTGATGGACGGATTCGTCATGCCGTACTCACGCATCTTCATCATGGCGCTTGCCGCGCTATGCATAGGCGGGGTCGCCCTGTATCTGACCAGGACCAGCGGAGGCAGGCGGATCCGGGCCGTGATGCAGAACCGTGAGGTCGCGGCGTCACTGGGTGTCCCCACCGCCACCGTAGACACGATGACCTTCGCTTTGAGCTCCGGGCTCGCCGGCGTCGCCGGATGCGCCCTCGCGCTGCTCGGCCCCATCGGGCCGGCGCTGGGCACCTACTACATCGTCGATGCTTTCATGGTCGTCGTACTTGGCGGGGTTGGCATGCTCGCGGGCACACTCGCGGCGGCATTCTCGATCGGCGGTCTTAACACGTTCCTCGAATGGGGGACCTCGGCATCGCTCGGCAAGGTGCTCGTATTCGTCGCGATCATCGCCTTCCTGCAATGGCGGCCATCCGGCCTGATTGCCCGGAGGGCGCGCTGATGGTGCTCAGCCGTTACGGCGGGCGCGCCCCGCTGCTGGCGCAGTTAGTGCTGGTACTGGTCGTGGGCGGCTTCCTGATCTTCGTCTTACCCGCCTTCATCTCCGACTTCCGCCAGAACCTGCTCGGGAAGATATTCACCTTTGCCATCATCGCCATCGGTCTGGACCTGCTCTGGGGCTACGGCGGAATCCTGAGCCTGGGTCAGGGCGTCTTCTTTGGCCTCGGCGCGTATTCGATGGCGATGTATATGAAACTTGAGTCCTCCGGCGGCCAGCTCCCCGACTTCATGGTCTGGAGCGGCCTCGATTCACTACCGTGGTTCTGGGAGCCGTTCCGCAACGCGTGGTTCGCGCTGCCTGTGGCTTTGATCGGGCCGGGCATCCTGGCATTCGGGCTGGGATACATGGTGTTTCGCAGCCGGGTCAAGGGGGTCTACTTCGCCATCATCACGCAGGCGCTGGCCCTGATCCTCAGCACGTTCTTCATCGGCCAGCAGCCGTACACAGGCGGCACCAACGGCATCACGAACTTCACCGAACTGTTCGGCCACAACATCGTGCGGTCCGATACACAGAGTCTGCTCTATACGGCGACGGTGGTGGCGATGCTCGCCTGCTACCTCGTCGCCTGGGGCATCACGCGCTCGCGCTTCGGCCGGCTGCTGCTGGCGCTGCGCGACGACGAGGAACGCGTGCGCTTCACGGGCTACGACGTCGCAATCGTCAAGGCCGCCACATTCGGCATTGCCGGCGCCATGGCGGGGCTGGCGGGGGCGCTATTCGTGCCGCAGGTCGGCATCATTTCACCCGCCAACATGGCGGTCGTCCCGTCGATAGAGATGGTGATCTGGGTCGCGGTCGGCGGCCGCGGCACGTTGATTGGCGCCATCGTTGGCGCGGTCGCGGTGGGCCTGTCGCGCAGCTACCTTAGCGAACAGTTCCCGGAGTTCTGGCTGTTCTTCCTGGGCGGCCTATTCATTGGAGCCGTCGTGCTCTTCCCCAACGGCATCGTTGGCAGCCTGCGTGACGGCATCGCGTGGGCCTGGCGAAAGCTCGGCGCGCCTGAGTCTGAGGAGGAGCCGCCGAGGCCCGTGGCAGCGGGGACGCCACAGCCGGTGTCGCAGAGTGAGTGAGATGTTGTCGCTCGAAGGTATCACCGTGGCATTCGACGGTTTCACGGTACTCGACGACCTCAGCCTCCAGGTCGGCCGCGGCGAGCTGCGCTTCCTCATCGGGCCGAACGGCGCGGGCAAGACGACGCTGCTCGACCTGCTGACCGGCAAGGTTCGTCCGCTCTCTGGCTCAGCGCTGTATGACGGCGAAGTCGACATCACGAAGGAAACTGAACACAAGCTGGTGCGCATGGGTATCGGCCGCAAGTTCCAGACCCCTTCGATCTACCGCAGCCTGACATGCTACCAACACCTGGAGGTGGCGCTGGGCTTCCGGCGCCCGCTTGCCGCCCTGTTCAGCGGCACCACCCGGGCGGAACGAGAGCGCATCGACGACGCGCTCGAGAGCGTGGGGCTTACTCACCGGGCATCGACCAAAGCCGGCTCGCTGTCGCATGGCGAGATGCAGTGGCTCGAGATCGCGATGGTCCTCGTCCAGGAGCCGAAGCTGATGCTGCTCGACGAGCCCGTCGCGGGCATGACACGGCCGGACGAGCGCGAGAAGACGGGACGCCTGATTCAGACCCTGGCAGGAAAGCACACAGTCATCGTCACTGAGCACGACATGGAGTTCGTCCGGACCTTCGCCAAGACGGTGACCGTGCTGCACCAGGGCCGCGTTCTGACCGAAGGCACGATGGAGGAGGTCCAGAACGACCCGATAGTCGTCGAGGTGTACCTGGGCCGCTCCTACAAGAAGGCGGAGGCATGACGGCAGAGGCCACGCTTCAAACCGACCCCTCCCCTGAGAGCACAGAGCCGATACTGACCGTCCACGGCGCGCGAGTCGCGTACGGCGAGAGCGTCGTCGTCGAGGGCGTCGGCCTGCAGGTGCTGCCCGGCCAGAGCATATGCCTGCTGGGCCGCAACGGCGCCGGTAAGACGACGCTGATGAAGGCGATCATGGGCACGCTGCCACTTCGTGGTGGCTCGATTACGTTGTTTGGCCAGGACGTGCGCCGCTGGATGCCCTACCGCCGGGCGCGCGCCGGAATCGGCTACGTGCCGCAGGGGCGCGGTATCTTCCCCTATCTCAGCGTCGTCGAGAACATGATGATCGGGCTGGAGCGCATCAAGGACCGCAGCCCCGACCGCCTCGACATCGGTTTCGACCTGTTCCCGGTGCTCAAGGAGATCGCCAACCGCCCCGCCGGGCTGCTCTCCGGCGGCCAGCAGCAGCAGCTCGCGATCGCGAGGGCGCTGGTCAGCGAGCCGACTCTGCTCCTCCTGGACGAGCCGACAGAGGGCATCCAGCCCTCGATTGTCGAGGAAATCGAAGAGGCGATCATGTCATTGCGAGGCAAGATGGCGGTGCTGCTGGTCGAGCAGTTCCTCGATTTCGCGCTGGCGATCGCGGACCACTGCTATGTCCTGGAGCGGGGCCGTCTTGTGCTGGATGGGCCGCGCTCCGGCCTCACGCAAGCCGACCTGCAGCAGTACCTATCGGTCTGACACCAGCCGCAGAACACCTTCGACAAGCGCCTGCCCCTGCGAGAGGCTGTCGCAGAAGCACCGCACTACCACGCCAGCATCATTTGGCAGCGCACTGCACCCAGCGAGGGGCTCGTTCTTGAGCGTGCAGATCAAGCGCTCTTCCAGGGCCGGCCACTCGGCGCCGAGGATGTAGACGGAGGCCAGTACGCCTCGACCAGCCATGCTGGCCGCGAGGTCGGCGCCGGGGGTGAGGCAATATGCCTCGCTGTAGACCGCCGCGCCCTCCAGCGTGACGTCGAAGTTGCTCTCCAGTCGTGTGAACTCGAACTGCTCGCCGCGGGCCAGCCGTCCCAGTACGAGGATCTCACCCAAGACGACACGACTACCCGGCGCAAGGCTAACGGTTGTCGATTGGCGGTAGGATGCGCCCGTCTGGATAATCGTGGCGTGCGGACCCCAGAGCAACGTGGCGCCGGGCTCGGCAGCCAGCCTCACGCGGAGAGATGACTCGCGGCCCGCGCTGTCGTGGACCTTCGTGGCGCTGCTGCTTGCGATGCGGATTACTGAGCCGGCCGCCGCGGTTACGTCGACTTCGTATGCGTCGCCGCCGAAGACGCCGGCCGTGACGTTGCGGAGGTAGTACGCGGCGCCAGGAAAAGGCCCACGCAGCTCCAGAGGGGCCTTCGAGCGGACACAGGCGCCAGATGCGCCAATTAAGGCGTTGAGGGAGCCGGTGACGGCGGTCGCTAGTCCCGCCACAGGCGCACGCCCGCGGTCGCGACCAGCGAATCCATCTTCGCGAGCAGCCAGCCGGCTACCGCCTCCACGCCGTCGCCGCGGCGGCAGTCGGTGAACAGCAGCGGGCCGTTGCGCAGGCGGTTGGAGTCGCGCTCCATGACCCCGAGGTCGGCGCCGACGTAGGGCGCGAGGTCCGTCTTATTGATCACGAGGAGGTCGGCGTTCATCAGGCCGGGTCCTTGCTTGCGCGGCGTCTTCTCACCGCCCGCGACGTCGAGCACGTAGATGCTGCAGTCGGCCAGCAGGGGGCTGAAGGTCAGCGTCAGGTTGTCACCGCCGCTCTCGATCAGGACTACGTCGGTCTCCGGGAAGTCGTCGAGCAGGCGTGAGATGGCGGCAAGGTTTGCCGTTGGGTCCTCGCGCACCGCCGTGTGCGGGCAGCCGCCCGTCTCGACGCCGACGATGCGGTCGAGCGGGAGGATGCCGTCGAGGGCGCGGCGCAAGATGGACTCGTCCTCGCGTGTGAAGATGTCGTTGGCGACGACAACAGGGCTGCGGCCCGCGGCGATTAGCAGCGGCACGAGGCGTTCCACCAGGGCCGTCTTGCCTGAACCCACCGGGCCGCCGATACCGACCTTGAATACGGGTTTCATAGAATCCTCCTCAGCTGGCGAACAGCCGTGCCTCCGCGCGCTGGTGGCGCATTGACGCGATCTCCTGCAACGGGTGATAGGCCTGAAACGGACCACCGGAGTAATCCTGCACCGCCACGGCCGGGCGCAACCTGTGCAAGATCGCTTGCGCGTCGCGATGAGAGATGCGGCCGAGTCGCATGGCCGCCTGCAGCAGCGCGTTGGTGTTTGACTGCAGCAGCGCCGACGCAGCTTCCGTTGCCTCCACGCCGAGCGCACCGGCAATCGCCCCGAACGCGACGGGGTGACACCCTGGCGCGTTCCCCGCCGCTACTGATTCGGCGTACGCCCGCATGACAGGTGCCTCGATGTGAATGAGGGTCTCTTCGATCAATCGGCGTCCGGTTTGTACGCATGCCTCCCGCAGCTCACACGCCGCCTTGGTCCGAAACAGCGCCACGTCCGTCTCTTTGAGCACCGTCATGTCGAATTGGCCCGACGCGACAGATGCGGCGTAGCAGGCCCGAGCGTCGCCAGTAGCGGCGCTTTGCTTTATGACCGAGCGCACGAAAGCCTCGACCTCGTCCGCGCCGGAGAGCCAGCGCTGGTTCAGCGCCTGCTCCAGGCCATAGGAGTGCGTGAAGCTGCCCGAGGGGAAACCGCTGTCGCTGAGTTGAAGCAGCGCGAGGAGCGGCGCGGTCATACCAGGAAATACTTCTGCGCCAACGGCAAGGTCTGCGCCGGAGGACAGGTCGCGACCTCGCCGTCGACCTTCACCGTGTAGGTCTCCGGGTCGACTTCGATGCGTGGCAGCGCGTCGTTGCGTAGCATGTCGCGCTTGCCGAGGTTCCGCGTGTTCTTGACCGCCTCCACGCTTCGCTGCAGGCTGAGGTTGGCAGGGACGCCGGCATCGAGCGACGCTTTGCTCATGAAGGTGACGCAGGTCCGCGCTATGACGGACGGATGGGCGCCGAACATCGGCCGGTACAGCATCGGCTCCACCGTTGGGATCGACGCGTTGGCGTTGCCCATCACGGACCATGCGATGGCGCCGCCCTTGACGATCAGCGCCGGCTTGACGCCGAAGAAACCGACCGGCCACAGAACGATGTCCGCGAGTTTGCCGGGCTCCAGACTGCCGACCAGATGGCCGATCCCGTGCGCCCGGGCGGGGTTGATTGTCAGCTTCGCCAGGTAGCGCAGGACGCGGAGGTTGTCGTCACCGGACGTCTCGCCCTCGAGCGCACCCCGCACCTCCTTCATCTTGTGTGCCGTTTGGATCAGGCGCGTGAAGTTCTCGCCCACGCGCCCCATCGCCTGCGAGTCCGACGAATACATGCTGATCACGCCGAGGTCGTGGAGCACGTCCTCTGCCGCCATTGTCTCGGGCCGAATGCGGCTGTCGGCGAACGCGACGTCTTCCGGAACTCGGGGGTTGAGGTGGTGGCAGACCATGAGCATGTCCATGTGCTCGGCCAGCGTATTCACGGTGTAGGGCCGGGTCGGATTCGTGGATGATGGCAGCACGTAAGGCTCGGCGGCGATGGCGATGATGTCGGGTGCGTGGCCGCCGCCGGCGCCTTCAGTGTGGTACGTGTGGATCGTGCGACCGTTGATCGCGCGCACGGTGTCCTCAACGAAGCCTGCCTCGTTCAGCGTGTCCGTGTGGATCGCGAGTTGGACGTCATACTCGTCCGCCACGCGCAACCCTGCGTCGATCACGGCCGGCGTTGTCCCCCAGTCCTCGTGCAGCTTGAGGCCGCAGGCGCCCGCCTCGACCTGCTCACGCACGGGTCCGGGCGTCGACGCATTCGCCTTGGCGAGAAGGCCCCAGTTCACCGGCAACGTCTCGGCGGCGCGCAGCATCTGGGCGATGTGCCACGCCCCAGGCGTGCACGTCGTCGCGCGCGTGCCATCCGCCGGGCCGGTGCCGCCGCCCAGCATGGTGGTGATGCCGCTGGAGATTGCCTCCCACGCCTGCTGCGGCGCGATCATGTGGATGTGCGCGTCGACGCCACCCGGCGTGGCGATCATGTTCTCGCCGGAGATAATCTCCGTGCCCGCTCCAATGGTCAGGCCGGACGTCACGCCGTCCATTACGTCCGGGTTGCCGGCGTTGCCTACCGCGACGATGCGCCCGTCCTTGATGCCGATGTCGCCCTTGACGACGCCGAGCACCGGGTCGACGACGATCGCCGCCGTGATCACGGTGTCGGGAACGTCGCGGCCCAGCGCCGTCGAGGACTGGGCCTGGCCATCGCGGATCGACTTGCCACCGCCGAACTCCGACTCCTCGCCGTACACGGCGTAGTCGCGCTCGATGCGCAGAACGAGGTTCGTGTCGGCGAGGCGAATACGGTCCCCGACCGTGGGCCCGTAGAGGCCCGCGTAGGTCTGGCGAGACACGCGACTCACGGCGTCACCTCGAAGCCAAGCGCCGTCGCGCGTTCGAGGGCGCGCTCAAGCGCCCCAGGCTCACGGACGCCGCCCTGCACGAGGCCGGACATGCCGTAGACGATTCCCGCCCCGCCGATCTCGACAAGCGTCACCGGCTTCACGTCACCGGGCTCGAAGCGCACCGCGGTTGTTGCCGGAATATCGAGGCGCATGCCGAAGGCCAGGGCACGCTCGAATCGCAGAGCGCGGTTAACCTCGAAGAAGTGCGCGTGCGCGCCGACCTGGATCGGCCTATCGCCCGTGTTCGCGACCTCAATGTCCACCTTACGCCGGCCCGCGTTCAGTTCGATGTCGCCCTCCGCAAAGATGTAGAAGCTCTGCTCGTCCATCACTGAATCGGGTTGTGGCAGGAGACCAGCTTGGTCCCGTCCGGAAACGTGGCTTCGATCTGCACCAGCGATGCGAGCTCCGGGACGCCGTCCATGACGTCGTCGCGGGCCAGGATGCTGCCGCCGATCTCGGCCGCCTCGTTGACGCTGCGGCCATCGCGCGCCGCCTCCATCATCGCCTCGCTGATCAGCGCGACGGACTCGGGGTAGTTGAGCTTGAGCCCGCGCTCACGGCGACGCCGCGCCAGGTCCGCGGCGACGAAGATCAGCAGCGCGTCCTCCTCACGGGGCGAAAGCCTCACGCCATCACCCCACGCTCTCCTTGCAGCTTGTAGCCTGGAGCTTGTAGCTCGCCCCTCACACCGTAACCCGCTTTCCGAGGTGCCCGGCTCGCACCTGGCAACCCAGCGTGTCGCAGATAACGCGTGTCGCGATCAGCGACGTGATCTCGGCATTGTCATACGGCGGCGAGCACTCGACGACCTCCATGCCGGCGAGTGGCATCTCCGAGATCAGCTGGATGAACTTGAGCACCTCCCGCGGCAGAAAACCGCCGGGCTCGGGCCAGCCGGTGCCCGGCACAAACGCAGCGTCGAGGCAATCGACGTCGAAGCTGAGCCAGACGGCATCGACGCCGTCCCAAGCGACTTCCAGCGCCCTTCTCGCCGCCTCTTCGATGCCCATCTCGACGCAGTCGGTCACGGTCATGATTGTGGTGCCGCGCTCCCGCCCGACCTTGACGCCCGGCCGTGGCGCCTGCCAGCCGCCGATGCCGATCTGCACCAGGTTCTTGGCCGGGACGTTGGGGATGTCAGTGGCGTGGAACCACGGCGTGGTGTGCATGCGCTCGTCCAGGTCGGTCTCCTGCGTGTCGACGTGGCGGTCGAAATGGATGATGCCGAGCTTGCCGTTGAGCCGCTCCGCCACACCTCGCACGGTCGGGTAGCCGATCGAGTGGTCGCCACCGAGGACGATCGGGAAGGCGCCGGTCTCGAAGACGTGCGCCGTCGCCTTCGAGATCTGGTCAAACGTCTTCTCGATGTTGGCCGGAATCGTGAACACGTCGCCCAGGTCGCCGACGGTGATCGACTCGCGCAGGTCGACCCCGAGCTCGAAGCTGTACGGGCCGTAGAGGGCGCTGATCTTGCGAATGCCTTGCGGCCCGAAGCGCGTACCGGAACGGTACGTCGTGCCCCCATCGAACGGCGCGCCGAGCACCGCCACGTTGAACTCCCCAGCGCGCCTGACGTCTTCCACGTAAGGCGCTTTGAGGAACGTGTTTATACCAGCGAAATGCGGGAGCTCACCTCGGCTGAACGTCGGTATCGTTCGGTCGACGATGGAATCGGCTCCCTGGAGGCCCATTTCGAGGCCGCGGGCGATTTCTTCGTCATGTTTAGTTGTAGGGATGAGCGCTTCGGCTTCAACGGCATAGCGTGCTTCCGGTCCGTAGTTGTCATGGAGCGGTACTTCCCCCTTGTACTGATGGCTGTGGTGATTGTGGTTGTTGGTGTCCTGGATCAAAGCCGGGTTAGACCTCCACCGCTTCGGCCAGCAAGAGGCCGCGTATCTCGTCTCGTAAATCAAGGAAGCGCTCGTCGCGACGTATCGCCGGGTCCCGCTGGGCGCCGAAGGGCACCGCGATCTCGCGCTTGACGCGGCCGGGATGGGAGCTCAGCACGTAGATGCGCTGCGCCAGGAAGAGCGCCTCCTCGACGTCATGCGTCACCATGAGCACAGTTGTGCCCGTTTCTCGCCACAACGAAACCAGAAACTCCTGCATCAATGTCTTGGTGTGGGCATCGAGCGCGCCGAACGGCTCGTCTAACAGCAGCACCTCAGGCTCCGTCACCAGCGATCTCGCGATAGCGACGCGCTGGCGCATGCCACCGGAGAGCTGACTCGGGCGGGCGTCGGCCCACTTCATCAGATTCATTACATTGAGGTAGTGCGCCACTCGGCGCTTGCGCTCCTCGCGCCTGACGCCTTCGATCTCGAGGCCGAAGGCGATGTTGTCACTGACGGTCTTCCATGGATAGAGCGAGTATCCCTGGAAGACGAGGCCCCGATCCGGCCCGGGCCCTTCGATCACCTCGCCATCGAGCAGAGCCTCCCCAGAGGTGGGCTCCATGAGGCCGGCGACGATGTTGAGCAGGGTCGACTTGCCGCAGCCGGACGCGCCGACGATGCAGACAAACTCACCCGGTTCAACGTGCAGATCGATGCCGTCGAGGGCCAGCGTCTCGCTGCGCCCGGTGCGGAAGGACTTCGTCAGACCGAGCAGCTCCAGGCTTCCCGTCATCGTTGCCCCTCTCATTCCTGTGACCACGGCGCCAGCCGGTCGCGTAGGACTCGCAGGCCGATATCGGTGCTGACGCCGATCACGCCGATGACGACGATAGCGACGAAGATCTGCTCCACATGCAGGAACTTCCCGGCGCGCACGATGCGGAAGCCGAGTCCTTCATCGGCGGCGAGCACTTCGGCGACCACGATGAGGTTCCAAGCAGCCGCCAGGTTGACGCGGAACGTGTCGATCATGCCTGGCACGGCGTAGGGGAAGATGACGCGGCGGAAGACGCCAAAGCTACCGGCGCCCAGCGTCTGTGACGCCTTGATCAGCTCCGACGGTACCTGCCAGACCACGTTTGCGATCATCACCGTATTGAAGAACACTGTGCCTATCACAACCAGCGCCACCTTGGGTTCCTCGCCGATGCCAAGCCAGATCAGCAGCAACGGGATGAACGCCGTAGCGGGCGCATAACGGATCATGCCGATTACCGGCTCGAAGAGCGCCCTGACACTGCGGAACGTCCCCATGCCGAGGCCAATTGGAATCGCGAACATCAACCCGATGCCGAAGCCGAGGAAGACCCGCTGGCTGCTGGCTCGCGTGTCGTTCAGCAGGTTGCCGCTGGCGAACATGTCGTAGCCGGCGCGCGCCGACTCCCACGGGCTGGGTAGAAAGATCTCGTTAACCTGGCCCGAAAGGAACACCAGCGTCCATGTCAGCAGCGGCAACGCCAACGACAGGACGATTAGCGACACTTCGACACGCCGTGGAATGTCATCCCTGATGCGCCAGAATGTCGATTGCTTTCTGCGCTTGCGCTGCCGGCCGCGGGCGGATGAAGTCTCGCCCGCGGCTCCGGTTGCCGACTCCAGGTTCAGCTCAGCTTCTCCGGTCGTCATCCGTTGCTCCCGACCGGCGCTCCCGGGCTAGGACATCTCATCGGCGTAGGCCGCGGTGAACTGCCCGTCGAGCACCTTCGCAACGTCGATTTCGTCCTCGACGAAGCCGGTCTCCAGGAGGAAGGCGGCGATCTCGCGGGCGGCAAAGTCGAGGTGAGAGAAGTCACCGCCGGGCGTGTACGCCGCGACGGCGTCCGCGGCGCTGAACAAGGTTGTCCCGGCGTCGTATTCCTCGTACTCCTCGACAGAAACTCCCGCACGCTTGGCCATAATCGCGATGGCCTCGGCCGGGTTGTTGTTGATGTAGTCCAGGGTCATGTACCAGGCATTGATGATCCGCTGCACGGCTTCGGGACGGCTCTCGACCAGTGCACCGCTCACGGCCAGGTGGTCGGGAATCGCACCCGGGAAGTCCGCCGAAGTGAACAGCACTTTGGAATCAGCGCGGCCCAAAGCCACCGTTGTGAACGGCGCAAAGACACCGACCGCGTCCATTTGTCCCGCCGCGAAGGCAGACGCGGCAGCGCCGGTCTCGAGATTGACGATGTTGACGTCGTCCAACGTCAGGCCCTCGCGTTCCAGGCCGAGGGCGAGCAGGAAGTGGTCGACGACACCAGCTTCGACGCCGATGTCCTTGTCGGCGAGGTCCGTGATCGCGCCAATGCCGGCGTCGACGATGATCTGGTCGTTGCCGGTGGAGTTGTCGTTGGTCAGCACGATGCGTTGGTCCGAGCCCGCCGCGACCGAGAGCAGCGTGTCGCTTAGCGTCTGGCTGTTGCCGTCCAGCTGCCCGGCCGCGAAGGCGTTAATCGAGTCGAGGTAGCCTTCGAACCAGACGAGCTCCACATCGACGCCGGCGGCTTCGAAGAAGCCCATCTCCTCCGTCACCTGCCACGGAAGCCAGCCCGGCCACGTGCTGAAGCCGAGCTTGATCGGAGGCCCGCCGTCGGGCACCAGCGCCTCGCTCGCCGTCGAATCTCCTTCTGACGGTGCGGAGGATGATGCGCCATCGTCATCGTCATCGCCGCCACAAGCAACCAGCAGGACGGAAATCGCCGCGGCGGCAATTCCCATGCGCAGTAGCTTCGTCCATCTCATCTCCCCATCTCCTCTCGAGTTGCGAAGGATGGGGACATCCCATCCCCCGGACAAAACCAAAGCCCGGGCAGACACTTATGGCCTCCCGGGCTTTTCTCCCGCCGTGTACCCGTCGCTATGACGGGCTGTCGCTCTCGGACCAGACCCCCGGAATCTTTGGGGCGGAACCCTAGCGACTACGGGTTTAGATTAGGGACGGACTGTTTCCCATGGGTTTCACGGTTGTGACAATTTGGTTTC
>DASTLN010000229.1:0-1727 GCA_035714925.1 Dehalococcoidia bacterium | reverse complement strand
CGTCGGCGGCGAGCATGCTTGCCGCACGGCCGCCCATCGAGCGGCCGCCGAGGATGAGGCGCGCCGGGTCGCGCTCGGCGCGGGTGCGCGCGGTGACGGCTTCGATGCATTGCCTGAGCTGCGGCATGGGGTCGGGACGCTTCGAGCCCTTCTCGCGATAGAGGAAGTTGAAGCGCACCAGCTCGAAGCCGCGCGGCAGCAGCGTCGCCGCGAGGCGCTCCATGGCGCGATCGCTCCTGTGCCCGCCGGCGCCGTGGGCGCAGACGAAGGTGGCGCGCGCTGGGCCCGGGGTGGCGGGCTGGAAGACGGCCACGGTTTCTTCACTGCCGACCGGGACGTGCCATTCGCTCATGTCTACAGGGAAGTCTAGCCGAGCGTGATATCACTTTTCGCGATTTACACGAGACCGGGGGATAAGCCGGAGACTCTTCGCAGGTCTATGCTGCAACATGGCAACTGACGGGCTTACGCTTCTCGTCTGGCCGGTGATCGTCGCCCTTGTCGGCGTCGCCGTGGTCGTCGCGAATCAGCCTCCAAGCACGAAGGACCTGTCGACGCACAGCCACCGTCAGCTGATCGGCTACGCAGGCTTGGTGCTGCCTTTGGCGCTGCCGTGCATCGCGGCGCTGCGGCCGACGGGGTTGACCGTTGCGGAGCTCGACTCCGTCAGCAGCTATTACTACACCGGCGCGGTCGCGTTCTTCGCCGGAACGCTCGTGGCGCTCGCCGCGTTCCTGTTCACGTATCGCGGCTACGACAACCGGTACAACGTGTATGACCGCATCGCGGGCCTCGTCGCCGGCGCTGCCGCCATCGGGGTCGCTGTCTTTCCGACTGAGGCGCCGAACGAGTCGCTCAAGCCTTCGTGGTGGATTGAGCTGACGGGATACATTCACTATGGCTCGGCGATCGTGCTGTTCCTGGCCTTCGCGTGCTTCGCGTTGTTTCTTTTCCCCCAGACCGATCCTGCCGGCCCGAAGCCGACCAAGGATCGCCCGTTGCCGCCGGACAAGCGGTGGCGTAACCGCTTCTACATCCTGTGCGGCGTAGTCATGGTGGTTTGCCTGATCTGGGCGGCGATCGCGTTGAACAACGACAAGCCCATCTATTGGCCGGAGACGATCGCGCTCGCGGCGTTCGCCCTGTCCTGGCTGGTGAAGGGCCGCTTCGAGTTGACGCTGGTGAGCGCAGGCAAGTCGACGTGGCGCTACGTGCGTCACCCGGGTCAGCTGGCGAACAGGATTCGGTCCTTCAGGGCCGGCTAGCGCGCGGTCAGTCCGACCCCCACTTCATCACCACGACTCCAAGGACTGCGAGACCCACCAGCGCCAGGGACAGGGGAATCGCGTCGAGCAGCGCGTAGGCCTCGGGCCAGGTGTGCGCCAATCGCGCCCATGATCGCGCGTCCAGCCATCGGAGCGCGGTGGCGACGCTCAGTTTCGGCCAAGCCGAGGTTTGCAGCCAGGTTATGCCCTGCCACAGGAACGCGACGGCCGCGCTCGCGATACTGGCCAGCGCGGTAACGCCCCCGATCATCGCCCTGATCCTCATCGTGCCGCCGAATCTACACCTGCGTGCGACATGGCTGGCGACCCCACGGGGATTCGAACCCCGGTTACCGCCGTGAAAGGGCGATGTCCTAGGCCTCTAGACGATGGGGTCTTGCGATCGAACTACAAGACGGGTCTGGTGGAGGTAACCGGGATCGAACCGGTGACCTCTTGCAT
>DASTLN010000228.1:0-4778 GCA_035714925.1 Dehalococcoidia bacterium | reverse complement strand
ATCGCGGAGTTTTTGCAGGATGTCGCTGGAGTCGGCCTCCGGCGGTAGCAGCGCGTGCAGCGCGTTTATCAGGTTCTCTCGCAGCTTGGTGTACTTCACGCGCATGATGTTCGCGTCTGGTGATGAGATGAAGCCCGCCTTCGTCATGTCGGCGGCGATCGTCTCAGCCGTAGCGTCTGTGCCGCGCGGATAACGGCCGATCTCCAGCAACCCGCTGATCGGCCACGACGTCGTATCGACAGCGCCGGCGTCGCGGAAATTGGCCGGCAAAATGACCAGCATGCCGTAGACGTTGGCGAAGCGCCGCAGCGCCAGCCGCTCGTTCTCGACGCCGTTCTGGACGCAGACGACTGCGATTTGATCGCCCGCCGCGGAGCGCAGCGCGTCCAGTGCCGCCCCCGTGTCCTGCGACTTCATCGTCAGCAACACGACGTCGTCCGCCCTGAAATCGATCTCTCCCGGATGCCCGACCGCCGTGATCCGCAGACGTTCCGTCGTCTCCGGGTTGGGGTGCTTGAACTGCAGACCGTCACGCTGGATCGCCGCAAGGTGCCCGCCCCGAGCGATGAGTATGACGTCGAAGCCCGCCATGAATAGCTTCGCCCCGATGATGCAGCCGACGCCCCCGGCGCCATAAATGACATAACGCAAGTGGTACCACGCCTTCTAGTCCTGGTGCGTAGGGTACAGGTGTAGGGTACACAGGGTGTCCCCGCACGTAACAGATAACAGGCTCGAAAAGCCGTGTGCCCGGAAACCTGTTACCTGCTACCTGTTCTCTGCTCCATCCGCCCCGGTATAGTTGAGGACGCCCCGTCTTCTTCTCACGCATCTAGAAGCGAAGGAGCTTTCTCATGGACCTCTTGCTCGAAGGCAAACGAGCCATCGTCACCGGCGGCAGCCGCGGCATCGGCAAAGCGATAGCGCGGCAATTGGCGCGTGAAGGCTGCGACGTGGCGCTCGGCGCACGCACCGAAGGGACCCTGAAAGAAGCAGCGGCCGAGCTCTCGAAGGAGACCGGCCGCAAGATTGTGCCACTGACCCTCGACACGATGAGCGTCGACTCGATCAAAGCGTTCGTAAAGTCGGCGGCCGACGCCCTCGGTGGCGTCGAGATCGTGGTCAATAGCGCGGCGCGCGTCGGCGGTGCGCAGGGTGACATCGAGACCCTGGACGAGCAGGAGATCCTGCACGACTTTGAGGAGAAGGCGATCGGCTACCTGCGTGTCGCGCGGGAGGCCATCCCACACATGAAAACGGCAGGTTGGGGCCGCATCATCAATATCAGCGGCTCAGCAGGGCGCAGCCCTGGCACGAACCTTAGCGGCGGCGCCCGCAACGCGGCTGTGATCGTGCTCAACAAGGCGTGGGCCAACGCACTCGGCAAGTACAACATCACGGTCAACGCCATCTACCCCGGCCTGACGGTCACGGAGCGCACCTACGACAACCTGGCAGAGCAGGCGAAGGCCGAGAACAAGACCGTGGAGGAGCTCAAGCAGGCGCTGGACGACCGCACCCTGCTCAAGCACGCCACCACGGCTGAGGACATCGCCTACTTCGCGGCCTTCCTCGCCTCACCCCTCGCCATCGGCATGACGGGCGAGGCGATCGCCGTCTCCGGCGGCCAGAGCACGGACGTCCACTACTGATGGCCGCCGTTGGCGGTCAACAGGTACTTTCCGCCCTGAGCAAAGTTGGCAGGCCCCGTAGAAAGGTGCTGGTTTGCCGTGTGGACGTCGCGTAATGCGCGGTCGAGCCGGTTCGTCTGGTACAGAGAGGTCGACCCGCCCGCTGTGTAGAGCTGGCTCACGACGTCCGTGGCCTCTGCAGCCACGTGAGCGCTCACCAGCCCGTTAAGTAAGAAGCGTTCCTCGAGGAGATCACCAGCGGACGCCAGTTGCTCCTGCGTCTGCACCGATGCGTCATGTAGAGCCAGCCGAGCCGCGTGAAGGCGAACC
This sequence comes from Dehalococcoidia bacterium, assembly GCA_035714925.1. Taxonomy (GTDB): domain Bacteria; phylum Chloroflexota; class Dehalococcoidia; order DSTF01; family WHTK01; genus WHTK01. The sequence continues at coordinate 2,817 of DASTLN010000228.1, read as the reverse complement.
TCGCTGCGGCCTATCAGCGCGTGGACGGCCCCTTGATCCGAGAGCGGTGGCTGGCCGCGCGACGCTGGCTTTGAGCGCGCTAATTGCTTGAATGCGTCCAGCGCGCCAAGTGCCACTCCTAAACCGACGGCAGCGTGGTTCGGCGAAAGCATCCGCACGTAAACCTCGGGGTAGATCGAACCGCTTATCCGGCGGCCCGAGGTGAGCGAGAACCTGCGGTGCTCTGGCACGAACACGTTCTCTGCCTGGATGTGGTGGCTCCCGGAGCCTCTCAATCCGGTGCTGTACCAGGTATCGAGGACCTTGCACTCTTCCGCTCGCATCGCGAAAGCGTATACGGTCGGACTAGTACTCGGAGGAACCGCCCTGAAGACGTCCTCGCTGGCAGGGCGGCGCGGCTCTGCGGCGTCGCCATCAACCTCCGCTGCAGAACCGAAAAGCCAGGTGGCGTGGGGGCTCCCGCTAGCCAGCGCCCAGGTGCCCGTCACCAAATGCCCACCTTCCACCCTCGTCGCCTTACCAGGCGGTGCGCCGCCGCCAGCGACGAGAGCGTTTCGGTCGCGGAAGACCTCTTCTGCACCGTCTTCGGGCAGGTAGGCGGCCAGTGCGGCGGCTTCGTTGAGGATTGAGACGTACCAGCCCGCTGAGCCGTCTAGCCGCGCAACCGCCTCGATCACCAGCCTGGTCGTGACGAGGTCAGACTCGAATCCACCGTACTGCTGGGGCAGCCACATGCGAAACAAATCGGCGTTACGCATAGCCTCGAAAACGGGCTGGGGCATACGACGCTCCGCTTCGATCGCGGCGCGATGTTCTTCGACTAGCGGCGCGAGGGTTGCTACGCGATCGAGCCAGGGTTGTGCCTTGCTCTCGTAATTCTCAAGTAGAGACATCTTTTGCGAGCCTCCAGCCAGAGATTGTGGGCGGATTCTCTTACTACCGAAAGGCGAATACAATCTGCGCCGCAGCCTGCAAGTTCAGCTACTTCGGCACCTGGTCCTCAACCGGCGAGCAGGCCGTGATCTTACTCTCGGCCTCGACTCGGCGTCGGGGCAGGATCATTCCCTTGAGAAGCGCCGCTTCCTCAACCTGCACGGTCATGACGCCCTGAGTCGGGAAGTCCTGCTCCGCGAGCCAGAGTCCGCGGTCGCGCGGTTCCGCGTAGCGCAGCTCGGTCCGATACTCGCCGCGCCCGCAAAGCTCATACGCGTCGCCCGAGTCGAGGTCGAGGGCCAGGATAGAAACGGTGCCTGTGGCGCGGACGTTACCGGCGCTCTTGAACATGCCGTTGCCGATCAGCTCGGGCCACGTCAGGACGCCCGAATCCGCGTCGAAGTGCATGAATCCCGTGGGCCCGCCCTTGTGGGAGACGTCGGGCCTGCCACTTGGGCTCACCGAAGCCAGAAACGCCGTCTCGACGTGGCCCATGACCTCCCGTAGTCGCGAATCGTCGACGGCGATCTGCTGGCGTTCGGCGGGGCCGCAGCGGAACCCCGGCTCCAGTGCTACCGAAGGCGCGATGTACTTGCGGCAGTTGATCAGCTCCTCAGCCGCCCGTAGATAGATCAGGCGGCCTTCAATACGGATCGTCCCGTTGGCACGCGCCCGCCGCCGCTCACGCAGGTCGATCGCAATGGCGCCCACCTGTGAACCGTCGTGCAAGCCGTTGGCGCCGTCGTGGAGCAGTAGCGTTTCTGCGTCACTCGGTGAAACCAGCGGTGCGTCACCCGAGAGGGCCGTGAAGCGCAGAAGGCCAGCCGGGTCCGCTGTTGCGAGCACGACGAGGTCGGCGGCAGCATAGAAGCTCAGCACGCGTTCACTGCGCCCCGACGTCCGCTCGGCCAGCATCTCTGCCGCGGGCCGGCTGTTCGCCTCCGACTGCACCTCGACCTGGCCGGCGTGGTAACTCAGCGCCATTGCGCCGTCAGTCTACCCCCAACGCGGGTTCTCATCGAGCCCGATACCCAGCGCTGTCTTACCGACGATTTCGTGCGTCAGCGCCGAGTTGGCCGGGTGGAAGCCGCCGCCGCGCACGTCACGGTAGAGCCGCTCCAGCTCGTGGGCCTTGTAGAAGCCGGAGCCACCCGACATGTCCATCGCGATGTCGATGATGCGCTTCGCGGATTCGACCGCGGTGTATTTGGCTCCGACGAGCTTCGCGGGCCAGGTCATACCGTGGTCGGCACCGTTCGACCAGTCCTCGGCCACCTTATCGAGTAGCGCAGTGACAGACTCGATCATCAGGTCCATCTCGGCGGCGTTGTGCTGCATGTGCGGGTGGTAGGCCATCGACCGCGTCAGCGCCAGCGACGTCTTCTTGTGCGCGCCTTCTATCGCAACGTCGCGCGCCCGCAGCGCCGCGCCGAAGTAGACGTTGCCCAGGCCGATGAGCGCGTTGGCGAAGAGCGCCAGCACGAACATGTTCATCCCAGCCGGCCCGGCCGGAACGACACAGCCGACGAAGTTGTCCGGGCAAATTGCGCCGTCCATGATCGTGTCGTTGCTCATCGAAGCCCGCATGCCCAGCGAGTCCCACGTCGCATCGATCTTGTAGCCCACTGCATCTCGCGGCAGGAACCCGTGAACGATCTGCGGTGCGTCCGGGTTGGACGTATCCATGGCGTGGAAGCCGTAGCGCGTCCACACCGGTGAAAGGCTGCCGAACATCTTGCGGCCCGTGATCTTCCAGCCGCCATCGACCTTCTCAGCCTTGGCGGTCGAGAGCAGGGCGGGGATATCGTTCCCGCTTTCGGCGTGGCCGGCGGCAAAGACCTCACCGGCGGCGCCGTCCTTCAGCATCCATTCACAGGACTTGTC
>DASTLN010000227.1:0-9990 GCA_035714925.1 Dehalococcoidia bacterium | reverse complement strand
CTGAGCAAGGCTGTCTCTGGTCTGCCAAGATGCATCGTTGTGATGGTAGGCGTCCAGCATGCTGGACGCCTACCATTGTCCGCCGCAAGACGCCCACTCCAGAGGTCCCGAGACTTCGTAGCAGACGTGTACTAGAACCGCTGCAACTCGTTGCCAGTGAGGCGCGTGAACGCTTCCCGGTAGCGGTCCGCCGTCTTCTCGACGATGTCGTCCGGGAGCGCCGGCAGCGGCGGCTCACGGTTCCAGCCGCTCTGGAGAAGCCAGTCGCGGACGAACTGCTTATCGAAGCTTGGCTGCGAGTGTCCTGGGTCGTAGCGGTCCGTCGGCCAGAGCCGGCTCGAATCCGGGGTCAGCATCTCGTCGATGAGGATCGGCTCCCCCTCGACAATGCCGAACTCGAACTTCGTGTCAGCGATGATGATCCCGCGCTCGCGAGCGTAGCCAGCGGCGTAGGTGTAGAGCGCCAGGCTGCGAAGGCGGAGGTATTCGCAATCTCAGGCCCGACCATCTGGACGAGGTCGGAGTAGGGCATGTTCAGGTCGTGCCCGACCTCAGCCTTAGTGGTCGGCGTAAAGAGCGGTTCCGACAGCTCCTGCGACTCGACCAGCCCGGCAGGAAGGCGCAAGCCACAGACGCGGCCCGTCTCGTTGTACTCCGCCCAGCCCGAGCCGGCCAGGTAACCGCGGACGATGCATTCGACATCGAGTCGGTCGCCCTTCTTGACGATCATGCTCCGGCCGCGCAGCTCTGGCGGAAGCGCGAACGGTAGACCGTCGGCGTCCGACCCGTCTGCGAGGCGAAGGTAGTGGTTCGGCGCGACCTCTTTCGTCATCTCGAACCAGAACTTCGACATTTGAGTGAGCACGGCCCCTTTGTCCGGGATCCCGTTCGGCAGGATGAAGTCGAACGCCGAAATGCGGTCCGTGGCGACCATCAGGAGCCGGCCGTCGCCGAGGTCGTACGTGTCCCGCACCTTGCCCTGGTAGGTCGAGTTGGCGATGCTGGACTGCAGGATAACCGTCATGGGTGTGCCTCCGAGAATCTTCTGGCAGGCGCCGCCTGCCGTTGGCCCCAGGCCCGAACGCTAAGAGCCGCGACCCTTTTCCCTCGGGGCTGGATGAGCCCCATCCGGGCGAAGCGCTTGTCGATCCTCATGCAACATAGGCTGCCCATTTGGTGCTATTCCACGCCATTAAGATATCTTTTTAAACCAATCTTTGTGGGTAGTATGAACTCCAAAACGCGCCTATTGTGACAGCACAGCGTAACTCGTTGGAGGCCCGGATGGAGGATGGTAGTCCCAGGAGAGTCACCCAGAAGGACATCGCGGACAGGACCGGCCACTCGCTGAAGACGGTGAATCTTGCCTTGAACAACAGCCCTCGAGTGGGGCCGGCGGCAAAGAAGACTATAGAGGACGTTGCCGCTGAGCTCGGCTACGTCTTTCACCACGAGCGGTCCGGCCGTCTTGGGCTGATCGCGGGTGCAATAAATCACTCGTACTACTCAGACGTCATCGACGCGATTGTCCAGGCTGCCTCGTTGGAGGCTGGGTACGGGGTCGACATCCGGATTACGCGCGGGTTTATTGGAGCCGAGTTGCAGGCCATCAACGAACTCGACCAGCTCGGTGCCGAAGGCCTCCTGCTACTCAGCCCCAGAGTGCCCGAAGCACGACTCGAGTCATTGGTCCGTCGATCCAGGCCGATCGTTGTCGTCAACGCCGACGTCAAGGCGAGACCAGGTTTGGAGTCCATAAAGGTCGACAACGAGAAGGCAGCGAGAGAACTCACCGCGGCACTCATCGCCAGAGGGCATCAGAGCTTTGCTTACCTCTCGGGCCCGGCCAGCCAGACTAACTTCGCAAGACGGCGGGGCTGTGAGCTCGAGTTGGCCAGTCATACCCCTCCGTTGCCCGGCCTCTTGGTGTTCTCGGGGGGTGACGACCAGTCTGGATTCGAGGCAGGGGCTAGAGCCTGTCGGCATCTGCTAGAGGCGCACCTTGAGCGATCTCCGACGGCAGTGATCTGCTACAACGACGAATATGCGCTCGGTGCCTTGTATGAACTCCAACAAACGAAGAAGAGTATTCCGAAAGATGTCAGCGTTGCAGGCTTCGACGGGCTGGAGTTCACAGAGTACTGTGTCCCGCAACTCAGCACGGTGGAGCTGCCACGCGCACAGGTCGGGCGTCTTGCGGTTCACAAGCTACTCGTCCTCATGGGAGTGCGGCCCCCGGGATCCGACGAGGGAGAACTGCCGCCCCTCAGGGTTCAGCTTCGCGGCTCCGTGGACGACGCGCCGACTGAATCTCGAAGCTGACCGAAGCGGCTATCTCGTTTCGCCTGGCCCCCATGCGCGGGGGTCTGGGGGTGTCCCCCAGCTCCCTCCAATATTTGGGGGTGGGGGCGGAGCAACGCGAGAGCGATGCGAAGCAAGCATGGCACGCACTAGAATCGCGGCAAAGGAACGAGGGAGACCGGTCATGAAGCGCAGCATCGGCCTCATCCTCACCACCCACCTCGGTAGCCTTCCCCCACCCGGGTCGACCAGTGGACATGAGAAAGGCCCGCGCCGGCCCACCGCTTGTCATCCGCCAGACACCCTGCCCCGTGGCCCGGCGACGTCGCAGATCCGCGGCCCGCTGCAGCCATCTTTCAGGCCTCTTTCCCCCCTGTTTCCCCGCTGTTTCCCTGCTGTTTCCCCCCTCAATTCACCCGGCATTTGACTACATACTGTGCCCTTTCCCCTCATTCCCCCCTCACTCGGCTCCCGCTTCCCCTCTGCGGAGCACCCGCCAACGCCCCGCTTTGCACCCGTTCAGACTCAGATTCCCGTATCATCACGGCGCGTCCCACTGGCCCGCCAGCCTCGATAAGCCTAGCTAGAACCGGAGCATCCCCATGCAGCGCAGCACGGACCGCATCCTCACCACCCACGTCGGCAGCCTGCCCCGGCCCGACGACCTCACCGAAATGCTCATGGCCCGCGACCGCGGTGACCCCCTCGACACCGCCGCCTTCGACGCCCGCGTCAAACAGGGCGTCGCCGAGGTCGTCAACCACCAGCGCGACGTCGGCATCGACGTCCTCAACGACGGCGAGTGGAGCAAGCCCGACTACTCCACCTACATCAAGAACCGCCTCACCGGCTTCGAGGGCTCCCCCACCCAGCAAGACGCCAGCCGCGACATGTCGGAGTTCCCCGAGTTCGCCCCCTTTCGCCGCGGCGGCGGCCTCGCCCAGATCGCCCGGCCCAAATGCGACGGCCCCATCGCCTGGAAGGACTTCGAGGCCGTCAAGACGGATATCGCCAACCTCAAAGCCGCCGCCGGCAACGCCACCGAGGCCTTCATGACCGCCGCCTCGCCCGGCCAGGTCGCCCGATTCCAGGGCAACGAATACTACAAGAGCGACGAGGAGTACCTCTGGGCCCTCGGCAACGCCCTCAAGGATGAGTACAAAGCCATCACGGACGCCGGCTTCATCCTCCAGCTCGACTGCCCCGACCTCGGCTCCGGCTGGAACGGCCAGTTCCGCAACCTCACGCTGGAGGAGTTCCGCAAGGTCGTCGACATGCACCTCGAGGTGCTCGACGCCGCCATCTCCGAAATCCCTCCGGAGCAGGTACGTCTGCACCTCTGCTGGGGCAACTACGAAGGCCCCCACAACCACGACATCCCGCTGCGGGAGATCATCGAGCCGGTCCTCAAGTCGCGCCCCGGCGCCGTCTCATTCGAGGGCGCCAACCCGCGTCACGAGCATGAATGGACCGTCTTCGAGGAGGTCAAGCTGCCGGACGGCAAGCTCGTCATCCCCGGCGTCATCGATTCCACTACCAACTTCATCGAGCACCCGGAAGTCGTCGCACAACGAATCGAGCGCTACGCCGCGGTGGTCGGGCGAGAGAACGTCATCGCGGGCGCCGACTGCGGCTTTGCCACCTTCGCCAACTCCCCGACGGTCGTCCCGGCGATAACCTGGGCCAAGTTCGGTTCGCTGGTCGAAGGCGCGCGCATCGCCAGCTCACGGCTCTGGTAGCGCTAGACTCCGCCTTTAGTCGGAGACTTGCCTCCGTCTTTTCAACTATTGAACTATGCTTCCTGTTTTCATTAGACTGGGCGAACTTTACCAAGCTTGCGACGAAGCATTGAAGTCCGGTCTAGCCAAGGAGATTTGATGTGCATACTTTGATCGGTTGGCTTCGAAGGAAGCCGCTAGCACTGGTCGTCGCCGGCCTTTTGGTCGGTGGTGGCGCCTATTGGGCCACTGGCGGCACCAGCGTCGACGCGGCGAAGACGATCTTCGGTTACGCCGGCAGCGGGCGCGAAGGAATCGCCGTCAATCTCTTCCTGCCGAATGAGCTCTTCGTCGAGCAAGGTGACACTGTCGACTGGGTGAATCCCTACGAGGAGCCGCACACGATTACCTACCTCGCTGGTGGCGCCACCTACGGCTTTGAGGACGTGGCCAACGTTGAGAGCACCGCCGCGTTCGATGGCACGCAGCCATTCACCAGCGGCTTCGTAGTCAAGGACGCCCACTTCTCAGTGACCTTCAAGAATCAGGGGGCGTACACCTTCCTCTGCCTGCTGCACCCGGGCATGACTGTCGACATCAACGTCCTGCCGGCCGGCTCAGTCCTCCCGCCGCAGGGCGCCAACAGCCCGCAAAACACCAATACGATCGAGTACGCAATTAGCCTCGCCGAGGCAGCAATCGCCGAACTCCAGGTCCCCGCCGCAGCGACGAACGCCGACGGCACCAAGAACCACACGGTCCTCACAGGGCCCGGCGTGCCGCTACCCCAGGGCTCCTCGGTTGACGTCATGAAGTTCTACGCGCCGAACCTTAACGTCGCGGTCGGCGACACCGTGACGTGGAAGGACGAGACGTTCGTACCGCACACCGTCACGTTCATTCCGCAGGACAACCTGCCGGATGCGATCAATCCTTTCGTCCCAGATGTCCCTTCGACGGAGTATGACGGCAGCACGTACGTCAACTCCGGCATCCTCAGCGCTATCCCCGAATTCGGTAACGTGACGTCTTTCTCGCTGACGTTCACAAAGGCAGGGACCTACCAGTACGTCTGTCTGCTACACGCGGACCAGGGCATGGTGGGACAAATCGTCGTCGGATCGGCGGCCAGCACCGGTGGCAGCATCACGCCACCTGCGACAGGCGACGGCGGCCTGATCGAGTAATCGAACTTACACGTAAGCGATGGCGCCCCATCCTCAAACAGAGGGTGCGGGCGTCTTCTCGATCTCCGGCCCAGTCGATTCCGGCAACGCCATCCTCGAAGCAAGGACGAACAACACGATGCCGGCACAGAATGCTCCCATGAACATGAGCAACGCGCCGTCGTACGAACCGGTGCTGTCGTAGATCGCCCCGGCAGCGGTCGGACTGATGATCTCACCCAGCATTTCGATCACCAACATCGCGCCGAGTATGGCTCCGAAGTGCCTCACGCCGAATGCTTTGATCAGCACCAATGACTCGACCATCGGCCCAGCGCTGGCGCCTATCACCCAGAACATCAGATAGATGCCGATTGCGAACCAGGCCGTGCTGATCAGCAACGTTGCCATCGCGCTGAACAGGAGTGCCATCAGAAGCGCAACAACGGTCTCGAAACGCTGGAAGCGGTCGGCGATTATGCCCATCGAGAGCCTCGCCACGATGCTGGCCCCGGCGCTGAGCGAAACGATCAACGCCGCCGTACCGCGCGACATACCCTTCGATTCGTAGAACGGTACCTGGTGCACCGCCCAGCCAATCATGCCGAAGAAGAACAGCATGAACCCGAGAGCGCAAATCCAGAACAGAGGCGTCCTTGCAGCCTCTCGCAGCGTCATACCACCCCCGTCGTCTGAGACATTCCCGCCTGCGTCGCTGCCGGAGTCCGGCATGTCACCGTCAACGCGTTGACCCATGTCTGAAGGCCGGTCGCGGACCACGAGCAGCGCCAGCGGCAAGAAGCCGGCGATCACCACCGCGGAGAACAGGTACGCGCCGCGCCAGCCAAGGCCGGAGATAACCAATGCAACCACGGGTAACACTACAAGGCCGCCCAACGAAAACCCGCTGCCAAGGATGCTCAGCGCGACGCCGCGACGCCGTCTGAACCATTGCGAGGTCAATGCCTGAAACGGCAGGAAGAACATCATCTGCCGCGAGATGGCGTGGATTGCGTAGAAGACGTAGTACTGCCACAGCGCCTGCGTCAATGAGAGCAGGACGAACGAACCGGCGGTTGCAATCGTGCCAGTCAGAATCACGATGCGGGCGCCGCGTGCGTCTATCCATTGGCCAATCAGCGGGGCAATCGTCCCGCTGGCCAGTAGCGCCACGGAGAACGCCAGCGAAACCTCAGCTCTAGTCCAGCCGAATTCGTCCTCAAGCGGCCCGACGTAAAGGCCGAACGCCGCCATTGACAGTCCGCTGCCCAGCGCCATGGCAATCGTCCCAACGCCAAGCACCACCCAACCGTAATAGGTCGGCCGAATACGAGTCAGCAGATTGCCCGTCTTGGATACCCGCCTTTTGCCGAGATGTCGGATCTCTTCTTAGCCGAGTACTTTGCGAGCGACCTCCGCCACGAGCTCAAACTTGCGGCGCATCTCGTCCCAGGTCAGCAGGTTGCCGAACTGGGTCGACGCGAAGCCGCACTGCGGCGACACCGCGATGTTCTCAATCGGGACGTACTTCGTCGCCTCTTCAATGCGACGCTTGAGTTGCTCAACCGACTCGAGCTGAGATAGCTTCGAGCTGATGATCCCCAGTACGACCATCTTGTCCCGCGGCAGAAACCTTAGTGGCTCGAAACCGCCGGCGCGTTCACTCTCATACTCCAGCAAGAAGCGGTCAACGTTGAGCTGCTGGAACGCCTTCTCAGCCACAGGCTCGTAGCCACCCTCGGCGTGCCAGCGGCTGCGGTTGTTGCCCCGGCACATGTGCAGCCCAACGGTGACGCCGGGCGTGCCGCGCGCCCCGGCCAGCGCCAGGTTGTCCAGCCTGATCAGCTCGTCGAGGTACGCCCCCGGGTCCTCACCCGAATCGATCATCCGCTGGCGCACCGTCTTGTCTGCCACCCGCTCGACGTAGTGAAGCGAATCGAGTTGTACGTATGAGATGCCCTGACCGATTAGGCCCTTCACCTCATCGTTGAGCATTGCCGCCAGGTCCTCGGCCAGCGCGAAGTGGGTCGCGTAGACATTCGACGTCACCTCCGGCTCGAACATTCCGCCCGCCATCGACATTGGGCCGGGCATCGTGATCTTCCAATCCATGCCGGCGTGCTGCTTGAGAAAGTCCGCGTCGTAGTCGAGGAAGCGTCGCGTCTTGCTGATCTTGCGTTCGGCTACCATGGCGCGCTGCTGAGTTGCCGCGACGTTGGCCTCCTCCGCGTTGGGGCCGCGCCACTCGGCGAAGATGCGCCGGATTGGCGAGCCCATGACCTGCGCCAGGCCATCGATTGACCCCGCGGGCGCCGGGCCACTCCAACCGGCTCGCCGGTACTCCCCGTCAGTAACCACGTCAATGCCCGAGTTGCGCTGCAGCTCCAGGGCCTTCAGGATGCTCGCGTCCTCGACTTCGCGAAGCTGTTCCGCGGTGATCTTTCCGTTGGCGTGTTGGACACGCGCGTCCAGCAACTCCGGCGGGCGCAACAGGCTTCCTACGTGATCAGCGCGATAAGGTGACGGCATCTGGCTTGAACCTCCTGGGTTTGTGCGGGAACTCGCTCTCGGAGCCTACTCTCCAGCGACAGGCCGCGCCAGATCTTGCTACACTTACGACTCTGTGATCCAACGAATCATTGAAATGCAATTCGTATATTTCTAAACCAGCCTAGGGCACCTTGTGGAATCAGTAAGCCCCAACACTCCAGTCAAACGAACGCGCCACAGGCGCTTCAGCAAGATGCGCTTTGCCCAAGGACTCGCCGTCGGCCTCGTGTTCTGCAGCGTCGTCGCCTATACGCAGAAAGACAGGTACGCATACCGCGTCGCTGAACTCAGCCGCGAGCTGATCGGCCAAGAAAACACCGCGCGCATCGAAAGCTGGTATTTCTCCGTACAGGACCGTATCGACCGTCTCAGCTACGAGGTCTTTGGCGGGTCGGCCAACCCGTTTGCCGGCGATGAGCCGGCGGTCGTGAGGCAGATAGGAGATACCACCAGCGACTTCGCCACCGGACCGCTGAACACAGGTTCGGCCACACTTGACGCAGTCCTCCCACCGGCGGGCCCGGCGCCGTTGGTCCTGCCGGCGACCATTCTCTTGCAATCAAGCCCTGTCGAAGGCGAAGGCGAAGGCGTCTGGACCACGGCCGGCCTGCCCCACAGCGCTCCGGGCGACATCCTGATGGCGAAGACGTTCATTCGCCCCGATCCGGTGAGGCCCTACTCCACCGTCGGAATCCTCCTGATCGATAAGCGCCGCGTGCGCCTGCACATCACCGGCGGCAAGGAGAGCCCGGGCGGCGATCTTGGCGTCCACGGGCCAGGCGTCATTCCGGATTCGGACCGTGGGACTTTGCTAGTCGCATGGAACGGCGGCTTCCGTGGGCCTCACGGCGCCTTTGGCATGTACGCCGACGGCGTTCAATACCGGCCCCTGCGCGACGGCTACGCGAGCATCGCCTTGACGAAAGACGGCTCGATAGCGATGGGCGAATGGAGCCGCGACCTGACCTGGAGCGACGACACCGTCGCAGTGCGACAGAACGCCATCATGCTGATCGAGGACTGCAAGGTCAGCCCGCGCACCAACGAGGGTAACGACACCTGGGGCTACGTCGACTTCAACACATCGGACTTCATCACCTGGCGTTCCGCGATCGGCCTCACGGCGAACGGCGACATCATGGTAGCTGCCGGCAACTCCCTCAGCGCCGACAGCCTGGCCCACGGGATGCATGCAGCGGGTGCCTGCGCGGCCATGCAACTCGATATCAATTCGCCCTACGTCCTCACGTCGTTGTTCTTCCCGCAGCCGGACGGCACGATTCAGAGCAACCGCTTCATGGACACCATGGGCGACAATCCGGCGCGTTTCCTCGGCCAGCAGGCAAACGACTTCATGTACCTGACGTTGGAAGAATCCGGTTTCGGGCCGTAATCTCGCTTCGCGTCGCAGGCTAATTCATCATCATCGGGAAGAATAGCGGCCAGGCCTAGGCCGACGGACAGGTTACCAGCATCCGCTTGCCGGTCAGATCGAAGTAGCCGCACAAGCACTAGCAAGCGACTGGTCGGCAACGCGACCAGTTGGCTCTTTAGCCACCCAGCACTCGAATTCACACATCACAGGAGAAACGGGTGGTGGGCGATACAGGGCTCGAACCTGTGACCTTCTGTGTGTAAAACAGACGCTCTAGCCAACTGAGCTAATCGCCCCGAGGTACATACGATCCCAATTTTACTGGATTCTGGGCGGCTGCCTCCCCCTGCATCCTTCGATTTCGATCTGGTCAATTCAACTGAAATGTCGCTTGGGGAAGCCACTCGATGAAGGCTTCCCTCGTACTGACACCTGAGCCGTTGTCATGACGCTAAGTGGCTAACGCTTCGGGCCTGGGTCCTGTTGGACCAGCACCTCGTCCTTCACCTGTAACTGCGAGCCGTCCCAACTGAACGTCGTTTCGCGCAGTTGGCTTGGGCAGCAGAGCGGGTCGTCCGGACCGAAGACGCCGCGTGTCTCCAGCAGCACTCCATCTTCGACGCTCATCTGCAGGCCGCTGGCCGCTGAACGGTCTACCGTACGCCTCAGGACAACCGCAGGCTTGCCAGACTCCAGCGTGAAGACCACGTAGCCAATGTTGCCCAGCGTCCCCTGCGAGGTCACCGGCACGATAGCTTCCTCACGTTGATCGCCGGTGACATCCGCGTACAGGATGGCGCGCGACTCAACCGAGCCGCTGCCGAGCTGGGCGATCATGTCCTGCAAAACGTCGATTGCCCCAAAATCGACCCCGCGGATC
>DASTLN010000226.1:0-55698 GCA_035714925.1 Dehalococcoidia bacterium | reverse complement strand
GTGAGGCTGCGCGCCGGCGGCGGCTCATGGAAGATGAGGACGACTAGACCGGGACACGCGCATTCCTATGAGGTGACGTCCCTGAGGCCTGCCACGTTTGCTTTGCATCGCTCTCGCGCTGCCCGCCCCCACCCCCCATTAGTTGGAAGCCTGGGGGGACGCCCCCCAGGCCCCCCGCGCATGGGCTGCGCCCCCGCTACCCCTGCTGCCGTTTCGCTCAGTAGAGGCGTGGGTCTGGTATGACGCTGCCTGATGTTGTGGAGATTGTGGCGCCGGAGCGGGTGGCGCCGGTGGTGGTTACGGTGCCGGGATCAAAGAGCCTGACGAACCGGGCGCTGGTGCTGGCGGCGCTGGCGGATGGGACGACGACGCTGCGCGGCGCGCTGTGGAGCGAAGACACCGAGATCATGGTCGAGGCGCTGCGTACTCTGGGGTTCAACGTCAGGGTGGAGCCGGACGCGGCCGAGGCAGGCAACCGCACGATTACGGTCGACGGCCTGGGTGGGCGGATCCCAAACGCCGGGACCCAAAGCGAGCCGCTGGAGATTTACGTTGGCAACGCGGGGACGGTGGCGCGATTCCTGATGGCCATGCTGTGCCTCGGCGGTGGCGCGTACCGGCTGCACGGGACGGCGCGGATGCACGAGCGGCCGCAGGGGGCGCTGATCGACGCGCTGCGGCAGCTGGGATATCGAATCGAAGCCGAAAAGGGGCGGCTGCCGGTGGTTGTGTCCGGCGAAAGCGGCTCGCCGAAGCGCGCTTGCACGGTGAGCATCGACGAGAGCTCACAGTTCGCATCGGCGCTGCTGCTGGCGGCGGGCGTTGGCGGGTGGGAGGTGGAGGTCGTTGGCGAGGACGCTGAGGAGTCGGCCTACGTGGCGATGACGTCGCAGCTGATCGAGGCGTTCCCGCGGGGCGGCGGTGAGGTGAGCATCGAGCCGGACTGCTCCAGCGCGAGCTATTTCCTGGCGGCGGGGGCGCTGCTGCCGGAGACGAAGCTCCAGGTCGCGTCGTGGCCGGACAGCGACTGGCAGATTGATGCGCGGTTCGTGGCATATCTCGATAGGTTCGATGGCGCAGGCATACGGGCATACGGGCATACGGGCATAGGTGAGGGTCAGACGGCTTATTCGGCGTTGTCGCGGATGAGTGACCTGGGGGACTCGATCATGACGGCGATTGTGATGGCGCCGTTGCTGCCGCAGCCGTCGCGGTTCGTCGACCTGGGGCGGCTGCGGATCCAGGAGTCGGAACGCGTGGCGGCGCTGCGCGTGGAGCTGACGAAGTGCGGCGCGCGGGTGGTCGAGGCGGGAGACACGCTGGAGGTCTTCCCGTCCGAGCTGCACGGCGCTGAAATCGACACGTACGACGACCACCGCATCGCGATGTGCTTCGCGACGCTGGGGCTGAAGGTGCCGGGCATGCGGATTCGCAACCCGAACTGCGTGGAGAAGACGTTCCCGAATTTCTTCGCCAAGCTGGCTACCCCGCCGCCAGACGGTATCGGCGCGAAGGTGCTGGACGCGAAGACGGGGCAGGCGTTAAGCGGCGAGGCGCTGTACGCTGGCTGACGCATGAGCGAGCGACCCGACGATCTGCCGGAGATGCCGGCCGAGCCGCCTTTGCTGGTCATCCTGTCCGGGCCGTCCGGGGCGGGCAAGGACTCGGTCCGTGATCTGCTGCTGGCGTGGGAGCCGGGCTTGCACCGCGTCGTCACCGCCACCACGCGTGGTCCACGTCCCGGCGAAGTCGAGGGGCGCGACTATCACTTCATCAGCGAAGAGACGTTCGACGAGCTGCTAACGACGGGGGGTTTCATTGAGCACGCCTTCGTTTACGACCACCGCAACGGCGTGCCGCGTATAGAGGTCGAGGACCCGATGGCGTTCGGCCGCGACGCGATCGCGCGGCTCGACGTGCAGGGCGCCGCGACGTTGAAGAGCCTCTTGCCCCAGGCGCTGCTGATCTTCATCTCGCCAGGCTCGGTGGAGGAGACGGCGCGCCGAATGCAGGGACGCGGCCTCGACACGGAAGAAGCGCAGCAGCGGCGCCTGGAAATCGCCAAGAGCGAGATGGCGGCGGCGGCGCAGTTCGACCACGTGGTCGTCAACGCCGCTGGGGAGCTTGAGGCGACGGCGCGCCGCGTGCACGAGATCATGGTCGAGGAGAAGCACCGACGATCGAATAAGTAGGCTTCTCAGCTTCGCTCAGCGTCGCTTCGAAATATCGCACCACCTGCCGCGTTCTATCAGTGAATGGAATCACATGCTGTGCTCGCCAGGGCATGGCTCAGATAGGGATGCTGCGGAATGCCAAGACTCCCGTACAACTTCTTTAGCCGGCGCCCCGGCATGCTGCGCAGCATCGACGACGCCGCGCAGCTTGGCATACCGGTGCTGGGCTCGATCTCCGAGTTCGAGCCGCGGCCCGGAGCCCGCCTGCCGGGAGATGAGTATCCGGAGGCGCTGGAAGCCTACTGCCGTCTGACCGACGTGGTGCGCCTGCCGGAGTTTCACCTGCGAGGCCGCACGATCGTCGTCACGAGCGCTGTCGCCGGTGCCGGCAAGTCGACGGTGGCGAAGAACCTGGCGACGCTGTTGGCGCGCGGCGGCAGCAAGGCGATCCTGGTGGACGCGAACGTCAATCGAATCGCGAGGCGGCGTCCAGGAGACGGGACCTCTTCGAGTGGTTTCGCCGGCCTGCTGACAAATCAGCTGATACGCCCGGGCAACGCCCTGGTCCACACAATGGACCTGAGGCTCAAGCTGCTGCCGGCAGGGAGCATCACCGGCACGACGGACGGCCTGCTGCAATCGTCGAGGCTGCCGCGTGTCGTTGACGGGCTGCGCGAGCTGGCGGACTACGTCATCTTCGACGTTGCAGCGGTGGCAGACGACCTGCCGTACCTGACACGCCTTGCGGACGTGACGTTGATCGTCTTGCGGGCTGGAGACACGAAGCGGAAGGACGCCACGCGCGCCGTCGCGACGTTGCGAGACGCGTCTGCCGGGCTGATGGGCACCGTCCTCAATCGCGCGCCGGTGGTGATCACCGCGCCGGCGGCTGTGGCGATGACGTCGCCCGTCGAAGAGGCGGCCGAACTGCGAGGCGCGCCGGTGAGGCCGCTCGAAATCGCCGTGGACGAGTTGCTGGCCGACCTGCAAGGTTCGCTCAGCTTGATCCGTGGTTTGCGCCAGATCGGCTCGCCGGGAGAGACAACGCTGGAGGAGAAAGAAACAACACTCGTGACGATGGACCGCCAGCACATTCGAAACCAGGTGTAAGGAGACACGACGGTGGCAAAGCCAGGATTGATTTCGCTTATCGCAGGTATCTCGGGGCTGCTGACAGCGACGCAGATCGCGTCGGCGGAGAGCCTTCAGGACCAGATCGGGTTGACGGCATCGACCTTGATCGCGGCGGGCTGGTTTGGCCTGCTGACGCTGCTGGCGCTTGCCATTATTCTGCCGCTCGTGCGGCGCTAAGAAGGGGCAAGCGGGGAGCAGCGACCGTAGCGGGGCAGGTGTGCCCGGTCGCGGTTGTTCCGGTTTCGAGCTGGTTAGCAAGTGTCCGGCCGCAGCCGAGGCGGTAGCTGGAGGGTGTCGCCGGCCACGACGCCGTTGGTGGTGAACCAGCCGCGCTCCATCTCCAGCGCGAACGCGTAGGGACGATCCGTATTCTTGATCTCCTCCGAGAGCGGCTCGAGGTCCGCGAAGTCGACGATCTCGCCGCACTCAGCGACAAACGCCACCGTCAGCGCCAGCGTGGTGCCACGCATCCAGAAGCCACGCCCCGGCGGCTCGATGACGAAGAGCATGCCGGTGTCCGGCGCCAGCCGCGTCCGGCCCATGAGGCCCTGAGCGCGCTCCTCCGGCGTCTCGGCGACTTCCGCCGTGAGTTCGACGTCCTTGCCAGCCGCGGTGGTGATGGCGAGCGGCTGGAGGATGCTCAGGGTGTCACCCTTGACGGTTACGGTGGTGATTTCCGGGTCGCTGTTGGAGTCGCAGGCCGCGATCAGCGTAGCGACCACGAGCAGGGCGGCGATCGAGAGGGCGACGACAGAGGAGATCGGGCGCAGGGTTGCTATGGCCTTCATTCGCATGTCTACAGGTTAGCGGGTGATGACTCCTGAAGTGATCCGGGGGGTTTGAGGCCGATTGTTACGCATTGCACGGATTTCGTAATGCGCTGAAGCCTTTTTCAAAGCTAAGACGTTACATTTCCATAGCTTGCCCTCCGTTAAGGCCGCTGAGCATACTGCGAGCGTCCTATAGGTCCTTAGTGAGCGTGTACTCCGCTGGTACCAGGAGGCTTACTTTGACGACAGCCAACATGGCCAACTACAAGAAAGAGGTCATTGAGGCCACGCAGCAAATCGTGCAGAGCGGAATCATGACGAAGAGTCTGCACGGCAATGTGAGCATGAGGCTCCCGGACCAGGATGCGTTCCTGCTCACGGCGGGCGGCTCGCTCGCGACGATGGAGCCCGAAAACATCGCGCTGTTCAAGCTGGACGGTACGTTGATCGAGGGCACGGTGATGCCGGTTGGCGCCGAGATCATTCAGATGCACGGCATCGTTTACCGGCAGCGTCCCGAGTTTTCCAGCGTCATCCACACGCATTCGCCTTTCGCGACGGGTTTCGCCGTGGCGGGTAAGGCAATCCCGAGCGCCTATGAGGCGCTGGTGCGAAACGGGATGGTGGATGGTGTACCGCTGGCCAAGTACGGCCCGAGGGGCTCGGACGAATCGATTAACAACATCGCCGAGGTGCTGAACGGGCACCAGGGTATCAAAGGCGTCCTGCTGGAGAACCACGGCGTGTTGGTCTTCGCTGACTCGCTGGGTGGCGCCGTGCGAGCCAACATCACGGTAGAAGAGGCGGCCGAAATCTGCCTCTACGCGTACGGCCTGGGCGGCCCGAAAGCGATCCCGCGTCACATGATCGAGGCGACGAACGCGAGAGCCGCATCGTTCGCTGCTGCCGGAGTTTCGACAAAGGCTCCCCAGAGCTGATTGAACCGGCTGACGGCAGGCGCACAACAAACGACGGCGGGGCAAAAGAGAGAGGTTTTCAACCGCCGTCTCTCTCTGTGTCGCCGATAGCGGTTTCGTGGTCTTCCCTGACTCAAGGTTCGGGGGCCCGGCGACGAAACCTATAGCAGAGGCAAGGAGGCATAACCCGCATGCCATATCCCCGTAGCCTGCGTCACCTGCTAGCCGGCATCTTCGCTATCGCGACGCTGATGCTCGTGGCTTCCGGCGGCGTCAAGTCAGCAGAAGCCTCGGCCACGTGTGGCGTTGCAGATGCGACGTTCGACGAAGCGGAGCAAGCTTTTCTAGGCATCATCAACCAGTACCGGACGAGCAACGGCCTGGCGCCGCTGACGGTATCGGTGAACCTCAACCAGTCCGCGTCGTGGATGGCGCAGGACCTGGCGACGAAGAATTACTTCTCGCACCGCGACTCCATGGGTCGCGACTCACAGACGCGCATCGCGGAGTGCGGCGCGACGATGAATTCCGGCGAGAACCTGGCAGCCGGCACAATCATCGATTCCGCGGTGTCGGCGTTCGGGCTGTGGCGCTCTTCCAGCGGCCACAACCGCAACATGCTTTTCGAGTCTTACACCCAGATCGGCATCGCGAGGGCGTATAACCCCACCTCGCGCTACAAGTGGTACTGGGTGACCACCTTTAGCGTCCCGGACGACGGCACGCGGATGTCCTCCAGCGTTGAGCTGGTCGGTCCGACGCCGCACACGCAGCTCGCCAGCACGACGGTTACGTTCAAGTGGGCTTCGACGCAGTCGGTTGACGAGTTCAGGCTGGAGATTGGCACGAAGCCAGGTGGCAATGACATCTACTCGGCTTCGCAAGGCGAGGCCACGGCAGTGACGGTGAGCAACCTGCCATGGCAGAGCAGAAGCGTGTTCGTCCGGCTGTGGGCCCGTGTGGCGGGAGTCTGGGAGTTTACGGACTACGCCTATCAAGGGGCCGCCCGTTACGAGTAAGACGCCCAACTGGGCGGGCTGGGTGAACCAGCGGTAGCAAGCATCGTGCCCTGCAACAAACAGGCCGGTCCTAACGACCGGCCTGTTTCATTAGTCTATTCAGCGGTGGTGACCTCGACCCGAGGTGGTGAGCGGAAGGGTAGAGCATCTCGCCGAGCAGGCTGCCGGGCGGCGCTTCGCGGATGACGCCAAAACGCCGCGGCTTGCGCTCGCGCAGCAGGTAACAGATACCGAACAGCTGCTGGGCCGCGTGGTGGCTTCGAAGCGCGTTGAGTGAACGACTCAGGCAGCCTCCTGCATTGCCGCCAGACCGATCTGCCCCTGGTACTCCTGCAGCAAGCGCATCAGCAGCCGGGAAAGACAAAGGGAGGGCCGGAAGGCGAGGGTTGAGTCCTGCGGCGCGCTAACTTCCATGACCTCCATGGCCTCTTCGACCAGGCGGGTGACTTCCAGCGGGCTGGACCCGCGCGCGAGCAGTACGGTTATGAGAGCGTCTTCCTCGCGGCGCGGCACCAGCGGGAAGGAGATCATGGATTCCTCGAGGTACCTCTCGATCGCGCCGCGACTGCGGTCGAGCTCGACGTCGTTGAGGCTTAGCTCGAAGGCCGCGGAGTGTGAAGTCAACTCCGACTCTCGCAGCCATCGCAGCTCGGCCTGGGACTGGCGCAGCAATTGCAAGGCGTCTGTGGTGGCGCCTATCGCCTGCCGATTGAGGTGCTGATCGGTGCGGACGGCCGAGTGGACTGCGCGGATCAGGCCGGAGGTCAGGAAGTCGTCCTTGGCGACGTATTCCCAGGCGCCCGCCTTGATGGCCGCGGCGGCAACATGCTCGTTGCGCGCGCCGGTGACGAGGATGATGCGAGTCTCCGGCCACCGCTGATGTACGATTTCCACCAGATCGAGCCCGCTCATGCGCGGCAACCCCTGGTCTGCCAGGACGACGTCGAAGCTCTCGCGCTCAAGGCGTCGCAAGGCGTCCTCCCCCGTCTCGGTCGTGGTGATGCGCTTGGCGCCAAACTTCTCCATGGCCCGCGCCATCAAGGTCTTGTCCAGCGGATCGTCTTCGACGATCAAAACTCGCATCGCGCGTGGCGAGAAGGGTTTGAGATCGGCTCTGGCGTCTGCAGGCTTGGTGAACACGGTCTTGATCATTGAAACCACCTCTACTTTCGCGGGTGAGACGCTCCGTGCGCCGGTCATGGGGCCGATGCAATGCGGGCAAGTTTCACCACCTCGCCCACGTATTTCGGCAGAAAGTCTCATGTCGTTAGAGTTTTGGGCCGATTTGCAAAGACGATGCTGAGTTCACTTCGCAGTCGACTGCTTCTCCTGGTTGCCTTCGCGATGCTCCCTGCCTTCGGGCTACTGGTCTTCATTTCGATAGAGGAGCGCGACAGCGAGCGTCACGACGCGAGCGTCAACGCCATCCGCTATGCCGATGGGACCGGCCGAGAGGTCGAGCGTTCCGTTGGATCGATCCAGGACCTGCTTCTGTCTCTGTCGCTTCGCGACGCCGTCAGGAGGCTTGACAGCGATGGTTGTAACCAGTTGCTGGCCAGCCTGCAGGACGACTATCCGGCCTACAAGGATGGCTACTTCCTGGTGGCAGACTTGCGAGGCGACACCGTATGCTCGGACAGTCCGCTGGAGCCGGGCGATCCTATCGCCAGCCTCAGTGAGAGGGACTTCTTCAAGCGCGCCGTGGCGGGCGGGAAGTTTACCGTGGGTTCGTATGAAGCCGGCCAGGGTGACGGCATCGGCAGCGTTACGTACGCTCAGCCTGTCTTTGCCGGCCGAGAGATGGTGGCGGTGCTCCTCGCCGGGATCCCCGCAGAGGTATTAAGCAGCCGTGTTTCCGACGCGTCGTTGCCCGATGGTGCCGTTTATCTTCTGCTGGACCGCAACGGTACGGTCATTGCAACAAACGTGGATGCAAAGACAGGGGTCGGTCAAAGCGTCGCGGGTTCCGAGCTGGCGACGGTCATTGGCGGCCGTGCCGGTACGGCCGAGGTGGCCGGTCTCGATGGCGAGGAGCGTCTCTATGGCTTCACGCCGGTGGGCACACTCGATGCGACCGGCCTGACGCTGGTCGTAGGGATTCCGACTTCGGTCGCCTATGGAGCCATTGACCGCGCCCTGACCCGTAACCTCGCGCTCATGGGCATTGTTGCGGTGGCTGCGATGTTTGCGGTCTGGCTTGGCTCGGTGTTCTTGAGCCGGCAGACTCGCCGACTGATCTCCGACGTGCAGCGTTATGCCAGCGGCGAAACCGTCTGGCACGCCCCGGAGCGCGGAGGAGTGCGCGAGATTACGGAGCTACACAACGCCTTTCACTCGATGGCCTCCGTCATCGATCTGCGGGATCGGCAACGCGAGGAGGCAGCGGATGAATTGGAGGAGTCGAATGTCCAGCTAGAACGCCGCGTGGCCGGGCGAACGCAGGAATTGAATGAGCGAAACGTCCGCCTGGAGTATGAGATCGAACAGCGTAAAGCGGCAGAAGCGGAACTGGAGCGCTTCGCGGTACAGGTGTCCCGCACGAACACGGACCTCGAGGAGTTCACCTATGCGGTCAGCCACGACCTGAAGGCGCCTTTGCGGGGTATCTCCGGATTCGCGTCCATGGTGCTGGAAGACAATTCGGAGAGTCTGAATGACAGCGCTCGGGAGAGCCTGACAGTTGTCAAGCAAAGCGCGGAGCAGATGCGAGGGCTGATAGACGACCTCCTGAGTCTTTCCCGCATCGCGCGCGCCGAGAACGGCCACTCTGACATCTCGATGCTGGAGGAAGTCCGCGAAGTGGAGGCGGAGATGGCTTATCTGCTCAAGGAGAAGGGCATTGTCCTCAAGGTTGCCGAAGACCTGCCGGTGATCCATAGCGGCCCGGTCCGAGTGAAGCAGATCCTCCGCAATCTGATCAGCAACGCGGTGAAATACGACGACAACGCGAAGCCCGTGATCGAGGTCGGTTGGCAACAGGATAACGCGGCCAGCTACACGTTCTTTGTGCGGGATAACGGCAAGGGCATCGACGCGCGCTTTCACGATCGGATCTTTGGGATTTTCCAGCGGCTGGACCCGCGGCTTGAAACCGAGGGCACGGGGATTGGCCTAACGATCTGCAAGAAGGCGGTTGAATCGCTGGACGGACGTATCTGGGTTGAGTCGGAGCCGGGCGAAGGTAGCACCTTTTACTTCAGCCTACCGATAACTAGTGTTGAGGCAGACCATCAACCAGCCCCGGATCCTACTCGTGGAAGACAATCCGCTTGACGTGGCGTTGACTCGTCGCGTTTTCTCGAGACAAGGCACTGAGATTCCGATCACGCACGCTGGTGACGGGCTGGAGGCGGTTGATCTCCTGCGCAGCGGCACCGGGCCGCTGCCGACGTTGATTCTCCTGGACCTGAACCTTCCGAAGATGGACGGCATTGAGGTGTTGAAGGAGATCCGCGGCGATCCGAAGTTGGGCCATATTCCAGTAATCATGCTCACGACTTCCGGCCGGGCGGAGGACGTCCTTCGCAGCTACGCGGCAGGCGCTAACGCCTACATCATCAAGCCCGTTGATCTGGCCGAGTTTCAGAAGGTGATGGATACGGTGCGCCTGTTCTGGACGGAGATGGTGACATTGCCGGACGCGACTCTGACCCAGGGTGACTTCGACCGCCGCCGCAGGGCCTAGCCGATTACTTCCGTTTCTTCCTCAACGACCTCAACGTCCAGTCGAAGCGCCTGCATGTAGGCGACGGCGTTAGCCACCACCTCCGACGCGTGGGCACCTGTGTTTGCCACGGCGGCGATCTCGATGCCGGCGAGTTGCCAGGCGTCGTTGTGGTCGACTTCGGCGACGGAGACGTTGAAGCGGTTGTGCAGGCGCTGCTGAATCGATTTGATGACGGCGCGTTTCCCCTTGAGGGAGGCGTTTTCGGGCAGTCGCAGCGTGACGTGGCAGAGCGCGACGGGCACGACGCCGCTCAGCCCTGCCCCACCGGGACGGAGAACAGAGGCATAGGACACAGGGTGTAAGGCATGGAGAGGCCGGAGCCGTTAGCCGGCCGGGGCGGGCTCTTCGTCCTCAACGGGGGCTTCACCGCCCTCGGACGCTTCGCCTGCCGCTTCGGCGGTTTCGGCCTCTTCGTCCTCGTCCGCGCTGGAGGCGGCTTCTACGAGGCCTTCTGCCAGGTCGAGGATTGAGCCATTGGCGGGCAGGGGCGGGAGGTCGCCGGGCTTGCTGAGGCCGAAGTGCTCCAGAAAGCGCAGCGTGGTGCCCAGCAGAGCGGGACGTCCGGGGCTCGGGGCGCGGCCGACCTCTTCGACGAGGCCGCGGGCGATCAGGGAGGCGATAGCGCCGTCCGAGTTGACACCGCGTATCTGCTCGACGCCAGCGCGAGTCATCGGCTGCTTGTAGGCGATGATGGCGAGCGACTCCAGGGCGGCGCCTGAGAGCCGCTGGCGGCTTTCGAGGCCGAGGAAGCGCTCGACGTAGGGACCCGTCTCTGGGGAGGTGACGAGTTGCACGGCGTCGCGGGTGCGCTGGAGGCGAGTGCCGCCCTCGGCGCAGCGCGTTTCGAGCTCGGCGAGCGCCCCTTCGATGGCATCGGCCGGGCGACGCAGGGCGCGGGAGAGCATCGAGATTTCCACCGCGCCGTCGGCGACGAAGAGGATGCTTTCGATGACGGCCGGGAGGTTGTCCTTGCTGAGGGATGGCAGGCGTTTGTTCATGCCTTGACGGCTGTCTCCTCCTGATTCTCGGCGGGCGCCTCGACTTCCGGTTCGTCCGGAGTCACGGGCTCGGGCTCACTAACCACGGTCTCGATCGCGGCCGGGCGGCGTGGTGGACGGCCGCGCAGTCGTAGCTCACGGTAGTGGATGCGGGTGCGGGGTGGCTCCGCAAGCGCGACGTGTACCTTCTCCGTGAGGACTGTGCGGGCGGCCTCGCTGGCTTCGTCGATGACGGCTGCGAGGTTGGCCTGTGGGTCGACGTGGAGGTCGAGATTGACCACGACGCCCTTGCGCTTCGCCCTCACGGTGGCGCGTACGTCGGCGACATCGGGCACCAGGGTGACGGCCTCTTCTACGCGCTGGCCGATGGCGGCGGTGGAGAGCACGGCGTCGCCGACATGGAGGTCGGTGACCTTAACCTGGCCGCCGGCGCGCGGATAGAGCTCGACGATCAAGACGGTCAGAGACATCATCATCACGACGACCGCGGCGGTGGTGATGATGAACTTCGTGCCGTCCGTGTTGCGCTCGTCGAGCCAGTTGATGGCGTCACGTAGCCAGTCGATCGACTCGTCGGGGCCGCCCCAGGCGAGCGCGGTGATCGCTGCGGCGCCAAACATGAGGACGAGGCAGAGCAGGACCAGGGAGACGCGGTTGAATGTGTTCACGGCGTCACCTCCTCGGTGATTTGTGCCCACATGACGCCATCGCGCTGATCCAGGAGCAGGGCGGATGTGAGCTGATTGGTGAGGTCCGTGCTGGATTCGGCACGGACGCGGATGTAGGTGTCCGTCAGTCCTTCCCAGGCGCCGCCACGGCGCGGCTCCCAAAGGACTGCTGTGGTTTGACCGAGGAATCGGGCGCGGTAGGCGGCCGACATGCGGTCCGCGAGCTCAATGAGGCGGTGGACGCGCTGCTTCTTGACGGGGTCAGACACCTGGTCCGGCATTTTGAAGGCGACGGTGCCGCTGCGCTGGGAGTAGGGGAAGACGTGGATGCCGGCAAACTGGATCTCCTCGCAGAAGGCGAAGCTCGCTTCGAACTCGGCTTCTGTCTCGCCGGGGAAGCCGACGATGACGTCCGTGGTGATGGCGACATCGGGGCTGGCGTTGCGTAGGCGGCGCACGGCGTCGCGGTACTCGTCCCGCGTGTAGCGCCGGCGCATACGCTGCAGGACGGCGGCGCTGCCGCTCTGCAGGGCGAGGTGGAAGTGACGGCAGAGACGAGGGCTCTGCCAGAGGTCGATCACCTCGTCTGAAAGGTCCTGAGGCTGCAGCGACGACATGCGGATGCGCGGTATCGACGTCTGGTCGATGAGGGCTTTGAGGACGGGATACGGCGTGCGGTGGCCCCAGTCGCGGCCATAGGCGCCGAGCTGGGTGCCGGTGATGACGATCTCCTGGACGCCTTCGGCTTCGCGGGCGAGCGCCTCGGCGACGACGGCATCAACGGACTTGGAGCGCTCGCGGCCGCGAGTTTTGGGGATGATGCAGAAGGCGCAGAGGTCGTTGCAGCCTTCCTGGGCGCTGATGAAGGCGCGAGTCTTGAGGGTACGCGTGCGAGGCGCTGTGAGATGAGGCGCTTGAGACGGACGGGGCGCCGCATCCTCACTCTCGCCCTCTCCCTGCCGAGGGAGAGGGGATGTTGGACTGGGGAGAGGAAACTCAGCTGGTTGGAGCACAGGATGCATCTGGATCAGACGGTCTGCGAGGGCGAGCTGGTTGGGCTGATGGTAGATGAGGTCGGCTGCCAGGGCGTCGAGCTGGTCCCGGGGCGCGGTTTCGAGCATGCAGCCGGTGAAGGCGACGGTGGCGTCCGGGGCGAGGCGACGGGCGAGGCGGACGAGGTGACGCGACTTCTGGTCGGCGACGTGGGTGACGCTGCAGGAGTTGACGATGACGGCCCGGGCGCCGGTATCGGGCGTGAGGCGGTCGACAACGTTCCAGCCGGCGTCGCGCAGGCGGCGGGCCATCGCCTCAGAGTCGGCGATGTTGAGCTTGCAGCCGAGGGTGAGGATGGCCGCGGTTGCGGGGGAGGTCCTGTCTGACATAAGCGAAGCCTTGTCGCAATCATACGGGCTGGTCAGGGAGTGTCAAACGTGCGCGAAGCTGCGCGATCGGAATCGAAATGGCATTGCGATGGCGGTTGGGCTGTTGTTTCGAGTCTCGAGAGCCGAGTAAGCTGAGTAGACCGAAGGGGAGTAACCCTAGACAGCGTTATCGTCAAGACGCCTCAATCACAACGGGGCCGGTGACGCGGCCCACGGCGGCGGGACAGACCTTCGGCTGATAGCTTTATCAGCTGGAGGTTTTGTGGACGTCGATCTCTGGGTCTGGCCCGCATTCATCGGTCTCATCTTCGTTCTCCTGGCACTCGACCTGCTGGTGTTCCACCGGGAGGCACACGAGATTTCTTTCTCGGAGGCGTTCGTCTGGAGCGTCATTTGGACCGTCATCGGCGTCGGCTTCGCGGGCGTTATCTGGTTGTGGCACGGCAGCGATAGTGCCGGTGAGTACATGGCGGGCTACGTCATCGAGCGCAGCCTCTCCGTCGACAACATCTTCGTTTTCGCGTTGATTTTCGGGTACTTCAACGTACCGGCGGCGTACCAGCATCGCGTGCTGGTCTGGGGCATCCTGGGCGCCGTCGTGTTCCGAATCGCGTTCATAGCGGCGGGCGCCAGCCTGCTGGACGCGTTCCACTGGATGATCTACGTCTTCGGCGGTTTCCTGGTGTTCACGGGTATCAGGATGGCGATCTCGAAGGAGATGGAGGTCCATCCGGAGAACAACCAGGCGCTGCGGTTGCTGCGGCGAGTCGTCAGGATCACGGCCGACTATCACGGGACGCGGTTCTTTGTCCGTCAGGGCGGAGTGCTGATGGCGACGCCGCTGGTTGCCGTGCTAGTCGTGATCGAGACGACAGACATCATCTTTGCGGTGGACTCAATCCCGGCGATCTTCGCGGTCACGGACGATGCGTTCATCGTCTTCTCCTCGAACGCGTTCGCGATCCTGGGCATGAGGGTGCTGTACTTCATGCTGGCGAGCGCGATGCACCGATTCATTTATCTCAAGGTGGGCCTGGCCCTGGTGCTCGTGCTGGTGGGCGTGAAGATGCTGACCGAGGATGCGGTTCACGTTTCGATCTGGCTTTCGCTGGGGGTCATTGGTCTGGTGCTGCTGGCGGCTATCCTGGGGTCGCTTTTCGCGACGCGGAACCGTAGCCCCGAGCTCGAGTCGGCCTGAACGGAAGGCAACATGAACAGGAACAAACCGGTACTGGTTACGACTGACGGCTCGGTGCACTCGCACCGTGTGTTGCCGCACGCGACACTACTGGCCACGGCGCTCAACGTTCCCTTGATACTGCTTCAGGTGCCGGATGAGGCCGAGGCTGACGCAAGCCGGGCGCGCGAGGCGGCGATCGCCACGCTTACCCGCCTGGGTATCGCCGGTGAGGTTCTGGTGGAGGCGCGGGAGGGACGAGAGAGGACGGCTGAGGCGGTCCTGAGAGTCGCAGAGCGCCTGGATGCGGCGGTGCTGGCGATTGACTCGCGGGGCCACGGAGCGCTACGCCACGCGCTACACGGCAGCGTGGCGCTGGAGGTGCTGGGTGCGGCCAGGCTGCCGCTGCTGGTGAGCGGACCGCTGGTGGAGCTGCCCGCGCCCGAAGCCGCGCCGTATCGCATCGTGGCGACGAGCGACGGCTCGCCGGCCTCCGCGGCGGTGCTGCACGCGCTGGGGGCGCTTGCAGGCGACGGCGGCTTCGAGCTCACGCTGCTGCGGGTGCACGAGCACGAGCCCGGCGGTCACGACAACGAGGCGGCGATGCAGTCCTGCCGGGACGAGCTGGAAGCCGCGCGAGGGCTGCTGCCCGCATCGCTTAGCGTTGAGACGGTGGTGCGGGAGATCCCACGCGGCGCCGGCGTCGATACGACGATCATCGAGAAGGCGCAGGAGTTGGGGGCGCACGCGATCGCCATATCGACGCATGGATATAGCGCTCGGCGGCACGTGGTGATGGGGAGCGTGGCGTTGACGCTGCTGGGGCGGTCGCCGTTGCCGTTGCTGTTGGCGCGGGCGGAGGTCTAGAGGGCTCTCGGAGCGGCGAAGGCTTCGCGTCCCTTCCACTCCGCGACGGGCAGGCCTGCGCCGTCGCTACCGCTCTGGCTTGTGCGCTTCACCTTCTTTCCAACTTTGATCCTGAGGGGAGACGTCTCTGGGCGACTCTGCGACCCTCAGACTCCCCCGCAGGTGCCCTTCGACGCAGCTCAGGATGTACTGCGCCCCTACTGACCCTGCTTGCGTTGTTGCAGGCAAAGCGCCTCGTGGACTGCGTTGGGGCACGGACGGAGCTGAGGCTGCGGCACTACTGAGTCCGGTTGCGTTGCTGGAGACCCGCTCGTGTGGGTGGTTGGACGTGGGTTGGGATTGGACGGGGCTTTTGTATGAGAAACGGACCCTGCAGGTTGAAACCTGAAGCTTCGAGGGCGTGGCGGGGATGCAGGTCCTAGAGAGCGCCAGGGGAGCCGAAGCTTCCTTGTGCGTAACGGTCCTGACTGCGCGTGGCTCGGCTAGCCCGGGCCGCCGATCCAGCGGAAGTAGGGGTCGAGGTCGGGCAGGATGCCGGTGGAGGCGGTTAGGAAGACGAACCCGAGCACGAGACTGAAGACGGCCGCGACGAGGCCGGCCATGACGTAGATGGTCTGACGTCGCCGTGTTGAGACGAAGCCGAACGTGGACGTCACGGTGATTACGGTGTTGGAGACGAGCAGGCCGGCGACGAAGACGAAGAGGGCGCTGATGGCGACGCCCTGGCTTGTGGCGCCGACGGCGGTCGCGATGATCAAGGCCTGGGTGCCGGTCTCGGCGCCGATGCCGTGGATGACGCCGATGCCGAGGGCGGTGCGGGAGCTGTAGTTCTGCGGCTCGACGTGGACGTGCTCGTGCTGGCCGACGTGGGAGCGCATCCAGTGCCAGGCGTTGCTGACGCCGGCGAAGACGAGCATCCATCGGCTGCGCATGTGGAACTGGCCGCCGCCACGGTAGTAGCGGTAGACGGAGTAGAAGAGGTATACGGCGAGGAAGAGCAGGGTCGCGCCGACGAGCTTCTCCATGATCGGGTCGATCCAGTCCGGGAGGACTTCGGCGGCGAGGATGGCAATGACGCCGAGCACGACGACGACGGCGCCGTGACCGATGGCGTAGAGCGAGCCGAGCCAGAGCGCCTGCTTCTGGCTGGGCGGCAGCGAGGCCGTCAGGACGCGGACGCCGGAGAGCGGGCGCGTCAGGGTTGCGGTCGCGGAGCCGGGCGTGGCAGACGGGAGCGGGGCTCCGGCGGCGACCAGCGGCGCACCTTCGTCCTCGTGGGTGTGCGAGTGGGTTGAGTGGTGGCTTTCGTCTGTGAGCATGACGCCGGGTTCGCCGATGAGCCAGCTTTCGTCTTCGTCGTCGATGGCGGCGGTGGTGCTGGTGATGTCGGTGATCGCTGCGATGTGGTCCCAGTCGATGCCGTGACGAATGCCAAGCGCCAGCGCGGCGGCGTAGACGCCGATGCCGCCGATACCGGCCGTCAACAGGAGAGACTCAAAACTCATGAGAGCGTCCCGCGGCTAAAGCTAAATGCAACCAATTGCAATAACGTCCCGTCGCGGTGACTTTATCGCGGGGCAGCGGGCGTGTCAATCGGGTCGCGGCTATACTGCGGAGCGATGTTGCGGGGTTACTTCCGAATGCTGGGTCGACGCGCGGTGCGGTGGGGTTTCGGCGCCAGCGTGACTGTTCTATTTTTCGTGGTTGCGTCGGTGGTGGGGCTGCCGCAGTGGGCGGTGCTGGTCGCGGGCGTGATCGGGGCGCTGGTGGGGAGCGTGCTGGCCCAGAAGCTCATGTTGCGTCTGTTCGGCCCGGAACCGGTCCCGGCCCCGCCACCACCGCGTCCTCGTGGTCGAGGAAGCGGAAGAAGAGGATCGTAATCGCGGCGAAGCTGGCGGCTTCGCCGAGGGCACCCATCACGAGGCCTGCGATCTGCTGGTCGTCCGTGGCCGATACGCCCCACAGCCTGTCGACGGTCGCGTAGTGGTCGTAGATGACGCCGCTGCTGGCGAAGAAGAGCAGCGCGAGCAGGCCCATCGGCATGCCGGTCGCAAAGAGGTAGAGCAAGCGAGCGCCGTCGCCGTGACGGCCGGTAGCGGGCGTGGGCTGGATCACGGGCCACCAGAACAGGATGCCCGTGGCGATGAATGCCAGGTGCATCGTGATGTGAATCGCGAGGTGGTCGAGTGCGGCGCCATAGACAGGCGGTACGTGCCAGAACCACATGTTGACGATGAACAGCGTGCCGGCGAACAGGGGATGCGTGACCGTACGCGCGACGCGGTTGATCAGTCTGAGGCGCAGGACGGGGTCGATGAGCGCGGGCGTGAGGCCGAGGAGGAGCAGTGGCGGGCCGACCGTCGTGATGGCGACGTGTTGCAGCATGTGCAACGAGAGCAGGCGGTCTGCCCCTGAATCGAGGGGCGAGACGAGCGCAAGGAACATGGCCGCGACGCCTGCCGTGAAGGACGCGGCGCGCCAGCCGTTGAAGGCGTCCTTGAGGGTTAAGACGCCGTAAGCATAGAAGGCAAGGGCGATGAAGGCTCCGGTGACCACGCTGGGCTCGAGGCTCCAGGTGCCGATCTGGTGGCCGAGGTGGAGCAGGAGCGGCATACTTACGGCCCCGGCTTCCAGCCGCCGGCGAGGTCGACTGCCTGTTGCACCATCTGGATGCGGCGGCGGCTGAGGATGTTTAGAGCGACGCCAGCGACGCCGATCAAGGGGACAACGATGCCGATGACGAGCAGCAAGGCGCCGGTGCCAGGCGTCTGGTCCTGGTCGATCATGATCCAGCCGGCGACGGCGGCGCCGAGACCAAAGTGGAACATGAGGAGAAAGAGCAGCATCGGCAACTCGAGGAGGCGGCCGCGCTCGACGGGCGACTGGAGCTCGGGCGGCGTCTCACCACGCGAATGGGCGTCGTTCCAGCGCCGCGTGTAGCAAGTCTTGTGGATCCAGCGTTTGTCCAGGAGTCCGGCGCTGGACCAGTCTTCGATTTGATCGCTGCAGCTGCTGCAGCGCCCCGGCCATTCGACCATCACAGGCATCACCCCGTCTGCTTCATTATGACGATGGGGCGGCATAGGGCATAGGGCCGCAGATTGCGGATAACAGGTAACAGGTAACAGGTTGAGGGGTGGCCTGCTAGCTTTTGACTGTTATCTATCACCTGTCACTTAGTCGATGCAGCAGAGCTCTTTTCGGGTGAAGGCCTCCCAGCCCTCGCGGGCGAGGACGGCGACGATGACGAGCGCGGCGACGGGGTCCGCCCACCACCAGCCGAGCAGCGCGTTGGCGCCGAGACCCAGGAGCAACGCGGCCGAGAGGTAGCTGCAGATCAGCGTTTCGCGGGATTCAGCCTCGAGGGCGCGGCTGTTGATGCGATGCGCGAGGCGGTGCTTGGCAACGGACATGGCGGGCATGATGACGAGCGAGGCGATTGCGATTGCGATGCCGAGGTAGGAGACATCGGGCTCATGGGTGGCGATGAGGTCGCTGATGGCTTCGTAGCCAACGTAGACGGCGAGCAGGACAAACGTGAGACCGACGAACTGCGCGGTGCGCTGCTCCCAGGCGGAGTCTTCCTCGCTGCGCTGGAGCAGGTGGACGAGGACGACGATGCCGGCGCTGACCTCGATTGTGCTGTCGAAGCCGAAGCCGACGAGTGCGACGCTGCCGGCGACGATCCCCGCGGCGATGGAGAGAGCAGCCTCGGCGGTGTTGTAGGCGAGGGTGGCGCCGACGAGGCCGAGGGCCCATCGAGTGTTCGTTCTGAGCTGAAGCAGTTCGCTGGTCACATTGGCATCATAGTGAAGAGTCGCGCCATGGCCCTGAGGCCCGAAGGCGGCTGCCGGGACGGGGACAGATTATCGCGTCGGAGCGCGTCTGTCTTGCTCTGACCCCCGAAGTGCGTGCTACGATCCTTGTGACTGTGTACACAAAGTTTTGCGTCTTAATCGCGGTCACCGCCGCTGCCATTTTCCTCAGCGCCTGCGGTGGTGGGGATGGCAAGAAATTCGCGGATACCGTGGTGATCGGCGCGGATGACATTCGTCCCGAGCTGGTCAGCACGGAGCTGGTCACGGGGAAGAATCGCTTTGCCTTCGCGCTGATCGACGCGGACGGGCTTTTGATAATCGACGCCGACGTGCACATGGTCTTCTACCGGCTGCTCGAGGATGGGACGGAAGAGAAGCGCTTCGAACTTGACGCGCTCTCCAGCGTGCCGGCGCGCGACGCCGGCATCGAAGAGATCATCGAGCACGTTCACACTGACGGGACCGTGCACAACCACGCAAACGTTGGTGAGCAGGTGGGCATCTACACGTCGGTGCTCGAGTTCGACGAGGCCGGGCGCTGGGGCGTGGAGCTTGAGATCGACACCGGCGAGCGCAAGGAGACTATTCGTCCCAGCTTCAGCGTGGGGACGACGTCGACGACGGTGCCGATCGGCGCGGACGCGCCGCGCAGCGTCAACCGCACGATCGATGACGTGGATGACATCACGCTGATCGACAGCTCTGCCGAGCCCTCCGAGGAGATGCACACGGAGACGATCGCGGGGGCGATTGAGGCCGGGCGGCCGGTGCTGGTGCTGTTCGCGGTGCCGGGTTACTGCACGAGCCAGCTGTGCGGTCCGGAGCTGGAGATCATGCGCAAGCTCTACCCGCAGTACCGCGACCGCGTCTCGTTTATCCACGTCGAGCCGTTCGAGGTGCCGTCGAGCCCGGACAGGGTGCTGGTGCAGACGGCGGTGGACTTCGGGCTGCAGACCGAGCCGTGGTTCTTCGTGATCGATGCCGAGGGCAAGGTGTCGATGAAGCTCGAGGGACCGACGAGCATGCAGGAGCTGGTGAACGCGCTGGAGGAAGTCCTCAGCTAGCCACGTCTGTGATCAGCCCGCCGTTCCAACCCGATTCGTCCGCTGCAGTCGCGGTGCTTTGATCCTCCGGCTGTCACCATCGGGATGACTGCTGGTCGCGGTTACCTGACCACGTCGTAGCGAAGCCAGGCATAGCCGCCATCCAGCATCTGGCAGTCGCGCAGCATCATCTCTATTGGTGCAGTCTTGGCGAGCTCAGTGGTGCGGTAGACGGTATGAGGACTCATCCCGCCGACCAGCACGGGATGCAGTAGCAGGCTGACCTCGTCGACCAGGTCCTGATTCAGCAGGGCTCCGTTGAGCGTTCCGCCGGACTCGACCCGCACAGTGGTCGCACCATAGCGGTTCGCCAGCTCCTGCAGCGCCAGCGCGAGGTCCACCTCCCGGTCGCCGGCCGTGAGGTTGTCTACCTCCTGGTAGCGAAGGTAGTCGAAATGCTGGCGTGGCGTGGTGGAGGCGCAAATCGAAACGTGAGCCGACCAGAAGGGCCAGGCCTTGATGCTGCGCCAGTCCTTGATGCGACCCCGGCTGTCGATGACGGCGAGCCTGCCCCTGGTGGCGCTCGCGGGTACTTGAGGTGCAGTTTCCACGGGCCGGCGCAGCGCGGCGAGGATCGTATCGCTGCCGGCCAGCGTTACGTCCTCGTGCCAGGCGCCGGCAAGCTGATAGAAGAGGCCGAGGTTGGGATGGAGGCCCGTCGTCCGGCCATCGGCGCTGACCGCGTTGTGCAAGATGACCTTTGGTCGCATGTCAAGATGATGAGCCCGAGGCGATGCCGGGACGAGGGCCGAACGGCCTCAGAGGAGCGGGTGTTCACTGCGACTGTGGGTGCCCTGGCGGCGTTGATTACCAGTACGCTGCTCGTTCTTCGCTTCGTCAACATTCTGGTGGCGGGGATCTGGCGCAAGACGCATGACGAGTCTCCGCCATTTGGCGCATGCGGTCCGGAAATTATCGGCCCGGAGGAAGATCAGGCTCGTTCGCCAGCGACCCGCGCATCCCTGTGGCGGTGCGCCTTACGCCCGCGGCTGGTCTTGCAGGAAAACTGAGGGCGCTGAATTCCTATCGGACGGTGAAGGAGCCGTTCATGGTGTCCGGGTGGACGTCGCAGCGGAAGTAGTAGGTGCCGGCCGCCGGTGCGTCGAACGTGTAGTTTTCGACGACGGGGCCGGTGACGAGATCGCCAACGAAGACCTTCTGCGCGAGGGTCTGGTCGCCGTAGAGCGCGAAGTTGTGCAGGACGCTGGCGTCGCGGTTGTCTAATTGAATTGTGACGGACGCGCCTGCCGTGGCGCTCAGCGCGCGCTGGTCGAACGCGAGGTTCTGGGCGACGAGCTGGATCACGGTCTCACCGGGCGCGCTGGGGGTCGGCGGCGGCGTGTTGCCGTTTTCCGCGTGTGGCGCCCGCGTGGGGAAGACTTCTCGTTGGGCGTCGATACCGTCCATCGAACCGATGATCACGCCGGCGAAGACCAGCGCGAGTGGTATGAGAGAGAAGACGAATATCTGCCAGCTTTTGAACACAGGGCCCCCTTAGCCTCGCCCCGCCCGGCACAAGGAACCGGGAACAAGGAACCGGGGTCCCCGTGGAGCCTCGCTGCCAGTTGCCGGTTTCTGAGTGCTTGTCATCTAATGCGCTGCTCCGTGCGCCTGGGTTGAGGCGGACTGCCGCGCCATGCGCCGGTCCCGGGCCGGCCGTTCGCTGTGGACCTCCGGCATCTCGTCAAAGTTGTGCTCCGGCGGCGGCGAAGAGGTCATCCACTCCATCGAGTTGCCCTCCCAGGGGTCATCGCCGGCGGACTTCGGGGCGAGCGCGAGCGTCTTGATGACGTTGACGATGAACACAACGATTGAGACGGCGATGATGAAGGCGCCGATGGTGGAGATCAGGTTCCATTCTTCCCAGCCCTGGCCGCCCTGGTAGTCGGCGATGCGGCGCGGCATGCCCTTGATACCAAGGATGTGCATCGGCATGAAAGCGAGGTTCATGCCAATCAGCATGAGCCAGAAGTGAATCATGCCCAGGGTCTCATCCAGCATCTTGCCCGTCATCTTCGGCATCCAGAAGTAGATTCCGGCGAAGACGCCGAAGACGGAGCCGCCGAAGAGAACGTAATGGATGTGGCTGACGACCCAGTAGGTGTCGTTGAGCGCGTAGTCGACAGGCACGATGGCGTTGAAGACGCCATCGACGCCGCCGATGAGGAACATGAAGAGGAAGCCGAGGGCGAACATCATGGGCACGCGCAGGCTGATGCTGCCGCCCCAGATGGTGCCGAGCCAGTTAAACATCTTCACGCCGGAAGGCACCGCGATCATCATCGTGGCGAGCATGGTCCAGACGGTGAGCGGCACGCTGAGGCCGGTGGCGAACATGTGGTGCATCCAGACGGTGAAGCCAAGAACGCCGATGCCGGCACCGGCGTAGATCACCGCCTTGTAGCCAAACAACGGCTTGCGGGCGAAGACGGGCAGTATCTCGGAGATGATGCCCATAGCGGGCAGGATCATGATGTAGACGGCAGGGTGGCTGTAGAACCAGAACAACTGCTGGTAAAGGATGGGGTTGCCGCCGAACTGCGGGTCGAAGAAGTGGGTGCCGATGTAGCGGTCGGAGAAGAGCATGGTCAATACGCCGGCGAGCACCGGCGTGGCGAAGACGACGAGCACGGACGTTACGACGATCATCCAGACGAAGATCGGCATGCGGATCATCGACATGCCAGGCGCGCGCATCGTCATCGTGGTGACGAGGAAGTTGATCGCGCCGCCGACGGACGAGATTCCGAGGATCTGAACGCCGAGGATCCAGAGGTCGGTGCCCTGGCCGGGGCTGAAGGTCTTGCCGGTCACCGGGGGGTACTCCGTCCAGCCGGCGGCGGCGCTGCCGCCTTCGACGAAGAAGGAGCTGAACATGATGACGGCGGCGAGGGGGATGAGCCAGAGGCTAAAGGCGTTGATGCGGGGGTAGGCCATATCCTTGGCGCCGATCATGAGCGGCAGCAAGTAGTTGCCGAAGCCGGCGCCGACGGGGATGACGAAGAGGAACAGCATCGTCGATGCGTGCATGGTGAAGAACTGGTTGTATTCCTTTTGGGAGAGGAAAGTGCTGTCCGACCAGGCGAGCTGGGTGCGTACAAGCAGCGCAAGGATGCCGCCGACGACAAAAAACGACAGCGTGAAGATCAGATACATGATGCCGATCTTCTTGTGGTCCGTGGTGAGCAGCCACTCGAGGATGACGTTGCGCGAATGCGCTCCGTGCGCTGGTCTTGCGATTGCTTCGGTCGCCAAGTTAGCTCACCCCCCGGTGGGCCTGCGTACTAATACGACAGGTAGAGAATCGATAGCACGAATATCCAGACCACGTCGACGAAGTGCCAGTACAGCACAGACGCGTCGGCGAAGAGGTGCCGTGTCGGTGTGAAGTCGCTCCAGAAGGCCCGCAAGAGAACGACGAACAGCATCGCGAGGCCGACGATGACGTGCGAACCGTGGAAGCCGGTGATGAGGAAGAAAGTGGCGCCGTAGGTGCCGGAGCTGGCATTGAGGCCTTCGTCCATGAGGTTGAGCCACTCGTAGATCTGGCCGCCGATAAATACGCCACCGAGGACGAGCGTGAGGACGAGCCCGAGCTTGAATATCTGTTGGTTGCCCTTTTTCAAGGAGACGATGGCCGCATGCGCCGTGACGCTGCTGGAGATCAGAAAGACGGAGAGGATCACGCCAAAGGTCTTGTCGACCGTGTGCTCGATGTCCGGAGGCGGCCAGTCGACGGCCTGGTTGCGGACGTAGAAGTAGCCGGCAAACATGCCGCCGAAGAGCATGATCTCCGAGGCGATGAAAAGGACCATACCGGCCATGCCACGGCTCATACCCTCAGTGGCGTGAGCGTGAGCCGGCGCGGCAGCGGCGTGAATCGCCATACCTAGTCGTCCCCTCTAGATGCGGTCTGTTGTGGCTTCACGCCCTGCGCGGCCTGCGTCTCAGAAAGCCAGGCTTCGTAGTCGGCCTCGGAGCGGGCGTCGATGACGAAGAGCATGTCGGAGTGGCGCAGGCCGCAGAATTGGTAGCACTGGCCGATGTAGACGCCCTCTTCCTCGATGACGAGGTGCATCTGGTTAATCGTGCCGGGAATGGCCTGAATCTTGTAGAGCGTGTTGGGCGCCGAGAAGCTGTGGACGACGTCGGTTGAGCGTACCTTGATAACGATGGTCTTGCCGACGGGCAATACGAGCGCCGGCGGGACAAGATCGTCGTAGTTGGGCGGCGTTGCCTGGACGGTGACGCCGTCGTCGAGGTACCTGAACTCCCACCACCACTGGTGGCCGACGGCTTCCACGGTGAGGTCGATGTCGGCGTCATCGGGCGGCGTCTTGAGGTCGAGCAGAATGACCAGCGCCGGGATGAAGAGCGCCACGAGGATGATGATCGGGATGATGGTCCAGGTGAACTCAAGGACGCTGCTGCCGTGAACCTGCTCCGGGATCGTGTCATCGACACGGCGGTAGCGGAATACGGCCCAGATGATGCCCGCGGTAACAAGGAAGAAGACGAAGAAGGAGACAGCGAGGACAGCCTGGTAAAGCAGGTCAACGTCCTTGCCAGCTTCGGTGACGGCGTCCGGCAGTTGGAATACGGTGACCGCGCCAACCACGGTGACAATCGCGAGGATAAGAATGAGGGTAGCCGCGATGATTATCGAGACTGGCGGCCTGGGGCGGCCCGCAGGGTCTTGAGTCATTCGGATCCCTCCCCCGTCGCCCGCCTGCCAAGACGGGCAGGGCACCCGCAGCATAGGTTTGGCTTCGAGTTTGTGTCAAGCGTCACGATGCGGCGTTTTAGATTCGTTTGGCGCGCCCTGCAGGCTTCGTCGCGCGGGTCCGGCAGAGCGGCTGCGGTGCTGGAGCGTATGGTTTGCGGGCGCTACATTGTTAGCACTGGCGCAGGTTGGAGGAAATGAAGTTGCGTTCTCTGCTCGCGGTACTGGTCGGGCTCAGTCTGGCGCTTGGCGTCGCGTGTGGCGGCGGCGACGACGGTGGAGGGTCGCCGGGTGGCGACGGTGGGAGCAGTGGCGGTGGCGGAGGAGCGGAGGCGCCCACGCAGGTGGTGGGTGGCGGGTCGCCGGGCGGCGGAGGCGGTACGACCTTGCAGGACGCCTGTACGCTGCTTACCGAAGGGCAAGTGAACGCCGCGTTAGGTGATGACACGGTCGCTTCGAGCGCGGGTGAGCCGCCGACGGAGGCAGTTTCGACCTGCCAGTGGCAGGGGACCAAGACCGGCAATCGATTCGTGATGCTGACGATCCGTACAGCGCAGTTTGCGACGTCGGTGTTCGAGAGTAACTACCGCGACGTCGAAGGCGCGGTGAGCGTACCAGGGATCGGCGACGAAGCGTTCGCGTTGCCCGGGATGGACACGCCGAACAACTACCGCTTTCTAACCATGGCGGCGCTGACCAGCAGCCTCTACATCCAGATCAACATCGCGGGACCGAACCGCCCCGACGAGGCGGCTCTGGAGACTCTGACGACGGCGATGCAGCAGGTGGTATCGAATCTGCAGTAGGCCTGGTCTGGATTGACTTGCCGCGCGGCGAATTCCTATAGTTGACGCCTGTCCCACGTGCCAAGGTAGCTCAGTTGGTAGAGCACAGCTCTGAAAAAGCTGGGGTCGCCGGTTCAAGTCCGGCCCTTGGCACCACCGTGCGACACCCCCCAGGGAACACGCAACAGGGGACGGGGAACAGGGGAGCTGTGTGTGCGCTCCTCAGCGGTGAGGGCAACAGGGGGCGGAGCGCAGGACTCTCGACCCGATTCCTGCCCATGCTAGAATCGAGACAAGTCTAAGTGGCCAGGACGCCTTGGATTGGAGGCCACCCTTATGACCTATCTGCGTATCCTGCAGACGCCGGAGTTGAAAGAGCCAATCCTGATCGTGGCCTTCGCGGGCTGGTCGGACGCCGGCGGGGCTGCCAGTGGCGCCGCGCAGTACTTGATCGACCGCTGGCACGCGACGCGGATCGCGGAGTTCGAGGCGGAGGAGTTTTACGACTTCACGCAGCTGCGACCCACGGTGCGCTACGAGGGCGAGCAGCGTGTCATCGATTGGCCGGACAACGCCTTTTACTACCACCAGACCGGCGACCAGGACCTGATCATCTTCAACGGCATCGAACCCCATCTCCGTTGGAAGACATACGCGGCTTCGATGATGGAAGTGATTGAGAAGTTCGACGTGAAGCTCGTTATCTCGCTCGGCGCGTTGTTCGTCGACTACCCGCACACGCGCCCGATGCGCGTAACCGGCACGGCGCCCGACGCCGAGATGCTGGAGCGCGCCGGGATCTACACGCGGGGCGGCCGCTACGAGGGCCCGACGGGGATCAACGGCGTTTTCAGCGCCTCGTTGCGGGACAAGACTGTGCAGAACGGCAGCATCTGGGCCAACGTGCCTCACTACGTCTCGGCATCGCCGAACCCGCCGGCGACGCTGGCGTTGCTGAAGTCACTGAGCGCGATGCTATCGCTGGAAGTGCCATTGGGCCGCATGGTGCGCGCCTCAGCCGCCTTCGACGCGCAGCTTAACGAGGCGACGTCGCGCAATACCGAGGTCTCCGACTACGTGAAGTCGTTGGAAGAGCGCATCGACTCAGAGGGCTTCGACGACGATGACGATTACGAGGTCGTCGAGGAGGAGCTTCCGGCGACCGAGAGCATTGTCCAGGACATCGAGGACTTCCTGCGCGGTTCGTCGCAGGGCGAGTAGGGCGGCCGAGGCGTCAGGGCCTGAGTTCGAGGCCCGCGATTCGAAAATCAGTATCGAAACCGAAAACATAGTCCACGCTGCGCGAATGGCTGATCGCGAAGCTGGCGCAATCGCAAAACGAGAGTTCGCGGGAGTCGAGGCGCTGATAGTAGTCCCAGGCCTCCGCATCGATTTCCGGTGTCGCCCAAACGATTTCCAGGCGGCGCATAGCCGCGGCAGCGGTCACCATCTCACGCAGTTGAACAGCTCGATGTCGTAGGCCGTGATAGGCAAGCCAAGTCACCGTCTCCGCAAGGACGTAATTCGACGTGAGGAGCCGCGCTACAGTCGCGACATCTCGAAAGAATTCCCGCGCTTGTCTATGGTGGCCGTCGCGCGGCACCATGAGGGCGATCCAGGCGCCGGTATCGACGAAAGCCAACGTCACTTGCGAGAGCGGCGCTTTGGGGCGCCGTAGAGGTAATGGTCGTGGTTCTCAGCGCCGTCGGTCGGTGCTTCCGGATCATCAACGAGGCCGACGATGCCCCAGAGGGGGTGATCCTCCGGACGTTCCAGAGACGGAGCTTCTTCTTGCTCAACGAGGTACTCTGCAATGGCTTCGCGAATCAGCAGGGAGACAGGCACCTTACGGCTGAGGGCCAGCTGCTGAAGCTGCTCATCATGCTGGGGATCAACGTAAATCTGCTTTCGTTTCATGGTGTATACACCATACACCATGAAAGGGAAAGTGACAAGAGTTGTCAGCGGTCGAGCTCTTCCATGAGGTCCGCTAAATCGTTGGCGTGCTTCTCTTCTTTGGCCAGGAGCTCCTCCATCAAGCGCCGTGTTGTCGTGTCCTTATCGCCGAACCAGCGGACGATTTCGGCGTACCAGATGACCACGACGCGTTCCGCCAGCAGGTCAAGAACGCCTGTCGCTTGATGATGTCATCGCTTACTCCAGGACTGATCTTACCGCTTGCCGTCTATCGAAACCGTGGGTGTCATCTGCCGACTGGTTGCGGTAGCCTAGTAGAGCCACTTGTGCGCGATTTCACGGCGTAACGCCGTCCTTTCCCCGGAGCTACGCATGAACCAAACCGAAGACATCGCCAGCTCGTTCGCCGTTGAGGCGGTGGACGTGGTGAAGACGTATCAGACCGACGACGTTGAGGTGCACGCCCTACGCGGTGTGTCGCTGCAGGTGCCGAAAGGCGACATGGTGGCGATCATGGGCCCATCGGGCTGCGGCAAGACGACGTTGCTGAACTGCCTCAGCGGTCTCGATGCCATTGACGATGGCCTGGTCCGGGTAGACGGCGTCGACCTCAACTCGCTTTCGGACGACGACAAGAGCCACTACCGGGCCCAGCGTATGGGCTTTGTGTTCCAGTTCTACAACCTGCTGCCCGTGCTCAGCGCGGCGGAAAACGTGGAGATGCCTTTGCTAGTCAGCGGCGTGCCGGCCAGGGAAGCGCGCGAACGGGCGATGCAGTCGCTGGCTTTGGTCCATCTCGAAGGCTGGGCGGGACACAAGCCGGCGCAGCTCTCCGGCGGACAGCGGCAGCGCGTGACGATCGCACGGGCGCTGGTCAACGAGCCCGCCATCGTCTGGGCCGACGAACCGACGGGTGACCTCGACTCGAAAAACGCGGACGAGATCATGGAGCTGATCGTCGGGCTGAACGAGCGCAACCAGCAGACGTTCGTTATCGTGACGCACGATCTGCGGATCGCCCAGTCGACGAATCGCATCATCAACATGCTCGACGGGCAGATCAGCGAGGAGACGCGGACCGAACGCGGCCTCGCCGTCGCCCGCAGCGCGAAATGAAGGCGGAGGTACGGCGGAACACTGTTTGCCGGGGGATGAAGCGGCGTGGATAACCTTTTCGGCGTACCGCTCAGCAGTTTCCTGATCGCATTGACTCTGCTGGTGCTCCTGATCGCGGGCGTGCTGGTCTGGATCTGGTGGCGCAACCCTCTGCTGGTCCGCATGGGACTGCGCAACGTGGTGCGGCGCAAGACGCAGACCACGCTGATCGTGATCGGGATGATGCTGGCGACGCTGATCGTCAGCGCGGCGTTCGCGACCGGCGACACCGTCGGCTACTCCGTGACCAACCAAATCTACAACGACCTGCAGGGCGCCGACGTAGTGCTGGCCTTCGACAGGAATGCGGCGCCTCCCGGCGTGACCGAGCTGACCGATGCCGATGTGGAAGGGCTGCGTCAGGCGCTAGCTGACGATATCGACGTCGAGGGCGTCAGCGGCCTGGTGCAGACGCGGGTACCGGCGATCAACACGGCCGACCGCCGCGCCGAGCCGCTGGCCACGCTGGCGGGTGTCGACCCCGAGTCGGCGGATGTGCTCAGCGGGCTGAACTCTCCGGACGGGCAGCGACTCACGGCAGCAGCGCTCAGCGGCGATCAGGTGTACATCACGAAACGGCTGAGCGAAGAGATTGGCGCGGAGGTGGGGGACAGCCTGACGATCTACTATGCCAACCAGCCGGTTGAGCTGGTGGTGCTGGACATCGTGCGAGACAACGCGATGACGAGCTCCAACGAGGGTGAAGATGGCTTCTCGGGCACGCGGGGCGGAATCGTCACTTCGCTGACGCAGTGGCGGTCGATTACCGGAGAATCGCAGCGCATCGACCTCATAGTGGTGTCGGCAGTGGGCGGCGTGCGCGATTCGCTGAGCCGAGTCGACGGCGTCGAAGAGCGGGTCGAGGACTACATCGACGAGTCCGGCGCGCCAATGGAAGTCATCACGACGAAGCAGGAACTGGTCGACTTCGCCGAATTGATTGGGTCGATTTTCGTCACCTTCTTCGTCGTGTTCGGCCTTTTCTCGATCGCGGCCGGCGTGATGTTGATCTTCCTGATGTTCATCATGCTGGCGGCAGAGCGGCGCTCCGAGATGGGCATGGCGCGGGCCGTCGGCATGAAGCGCATGCACCTCACGGAGTCGTTCATCGCGGAGGGGATGGCCTATAACATCGGCTCGGCGCTGGTCGGGGCGCTGCTGGGGCTGGCGGTGGCCGGTCTCTTGATCTGGATCATGGCGCAGATCTTCGATGATTTCGGCCTCGGCATCACTTTCCATTTCAACGCGCAAGGATTCGTGATTGCCTATTTCCTTGGCCTGGTGATCACGTTCATCACAGTGGCGTTTTCCTCCTGGCGCGCCGCAAATTTGAATATCGTTGAAGCGATCCGGGACCTGCCGGACCAGGCGAGGTTGAGTCCGAAGGAAGGATCGCTGCAGAAGCTCTTCCCGGCGGCGTTGGCCGTCGTGTGGACTCTGGTCTGGATCGCGCTGGTGGTGATCTGGGGCGTGGCGGCCTTCGTCTTCTTCACGCTGGGTCTTGGGACTTACGGCGCCGGGCT
This sequence comes from Dehalococcoidia bacterium, assembly GCA_035714925.1. Taxonomy (GTDB): domain Bacteria; phylum Chloroflexota; class Dehalococcoidia; order DSTF01; family WHTK01; genus WHTK01. Next base: position 25,841 of record DASTLN010000226.1, on the reverse strand, counting down.
GCTCGCCGGCGGCGTGCTGGCGGGCGCCTATGTCTGGGGCGTGATGCGGGTTAACAAGCCGCTGAGCGCGATGAACTGGCGCGGCCGCATCGGCTATCTGCTGTGGTGGGTCATCTTCAACGTGATGGCCTTCGTGACGTGGCTGCTGTTCCGCACGCGGCGCTGGGCGGCTCAGCGCCGCAACCTGGGTGGCTGGGCGACCTGGGGGTTGATCATCGGCGCGCTGGGGATCTGGTGGGGTGGCTGGCCCGGGAGCATGGCGTTCGCGTATACGGGCGGCACGACGCTGTTCATCTTTGCCGTCGCGATGCTGGCGGTTTATTTCGGGGCGCAGGCGCGGCCGGCGTTTACGATCGCCAGTCTGCTGGTGCTGTGGTACTGGCTGCTGCCGCTGCCCTTCAGCCTCTTCGTGGATGAGGCGTCGGACTACAGCGACCCGTTGTTCCAGCTCGCCAAGCTGCTGGGAATAGCACCCGACGGGAAGGTCATCGGCGACATCGAGATGTTCTTCGTTTCGGGTATCGCGATGACATCGGCGGCGACGCTGTTCGTGATCTTCAACGCGGACCGGCTGCTGGGCGCCGTCAATGCCCTGACGCGTGTGCTGGGCGGCATCACACCGGCGATGCGAATGGCGATCTCGTACCCGCTGGCGTCAAAGTTCCGCACCGGCATGACGCTGGCGATGTTCACGCTGGTGGTCTTCAGCCTGGTGGTGATGGCGACACTGAACTCCAACTTCACGCAGCTGTTCCTGGGCGAGGACGCCAAAGGCGGCTTTGACGTTCGGGTGCAGCCGACCTCTTCCAACCGCATCCCTGACCTTGCCGAGGCGCTGACGGAGGCGGGTTACGACGTCGACGCGAATGTCTCCGGCATTGGTACCTTGCTGACAGACGACCCGCAGGTCAAGGCAGTTGGCTCAGACGAGGACTTCGCGACCTACCGGTTGCAGGGCATGGACGAAGACTTTGCGCGGTTGGCGGACTTTCCGCTGGCAACACGCGCCATCGGCTACGACTCGGATGCGGCCGTGTTTGAGGCGTTGCTCAAGGACCCGACGCTGGCCATCGTTGACGGGTCGACGACCGGGGCTCAGGACGACTTCGGCGGCGGCGAAGACACCTTCCGGCTGGGGCCGAGTACGGAGGACCTGCGCGACGCGCCTTGGGAGCCTATCGTGGTGACGGTCCGTGACCCGGAGACGGGCGAGGAGTTTGAGCTGCGCGTTATCGGGGTCCTGGAGCCGCAGGTCACGTCGGTGACGTTCGCCTGGCTGGCGATATTCACGCAGCGGTCAGTCGTGGAGGAACGCCTCGGCGGCGGTGAGGTCGAGAGCTTCTATCTCACGACATTGGGCAAATCCAAGGCCGCAACGGTCGAGGTGGCTTCGAGCATCGAAGCGGCGTTGCTCGAGCGCGGCGCGGTCGCCGACTCGCTGCAACAGGAGTTAGACGACCAGGCGGCCCAGTCGAGTGCTTTCCAGTACCTGTTCGAGGGGTTCATGGGGCTGGGGTTGATCGTCGGTATTGCGGCGCTGGGAGTGATCGCGTTCCGTACGGTGGCGGAGCGCCGTCAGCAGATCGGCATGCTGAGAGCGTTGGGTTACACGCGCAGGATGGTCGCGCTTTCCTTCTTCATGGAGTCGTCGTTCATTGCACTTGCGGGAATCGGTATGGGGCTGTTCCTGGGGTCGGCGCTTTCGTACAACCTGTTGAGCAGCCCGGAACTGATCGGTGAGGCAGGCACGGAGATCGACTTCCACTTCCCGTGGGCGAGACTGCTGATCATCATCGGAATCGCGTACGGGGCGAGCGCGGTGATGACGTTCATCCCGGCGCGCAGCGCATCGCAGGTGCCGGTGGCGGAGGCGCTGAGATACGCGGGCTAGCGCGGTAGAATTGCTGGCATGAAGACCGAGTTTTACGAGTCCGACCCGTTTTCGCCGCAGAAGGCGGCGCTGTTGCTGCGTATCGACACGGACTATCGCTTCGAGAAGGGCGAGGAGGTCGTGATCGCCGAGGGCGGCAAGACGGTGAAGGTGCGTGTCCTGGACGTGCGGGTGCGCATCGACTCGGGCGTTCTGAGCCGCGAAGTGCTTGGCTTGAAGCTGTAGGCCACTCTTGGCATCCCTCCCCGCCCGGCTCTGCTTTGCGCTACTCGCCGTCATCGCGGTGATGTTGACGGCGTGTAACGACGATGACAAACCGACAGAGACGCCGACCGCGCCATCCGTGACGACGGGGCCCGAGCTAGTCGACCCGTGCACGCTGCGCGATTCGCTGGAAGGGCAGCCGCTGGTGGATGGGCCCTTCTTCCTCCTGGCGGAGGGCGATGGCTGGCAGCTGTGCATCGGCGGCGCCGCGGCGGGGAGCAGCGAGAAGTACCTCTTCGGGACGCCGGACGGCGGCGTCACCTGGACGCTGCTCTCGATGACGACGCTGGGCAACCCGCCACCGGAGGCAGGGGCCGGCGAGCTGCCGAACGGCAACGCCGCTGAAGCGCTCTACTTCATCGATGCCGATACGGGCTGGCTGGGGTTGAGCAGCCCGGGTGTGAACCTCTTCGGGACGACGGATGGCGGCGTCAGCTGGACGGCGGCCGACGATCTGCCACCAGGCCTTCCGGTGACCGGGATTGAGTTTTCGGACGCGGAGAACGGCGTGGCCACGACGCCGGAGGGCGACTGGCCGACGTCTGACGGCGGCGCGACCTGGGCGCCGGCGCCGTAGTTGATTTGACTAGTTATCGGTCTGGCGCTTAACTTATAGCTCCCCCGCGACCCTTCCAAGGAAGGGTTTCTTTGTGATGATGAGAGCAACGCGACTGCTTCCGCTGCTGCCATTCGCGCTGGCCCTGCTGGCGTTGGGCTGCGCTGTGCCCCTGCCGGCGCCGCAGCTAACGGCCACGGCGGAGAGCCAGTTGCCGGCGCCGGTGCAGGATCGCAGCGGCAGCGAGGTGCAGTCGGCCAGCTCCGGCGCGCCGAGCAGCAATCCGCTGAGCCTGCAGCAGACAGCGAACGACGATAAGCAACCCTCCGCGCTGGCGGCTCTCGAGGACGACGAGCTGGCGGGGACCACCGTCGTGCCGGACGTGGAGGAAACGCCGGAAGCCGGGGCGGTCGAGGAAGAGACGCCGGAGCCGGCGACCGCGACAGCCGGGCCAGAGGAACCGACGCCGACGCCGGAGCCACCAGTGGACCCCGCGGCATATGCCGGCGAGATGATGGCGCTGCTGAACCAGTACCGCAGCGAAAACGGCATCCCCGAGCTTCAGTTCGACGGGACGCTGACGGCTTCTGCGATGGGGTACGCGCAGTACATGGCAACGACTAACTTCTTCGGGCACTACCCGCCCAGCGGGTCGACGCCGTCAGGGCGTATCGCCGCCGCGGGCTTCGAGGGGCAGTACCAGGGCGAGGCGCTGTCGGCGGGGCAGGCGTCGCCGGCGGTGGCGTTGAGCCGGCTGCTGGGTAGCTCGGCGCACGCGGCGATCCTGCTCAGCCCGAAGGCGACGCTGGTGGGCGTGGGGTACTACTACGACCCCGGTAGCTATTACGGCCACTACTGGGTCGTGGTGACAGCGAACCCGTAGACGGCGAATTCCGGCTCGTTCCAGCATGGCGTCCCTACAATCGCAGGTGCTTTCGGGCGCCGGCACGCTGGGGCGGCTGGCAGAGCGTTTCCACCTGGCCGGTTGGGCGGGAGTGTCCCGGCTAATGGGTGCGATGCTGATTGGCTTTGCGCTGGTGCTGGGCGGCTGCACGCAGGCACCGGCTGACCAAACCGACGCCCCGACGATCTCGACACCGCGGCCCACGGCTGTTGCGGCACTTGCCACGCTGTCGCCGGCGGCCAGCGCCGCAAACACGACGCAGGTCCCGACGCGGCCGCCGACCACCCCTGCCGTCGAGGCTCCGCCCGCCGCCTATGTGGCTGACCCGGCGCTGGCGGCGTTGCTGCAGGCGTTAGCCGGCGACTCTCTACCGTCCTACGGCGTGTACGTGAAGAGCCTGAAGGACGGCACGGGCGCCAGCGTCAACGCCGATAAGGTCTTCCGCGCGGCGTCCCTCTTCAAGCTCTTCGTCATGTGGGAAGCTTTTCGACAAGAGTCGCTGGGGCTGATCAGCTTCGACACCACCATGGAAGTCACGCCCTACTACAAGACCTTCGAACTCGGAACGAACGCGGTCGAGGTGGGTGACGTGGTGACGGTCGGCGAGGCGCTGCGCCTGATGATGGCGATCAGCGACACGCCGACAGGTGTCCTCTTGCAGGACACGGTTGGCATCGCCGAGATCAACGCGGCGCTGGAGGCGCTGAGTATCGACAACAGCGGTCTTTTCTATCCCGGCGATCCGCTCGCGACGGCTCGGGACGTTGGCGTGCTCCTAGAATCTGTCGCCGCCGGTGGCAGATTGCCGGAAGCTTCGCACGACGCGATGGTCGGCCTGCTGCTGTCGGAGGGTATCGACTACGGCCTGCGAGCCGGTGTGCCCAGCGAGATCGGCGTCGCGCACAAGACGGGCTCCCTGCCGGTGGCGCTGCACGATGCCGGCATCGTCTACCTGCCCGGCGCAGCCTACGTGCTCGTGGTGCTCTGGGACCGTCAGAGCGGTGTCGATCTCATCGAGACGATCTCGCGGGGCGTGTACGAGTACTACGAGTCGCGAAACTAGGGCGGGGCTTGGAGCAGAACTCGCCCAGTGGTGCGCGGCTTCCCGAGTCGAATAAGATAGGCAATACCCCTGGGCGACGCAAGCTTGAATTCGCCTTGTGGGCGTCATCAATCACTGCTGCACACCGACCCGCCGCTTAGAAGGCGGCCCGACACGAAAGCTCTGAGCATGGGGTCGGTTGCCGTGGAGCCCCTTAAGGACGGACAGTTATGGTGTCGGTTTTGACGAGTTATCGGTAGTGGTGTCGGTTTGTTACCCGTTGCCGCCTACTTCAGGTGTCAAAGCCATTACGGAGATGTGAACGCCGTCATTCGACTACTCCTCTACGACTCCTGTCGGCCAACCAAGAGCCGGCAGGAGCAACGGTCGCTCTAGCCCGTCGTCCTCACGCGCTTCGCATCCCAGAAGCAGTCGAGAACCAGTCGCGCTTTAGACTGCCTAAAGGATGACAGGCGGGCAATCAGCCGTCGTAGCTGAGAATGTATTCGACGTAACGACCCTGTTCTCCACGAAGACCTGCAGCGTGTACTGGTAAGTCGTCTCGCACAGCAGCGGGCTATCGATGAACGTGATCGTCGTCCCGTACAGGACCTGGCCGGCACTCACGGTACCGGCTCCCAGCCGTGTGAGCGTATAGGTCGCCGGTGCCTCTCCCTCGATGCGTCTCGTCACCGCGATGGAGTTATGTGAGTCTTGGCTCGCCGAGAACAACCGAATGCAGATCGGCCGCACCGTTCGCGTCTGAGATGTGATCTGTTGCGGGGACGTCGCCAGCACGCGATACGTCCAGGGCCCAACCCGGAACGGGTCGATATACGCCCCCTGCCCCGGCGGGCCTTCAATCAATACTTCCGCGGTGCCGTTGTTGAGGGTCGCACCAAACTGCCTCAGCAGCCGTACCGTCCCTGCCGGATTGCCGGTCACGGTCCAGTTAAGCCGCGTTCGGCAGCCGGCATCCGTCTGGCTGACCTCATCGAGTGCCACCGTGAAAGAGGTGATGTCCAGTGGGACGGTGGTAGGGGTCGGCGTTAGCGTCGCCGTTTCGGTCGGAGTCGGCGTCAGCGATGCCGGCACAGGCGTATCCGTCGGCCCCGGCGTTGGCGTGTCGGTTGGCGCCGGCGTCGGTGTTGGCGTCGGCGTGGTCGGTGGGGGCGGCTCGGGCGGCTCGCCGGCGCCGTAGTCGATCTCGAAATCGATGCGAGAGCCGCCGTCGTGGACATCAACGCCCTGCACTCCATTAACGTCTGTCGTGTGCACGGCCGCGGCTGTGTCGCCACCGTCAGGGTTGATCACCACGACGCTGTACGTGCCTGTCTCCGGAAATGGGATAAAGACCGAGATGACTCCGCTGCCCTCGGGTGGCGCTCGCTCGGTGCAGGTCGGGTCGCGCCAGCCTGCCTCGTAACGCATCACGCCCATCTCATCGGCCGCATTGGCCTCCGCCAGGGCTGGGTCTTCGCCGCCCAGCGTGCCGACGGTCCGGCCTTCCTCGTCGCGTATCTCGATACGCAGGTTGGACGGTACCGTAACCAGGATCGACCGGAAGTCCTGGCTCGGCTCGAACCTGCGCGAGCTCAGGACACGACCCTCGTAGGCGTCGAGCGTGGTGCGGTCGCGGTAGTAAGGATCATTGATGATGATCGTGTCGCCCTGCAGGCCCACCGCGGCGATGTAGTGTCCCGGGACCTCCAGCACGATTGGCCGGCCCGCCTCCAGCTCGCCACGTATTTCCTCCTCGCTGCCGGTGCCCCAACCCGAGAAGCGCACACCCTCCAGCACCGTCTCTTCCAGGATCCCCAGCGATTCATCCTCATCCGGCTCCGAAAGCGATTGATCGATCTCGCTGCTGCCCTGCGGCTCCTCTTCCTCGGGGGGTTCAGGCTTCCAGCCGTTGATCGCGGTCCACACGACGTTGCCGTAGACGTATCCGGCGCTGACCCAGCCCGCTTCCGTGAGCTGCGCATCCCGGTTGAACCAGGTATTCAAGGCCGACGGGTCGAGGAAGTCGCCGCTGGGGGTGGACACCACTTCGAATAGCTGCATGACCGTCGCCACGGAGGTCATGGCACAGCCGCACTGTTCAATCGTCTGGCCGCAGCCGACGTCCTGGCGGGCGCCGTGGTCGTACTCGGTTCGGCCCCAGGCGACGCTGTTTTGCGCGAACAACGGCGCTTCGGCTCCCTCGCCCCGCGGCTCCGCATCGCTCGATGCGGCCCGGGCCTGCGCCGTCGCAGCGGTCTGCTGGCTGGGGGCGCAGAGGTGGACGCCGTCGTAGCGGACCTCAGCGCTCACCTCGTCGTCTCCCCGGAACACAAAAAACGCTACCAGAAGCGCGATGAGGAGAGCTGCTATGCCGCCGCCGATCTTTACCACGAGCTCTTTAAGGGTCTAATTGCTTCCGATGCGACCCGAGATATGGGTCGCGGCCCTGTTAGGGCTACGGACATTATGACCGACCTTGCAAGGTAATAGTCAGTACCCGGGTCAAGTTTGCGCGAAAACCGTTGATAAGTCTCCCTCACCTGAGTAAGATCGCGCCATCTGGAACGCCCGACCAGTCCAGAGGGGTTTGGACATGCCCGGCGAAGCCATCCTTTCGCCTACCGTCACGCTTGGTGGTCGACCTGCGCTTCCCTTCATCCTCGAAAGGCCGCTGTTGGCGGCCGAGCCAGATATGCTGCGGGTCATCCTGGGACGCCTCGACCGTCTGCAGGCGATTTCCGAGAGCTCCCAGGTCGAGCTAACCAGCCTGCGCGAGATGAGTACCGAGATTCTCGATGCCGTGAGCCAGCGTCTCGCCGCACCGGCGCCGATGGCCGATTCCGCCCCGTCTTTGCCGCCGGCAACGCAGCCCAGGCTGACGCTGTCGCTTCTCGGCCCCTTTGAGGCGCACGTCGGCGGAAGGCTCGTGACCAACTGGCCCGGCCGCAAAGCGCGCCTCCTGCTTGCCTACCTCGCCATGGAGAAGGGCCGCATGGTCCCGAAGGACATTCTCATCGAGCTCTTCTGGCCGGGCTCACGCGCCGGCCGCGGCGCCAATAACCTGAGCATCGCGATCTATCAGATCCGCAGCAGCCTTGCTGCGATCTCGCGGGAGGCCTCGGACGTGATTACCGTTCGCCAAGGCCTCTATGGTATCGGCTTCGAAGACGTCGCCGTGGACCTCTGGGACCTGCAGAGCCACCTCGACCAGGCGCGGCGGGCACTGGAGCGTGATGACAAACGTAACGTGCGGGCGCATCTTCGCGATGCCGTCGCCCTCTGCCGGGGCGAGCTGATGTCCAGTGATCCCTACGAGGAATGGACTGCCGAACCGCGTCGGCGTTTCAACGCCGCCTGGCACCGGGCCCTGACTTGGCTGGCTACGGAGGCTACCACGCAGCGCGATTGGCCCGGTGTCCTGGATTATGCTGGTCAGATCCTTGGTCGAGATGCCTGCGACGAGGGCGCGCACTGCATGGTCGTGAATGCTCATCTCATGATGGGGAACCGGTCGCTAGCGGTGCAGCAGTATCGTGCCTGCGTCGAGATCCTGGACCGGGAACTGGGCGTCGAGCCGTCAGATGAGACGCGACGCCTCGGCCGTGAGCTGGGAGGCTAGGGCTCCAGGATCAGCCGGATTTCGTCCTCGGTCTGCTCCGCCGTCCAGCCCTTCTGGCCGGCGACGTCAACTTCCCACCAGACCAGGTTGTTGGTGCACTCCGGACCCGCCGTGATTACGCCGTCCTGGTTGAGTCCTCGCCTGCCCGTATCGTTGCCCGCCGGCGCGTCCCGGATGACCGCGTCGTTTCGCAGCTTGACCGGGTCGTTGACGGCCAAACCGAGGTCTGCGTCCGCGACGCAGGCGCCCGCCGGCACTTCGGTCTCACCCGGCACCGGTGTCACCGTCGTCGTGGCGCTGGGTTCCACGGTCGGCGTCGTGAGCTGCCCACCGCCGGATGGCGAGAAGAAACCCTTCTGTAACACCGTCGGCGCGCCGCCACACTCCTCTTTGACCAGCACCGGGCCGCCCGGCACCTCCTGGTAGTCGTCGTCGAATCCACATTTGATTGACGTAACGGCAGACTCCACACTAGAGAACCCGATCACGAACAGCACCCCAACGATCGCAGCGATAACCGCCAGGCCCATAAACCAGATGAACATCCGCTGACCCAGGAAGGGTTGGTGGATGAAGCTCGCGTCGAACGTGCGCGCCGATGAAGAGCCGCCTCCCGCGGGACTGACCCGCAGGCGGAAGTCCAGCGTTAGCGGCCGGCCGGCAAAGCCCTGACGCGTCGCGCCGACCCAGATCGGCACGACGGCTTCCTCTCCGACATCCAGGCTACTCGGGGCGTTGTACTTGAACTTGCACATACCGTGTGGGTCGGATGCCTCCAGCCAGGGGCTGAAGGGGAGGCCGCCGGTATTGAGCAGCGTGAGCTTGTACTTCTCCTTGCGGCCCGTGCGGCGGTTGGGCGTTACGCGCGCGTCGAAGCTGACCTGCCCCGCGATTGCCAGCGTGCCGACCTGCTCCGCGTAGGCATCGGGGAACTGGTACGGCGCGACACGGACCCGGAAGCTGTAGTCGCCGGCCGGGAACTGACCACCCGTCCGTGGCATGAGTCGCAGAGGCACGACGATGCTCGCGCCGGGCTGGAGCGACACCTCGCGGTTGTCCATCTCGTACCAGCCCTCGTCGATGCCGCGCACCATGATTAGATAGCGCTCGATCGAGGTGCTCTGGTTTTCGACAGTGATCGTCGCCTGGGCTGTTACCTCGCCCGGCCCGAAGCGAAACGTCGTTCTCGGTCCCAGCGTCACGCGCGGCGGCATTACGGGTGGGCCTGTATGCTCCACTTCTCGCGTCTCGGGAATGCTGACAGGCGCGACCGTGCGCTGCGGCGCCGACACGGGCTCCGGCGCCGCGATTGTCAGCGTGCCGCGTACCTCGCCGCGTACCGAGGAGTCGCTCTGCAGCGTCGCCGCGATTGTCAGCGTGTAGTTGCCCTGGCGTGCTTGTGCCGGCGGGTTGATCTTGAGCTGTACGTCGGTAGCCCGGGCGCCGGGCACGCTGACTTGTGCGTCCAGCGTGTACCAGTGTTCTGGCAGCCCCTCCAGCAAGACGTTGTAGACAGAATCTTCAGTACCCACATTGCGCACGGACAGACGCAGCGTCTCCTCACCCTGCGCCTCTCCGCGCCAGGTCACGTCCGTCGGGCTGAGAGAGAGCGCCGGCGGTCGTGCCGTAGGAGGAGGAGGCTCCGGCGCGGGCGGCTGCGGTGCGACCTGCCCCGGTACAGTAACCTCCAGCTTGCAGGCGGCGGTGCTTTCGGCGGCGCCGGCTTTTGCTGTGATCGCGAAATCGTGGTACTCGGCGTTGACGCTTGCCGGCACCTGGACTAGCAGGCTCGCGGTCCGGCGCTCTCCCGGAAACACGCGGCGACGCGTGTCGAACTCCAGGGTGCACCACTCGCTGGGTAGGCCGCTTACCGTCAGGCTCTGCGCCTGCGCTTCGCGGCCGCGGTTCTCCAGGGTGACGAGGAAGACGACCTCGTTGCCGCGTTCCACCCGCTGCGAGTCGGGTGAGACGTCGAGGTGGAGATCGGGCGAACGCGTGCTCTGGACCATTAGTCGGCCCGCCAGATCGCTGCAGGTGGGACCAAGGCCGGTGGGTAGACCAGGGTTACCTCGTCATCAATCGAGAGTCGCGTGGTGCTCTCCTGCCGTTCGCGTTGCCATTCGTCCAGCTCTTGCTCTCGAGGCCTGCCATCGCAGGACTCCTTGCGTAGCAGCCGTGTGTCGCTGGACAGGCGGTAGTCCCGGTCGAGCTGGCAGCCAACCCATTCGCCGGCGCGCTCGAAAGTCGGTGAGAAGGCCCAGACGAGAAGGAATACCAGGCCCACCAGCGCGCACATGAAAGCGACGATAAACACCGCGCGATAGGAGATCTTGGGATGATGGACAAAGCGGCCGTCGAAGGTGTCCTTGCTCGTCTGGACCTCTGCATCGTCCGACTCAATTCGGACTCGGAAGTCGAACGTTTCGGACGCCCCGATGATGCCGTTGCGTTTCGCACCTATCCTCAGCTGAATTAGCCCGACTTGGCCCGGATCCAGGTTGCGCGGCGGCGGGACCTTGAACTTGCAGCGCCCTTCCGGATCGCTGGCGTTTAGCGTCAGCTGCAGGCTGGTATCGCCGGTGTTTTCGACTCGAACGTTGTAGTTGCGGCGCGTTCCTTCCGCCTCGAGCGGGTCCAGGCGCGCCTCATATCTCGGCACGCCCGCGATCGAAAGCACGCCGAGGGCTTCGCCGAAGTAGGTCTCGATGCCGTCCGGCACGGCGCGGACCAGGAACTCGTACTCGCCGGCAGGCGTACTCGGACCCGTAATCGGCGCCAGTCGAAGCGATACCTGGCGGTTCTCACCCGGGTCGAGCCGAATGTCGGCGTCCGAAAGCAGGTACCAGTCTTCCGGTAGGCCGTTGACCACGATGCGGTAGCGCTCCCGGACCTTGCTGCGGTTATAAACGGTGACCAGCGCCTGCGCCACCGCCTCCGCGCGCCCGAAGCTGAAATTGGACCGTGGCGAGAGCACCACGTCCGGCGGCGAGACGCCTTCCGGCGCCGAGGGCCGCGGCGGTTCGGGCTGCGGGGCCGGCGGTGTGGGTGAGGTGGTGGGCGTCGGCGCAGTCGATGTCATGCCCGAAGGGATCGACAGCCAGCCGGACGCCTCGCTGCGCAGGCCGGATTGCCCGTCCACGCTGACGTTAAGGCGGAAGGGGTAATCCTGCTGCCGTGCGCCGCTCGGCGGGTGGATGGAAAAGTCGGTCTGCAGCTCCTGGCCCGGTCCGACACGAGCGCGGTTGAGCACCGTGTACCAACCTTGCTCCAGGCCTTCAACCTCGATGTTGTATTCCGTCTCGACGCTTCCCGGGTTGCTGATCGTCAGGCTCTTGCGCTCCGGGGAACCCTGGCCACGCCATATCACCAGGCCGCCTTCGAGGCTCACGATCGGCGCTAACGCGTCTGTTTTCACTGGCGCCACGGTCGCCGAGTCGGGCGCGGGCTCAGCGGGCGGTGATTCGGCGGGCGGCGGTTCGGGTAGCGCGCTGCCGACCGCAATCGAGCCGCTGGCGGAGCTTTCGGCGGAGCCGGACAGCACCGCAACGTCGAATTCGTAGCTGCCACCGCTAATCGTTGCCGGTACCGAGATGACCAGCATCCCGCTGCGTTTCTCGCCCGGCAGCGCGCGCTCGCTGGTGTCGAAGTTGATCGTGTACCAGGCGTTCGGCAGGCCCATCAGTTCGATGGTCTGAGCCTGCGGCTCGTTCCCCGTGTTTTCAGCGGTAATGATGAATTCGACCCGCTGGCCCGGGGTCGCGCTCCGGCTTTCGGGTTCGATCGAAACCTGAATCAGAGGGGATTGCGGCAACAGCTCACCAACTAAGCTTTAGCATTGCTGGGCATGGACAATGAGTCTGTCCTGCAACCCCATTCTATGACTCTGCGGCCGCCTGGGCTTCCTCTTTCGACTCCGCTTCGGCGTCCGGCTTGTCTGCAGCTGGGTTGCTGCCGCCGGCGCCGCGCGACCGTCTGGGTTCGGTCTCCGGACCTACACCCGAGTGTCCAACACAGAACGCGGCGTTAACGCCGAACTCAAGTGCCGCGCGCACCACGTCGCGCTGGAAGGCGTGATCGCCTCGCCGACCGGCCCAGGCGCAACCGTAGTCCCTCGGCGAAAGCGTAACGCGCTCGCCCCAGGTCATGTTTCGTGTCGGGAACGCGCCCTCAGGCGGCGTGCCGAACACGAAGCGCGACCCAAGCATGAGGTCTTCAGTCGCGCTGCCGGTTTTCGGTTTGACCAGCGTCCGGAACGACTCCAGCATGCTGGTATCTGAGCCGCAGGGGTCAACGAACATCCAGGCACCCTCGGCCACGCGCTCGCCGAGGCGCTTCACCATCGCCGAGGGTACCGTCGCGCCCGAATCCGCTGTCACGTAAAGCAGGTCGGCGTCCGGTACCGCCGCGTCGGTCGTCTTGGTGACCTCGGCTCGCAGGCCGCAGTACTCCATCTCGCGCAGCAGGAACTGGAACCCCGCCAGGTGCGACGCACTGAGACTCGCTTCGTCGCCGTGAACGACCAGCCCGACTTTGATGACCTTGGGCGCTGTGACGTGGAGCCGAGGCCGGTGCCTCAGGTCCAGCTCGCTGTCCTTCGGCAGCCACGGGTTGGCAGCTCCAACGATCGGCGCCGCGCCCTTCTTCATCTCGACGCGCGCCAGCTCGATCGAATGCGGCTCCGGCGTCGTCTGTACAGCGCGCAGCCTGAAGTCTTCCTTAACCCGGGCTCGCGTATCGCGGTTGTTCCCGTCGGACGGCGGGATGCCCTCGACGTAGTCCAGCACCAGGTACGTAAGGCCGGCCTGGTTGCCCAGGACAACATACTGGCGCTCCGGCACGATAATCGTGTTGCCGAAGGAATCGATCGCCAGTCCCGCCTCCACCACCACGCTCTCGCTCGGCGGGTCCGTCGAGACGACGTCGAGACCCTGGGCCACTCCGGTACCGTGCAGACTGAGTAAGTGAAGCTGCTGGTGTTGACGATGGTAGTCGTGAGCGGTCGCCCACGTGTCTACGTCTATTACCAGGCCACTGAATGGATGAACCCTGATCGGCGAGTGCAGCGGAAGCTGATTCATCAGGAAGTCCGAACCCTAGGTCAAGAACGAAATGCTATATTCAGCTCCGGCGGGTTTATAGCGTCGAATTATAGCATGCGCTAATGAGGTGTCTACTTCATCTTCGTCACAATTGAACAGAACATGAATCTGTAGCGGCCTGCCGCTTTGCAAGGAGGTGTTCAGGCCGAGCACAGCATCCTCACCCAGCACCAGACCGGCCGAGTACTCCGTGATGTAGGGACGCTTGCCGGTAATCGTCTCCAGCGCCATCCGCAGGCCGGCTTTTGTGCCGCGCAGCTGGTTCAGCCGCACTGTTCGCCGTACAAGGCCGCGAAGCTCCTGCTCTGGGAGCTCCCCGAGGTCGTTGGCGCCCACCCATGTCGCCATGAAGCGCAGAAGCGGCTGCGACGCCACCGCCGGGTCGAACTGGTCGGCGCGCCGGCTCACGTTGGTCTGAATCGGCGAGAGGACGTCCTCGAAAATACGCAGGAAGCGCCCCATGAACGAGTCCTGCCAGTAAATCGCGGGCAGGAAGCGCAGGTACGCGCTGGGCAGCGTCGCGGCCAGGCCCTCATCCTCGGGATAGAGGCCGCCGTTCCCGGACAAGCCATTGGTGTACGTCTGCGGCAGAAGCTCGGCCGTCATCAGTCCTCCAAGACCTCGGCCAGGACGTAGCAGCGGCCCAGCGCCAGCACGGAGTCGGGCGAGGGCTGGATACGCGTCTGCTCCGCCGGGTCTCCTTGCCGCCGCAACAGCACCCGCTCCACGTAGACGACGCCCTGTACGCTTTGCAGCGACCCGGCGATCTGCGACATCGTGATAGCGCCGCCGAAGGACAGGCCTTGGCCCTGCACGCCACCGATCGTGGGGTGCATCAGGCGCCGTAGCCGCTCCTCTGCTATCTTCTGCGCCTCGTCGACGTCGATGCCGCGGTTGACGTAGATGTGCGCATCGATTTCCGTCCAGACGACGGACACAGGCGCCATCTCGACTACCGTGCCCAGGCTCCGCCGCTGTTCGACAACCTCGCCCACGGCCTGCAGCAGCGCAGGCGAGGGCACCATTAGCTCCGGAGTCAGCTCCACGTCCGGTCCGGGGAGATCGGGTAGAAGCAGCAGCCGGATTACGCCTGGCGTGCCGCCCGTTTCGCCGGGAGCAATGCAGCGTGCACCGCCCACGCCGGGAGTCTGCGCGGCCAGCAGCTCGAAGTCCTCGCGGGTTACCGCCGTCACCGGGTGCTTCAGCTCGGCCACGCCGCGCAGCTTCGCTTCGCCGATCGTCTCCTCGTCCAGGCCACCGATCGACGGTGCGTAGTTCGTCACGCCGGAGATGTACCGGATCGAGGTCTTCATCTGCGTGATCGTCCGCTCGCCGACGTTGCCGCGCGTGCCGCCGCCTGTGTAGTAGGTCAGCAGCACGAGGTCAGCGCCGGTTCGCGGCACGGCGCCGTGCTGACGCTCGGTACCATCGCGGGAACGGATGCCGGGGCCGAAGCGGATCTCGCCACTGGGATAGTGGATCATGAAGTGCCGGTCGCTCTCGCCGGACAGCGAGAAGTCTTCGACCTCCACCCACGTCGTGACGTCTTCCCCTAATCTCGCCTCGATGACGTGCGGTTCACGGCTGCGCAAAATCGGTCGCTGCGCCACGGTGAAGCGGTCGCCGGGCTCTCCAGAGGCTTTGCCCAGCACGAGCTCGTTGATTCGCTGTGACTGGCGCGCCGTCACGGTCCCACCGATGCGGTCGGCACGCAGGCCCGTTATTCGTGGAGATGCCGTATAGCCGGGGCCTTCCTCTTGCACGTAGCGAATGCGGAGCCACGTCGCCTCAATACCATCGATCGCCCGCGGCGCAGAGTCGACGGGGATGTTCACGAAGACGTCGCCATCGCGGTTGAGACCATGCGTCGGATCGGTCGTCATCGGCTCACGCAGCCGTCCCGTACCCGACTGGTGCAACACCCGCAACGGTGTCCACATCTGCGTGCTCGCGGACCAGTACTCCCACTCGAGGGGCGGATTTTTCGGGTCGATGTGTACGCCTTCGAGCTCTCGGCACTCCAGGCGCAACGCCAGGCTAGAGCCCCCGAGGTCGCCCTGCAGGCCGATATAAAGCGCGTCGCCGTCGACCGGCTCCTGGTTGAAGATCGGCGCGTCGACCAGCCCGCTGGCGACATAGGGCATGTAGTCTTCGAAGCCTTGGCCCTCGCGCCAGGCCCGCAGGCCCGCCAACCGCGGCGGCTCCATCTTGAGTGCCTTCGTCGTCGCGAAGACGATTGCGTCCTGAACGTCCGTCCGCTCTGTTGCGATCTCCGTTTCTGTGGGGATCTCCAGCGGCTGCGTCAGGTGCTTCGAGAGGTAAAAGGTGATGTCCACCGTAGCAGGCTCCGGCGGGCGGAGCTGCACCCCGATCAGGTCGAGGAAATGCTCGTGCATCTCATCCGGCAGGCGATTGAGTTGGTAGAGGATCATCTCCGTCATCCAGGCGAACAGCTCGATAAGCGTCACGCCGGGGTCGCTGACGTTGTGGTCGGTCCACTCCGGGCAGTAGCGAGGGATCAGGCGCTTCGCCTCGTCGACAATGTCCTGGAAGTCGCGCAAATCCAGCCGCCGCTCCGTCACTTGCATCGTCATGATTAGTCCTCTCCTAACATGTAGAAGGGATAGACCAGCGTCCGTGCATCCTTTGTCGTGCGGACCTCGTAGCTGACCGTAATGTCCACCCGGCCGTCGATGTTTTCTGATGTGATCCCCACGTCCCTGACATCGATCCGTGGCTCCCACATCCGAAGCGCTTCCTCGACGTAGACGTGCATCAGACTGAACGTCGACGAGTTGGCCGGTGAGTAGACCAACGTATGGATGTCGCAGCCGAAGGTCGGCCGCATGCGGCGTTCGCCCTTTGCCGTCGAGAGCACGATGCTGATCGCCTGCTCGATGTCCTCCTCGTGCCGCGACAGGGCGATGCCGCCGCTGCCGCGGTACGGCGCCGCAAACTCGGTATCCAGTCGCCTGTCGACGCGGATCGGGAAGTTCCATCCGACACCGAGTATTTCTTTCCCGCTGGCGTGGTCGTTCATCGCTCTCTCTAACCCAGACTCACCGACGGCGCGCTCAGCGCAGCGTTTGCGCTGCTCTCTGCCCGGACACCGGCCGTGCCGCGCAGAGTCGCCTGCCCGTTGGCCTCTACGGACGCGTTGCCCATCGCCTCGGCGTTGAAGTTGCCCGTCGCGCTCATCGAGATGTTGCCGGTCGCGTCGATCTCGAAATTGCCCGGCGTTTTGAACTTGATATCACCCTGGACGTCGATCGTCATGCTGTTGTCGCGCGACTTTATCAGCAGCTTGTTGCCTTCCTTGTCGATAATCGATATCCCCGGCTCGCGCGGGTCGTCGTCGAGAAGGATTTCGTGCCCCTCCCGCGACCGGATTGTGCGCTTCATGACCGCGCCGTTTGGTGCCGCATCGCTGTTGTCGTAAGGCGGCTGGTCGCGGTTATTCCACAGCCCGCCAAGGATGTAGAGGTTGTCCATGCTCGTTCCCATCAGCAGGACCTCGTCGTCGATCTCGGGCAGGAAGTAGATGCCTCGGGTCGCGCCGGCGCCTGGCGCCACTAGGCGACACCACGCTGTGTAGATGTCGGGGCCCAGTTGCGGCAAGCTGACCTTCACTCGCCCCAAGCCTTCCGGGTCATTGAGGTCCATCACCATGCCCGTCAGCAGGTTCATCTCCTGGTGCGGCGGCGCCTCGAGCAGGCTGACCAGGTCCGTCGACCGCCGTCCCGTAACCTCGAAATTGATCGTGTAGCTCTCGGGCTCGTAGTTGTGGGTGATCTGAGTCACCATGTAACTGCCGGAGAACTGCCGCCCTACGTCCTTCACATTGACCTTGCTGCCCAGCTGAAGCTCCGGGTTGCCTGCAGCGACGCCCTGCGCCGTGATGAAACTGCCTGCCAGGTCCTCCAGCACGGACTGCGCCAGGCGGTCGGCGTCCTCCTGGCTGTAGATCGGCTGCCGCGCCACGACCATGACGGCCTCGCGCTGAAACGCCAGTTGCGCAACGGCACCGCCAGCATTGCCGCCGAACGTTGCGCCCGGGACGTCAGGCAGTGTCTGGGCGCTGTCGGCGGTACCAAGGACCGTTTCCTTGTTCACCGGGTCCCAGCCGCGCACCTCGACCTTGTTCACCTGATCGCCGGTCGTCATCGACGCGCGGAACGAGATCAGCTCCTGGTTCCAGGTTAGGTCGACGTCGCGGCGCTCCGTGCTGGGCGGCGGCTTGAAGACCAGCTTCTTGTCCCGCACCTGTAATTCGTAGCCATGTCGGGCGGCGCGTTGCCGCAGGAATTCCCAGTTCGTCTGGTTGTCCTGTAGCACGTAATCGTGCGTGCCCGGCGTGGTCTGGATTTCGATCGTCTCGAACCCGAGCTCGCTCGCGATCTGCATCGCGATATCGCTGTCTTTGACGTTCTCGTAGACCTTCGTCTGGCGGCCGCGGTGCAGGCGGTGCGACCGGTCGTAGCCGCGCACTATCAGCTTCACGGACCCGTCCATACCGACGTCGAGGTCCAGCGCCGTGACGTCGCCCATGAACACGGGCTCCTCCGATTGCAGCTCGTTGTCACCGAATCCGACCGTCATCTCCTGGCCGATCCTGATCGCATCGACGTCCGACCAGCGCATGTCCGGGTTGTCGAACTCCAGGATCGCTAGGTCGGGCAGGTGGACGCTTCCGTTAACTGAAACCCGCAGCAAGCCTTCGACCAGGCCGGGGTCAAGGTCCCGGCCGTCCAGTTTGACGTAAACCTGGGTAATTGGACGGTTCAGGGTAGGCGAGACTGAAGGAAGAACCATGATTACCTCGGCGGCGCGATCATCAGATGCTGACCCGGCCAGATCGACAGCGGGTCGTCAATGTTGTTTAGCTCCGCGATGTGACGCCACTGAGCCGCCGACCCCAGCTCCTGGAACGCAATCGTGTCCAGCGTCTCGCCGCCGATCACGCGGTGCGTCCTCATACCGGCGCTCCCCATCGAGGTCGGGTTCTGCGGCAGCAGCGTGTCGTGCCACTCCTTGAGCGTCAGGTTCACCGTGGCGCGCGAAGGCCGTCCGTCGTCGTGGAACATCGTGTAGTTAACCGTCATGCCGGTGATCACGGCCCGGAAGTTCGCGTGCACGTTGGACCAGATGAACATGACGCGCGGCGGTCGCGGCTTGCCTGAAGCCCAGACGTTCAGCATGTTGGGCCGCGTATAGACGTCGAGCTGCGCCACTTGGTCCAGCACCGTCCGCACCGACTCCCCTTGCAGGTCGTCGAGGAAGAGCTCCATCATGACCTCGCGGCCGCTACCCTTGACGAACTCCAGCGGCGGCACGTTTGCGCCCTTCTGCTCGCCCGCCTTCCACTCGACCGACTTCTTCACCGAGTACTTGGTCGGGTTGTACTGGAAGATGATCTGACCGCCCGGCGGGTCGACCGCCATCATCAGGGCCTTCATCAGCGCCATGAGAACCGGCCTCCTGGCAGCATCATCGGCCCACAATCCCGGAGCTCAGCCCGCTGCGTTCGCGCTCGATGCGCAGGCGATTGCGTATACGGTCGTAGACCCGTCGCGCTAGCGTTTCCAGGTTGACCTCACCTCGCGAGGCTTCGCCGTTCGTCTCGTCGCCATTCGCGGCGTCCGTGGCGCCTCTTGCGGCGGCAACATCTGACACCGACACGGCCCGTGCGATCGTCCGCACATCGCCCCCTCGATCCGGGTCGCCTGCCGCCGCGATCCCCAGCGACCGCAGGTCTTCCTGGGGTACCTCGAACGTGGTCATGCCCTCCGGAACGCGCCCTGCCGCGGCCGAAGGCTTGCGGGCCAGGTACACCAAAGACGTTGCCGGCGGCGAGACCATCGAACGCGGCGCCGCGCGTGTCCGTGTTCCTGCCGCGTCGCTGCGGTCCACGGTAGGCACGGAAGCCGATCTCCCTACCGGCTCGGCGACCACGGTTGAAGGTGAGTTCGCCGTTGGGCTCGTCTGGGTCGTCGCCGTCTCCTGGAGAGTCGCTGCCGTAGCGGCCGAGGTCGCGGCCGAACCGGCCGTTTGGACCGCCCGTGGTCGCGCCAGCGCCCGCACGGTCTCGGTGGTCTCGGAGCGCATCACCGGCGTCGCCGGAGCCGGTGTTCCGGGAGTCAGCAACAGCTCGCCGGGTAGCCGGTCCTCGCGGAGTGTGTGCGGTTGGACCACCGGTTCACGCGAGTCGGACGTGAAGGCCTGGCCTAGCTCCGACCGCCGTTCAACGGGTGGCTCTGGATCGGGGCGGAACAGCCGCCGCAACGTCAGCAACGGCCCGCTGCGCCTGGCCGGCTGCGGATTCGTCTCGCCGCGTGGCGGCGTCTCGGCGTAGGCCGGCGCCTGTGCCGTCTCGTGTCGCTGCGGTCCCGCCTCTTGCGCCGCCGGCTCGGTTGACGGCGTCTCCCTCGGCGTTGCCTGGCGCTCGCTCGCGAGAGGGGATGGGGCCTGCGACGATGCGCTGCTTGCCGCCTGCGGTGTTGCGGGCTCCAAAGCGGCGCTGGTCGGCTCGCGCTGCAGGACGCGCCGCACGGTATAAAGCAGGCCGCTGCGCCGAGGCCCCGCTGCCCTCTGAGAATTCGGCATGGGCGGTGTTGGCCTCTCTGCGGCCACGGTCGGTTGTTCAGCCTCGATGACTTCCGGCGCGCTCGCAATCTGTCTTTGCGGCGCATCCAGTGCTTCCGGCTGACGCGCGATTCCCGGCAGCTCCGAAGTGGCCTCCGCAGGCGCCTCTGTCGTGTGTCGCAGGACCCGCGGTGTCTCAGGCCGCGCCGGTGCTGCCCGCCGAGTAGCGACCGGAGCCGGTGTTGGCGTCTCGACGCTGGAGCGCGCGGGCTCGGCGGGTGCCGCTTCGTCGGGAGTTACCCCCGTTGCCACCGCTGGAGACGGCTGAGGCTGCTCTGTCTCGGCTGGCGGAGCCTGCCTACGCAATATCCGCAGAGCCTGGCTGACCAGCGAGGGCTTCTCCTGCACCCGCGGCGGCTCCGGCACGGGCGCTACGCCTTGCGTTTCGGTTTGGCTGGCCGTTACTCCGCTGAAAGCAGGCAGTTGGGCGCTCGGGCCGGCTTCGGCGGGCAGGCTGCTTTGCACTGTCAGCATTGGGGGACCGACGGGTCGCACAGGCGGCTTCAGGCGTAAGACCAGCGGTAGCGAGCGTGGCAGCGCGGTCGCCATGGACAGACCCGGATGCGCCCCGGCACCGAAGAGTCGCAGCGTGGGCTGCCTCACCGTCCGCCCGATCGATGCCGGTCGCGGTGCCGTCCCGCGGCTCTGCCATCGGCTGGCGCGGCGGAGGGCCAAGCCGGACCAGTCCCGCCGTCCCCACATCGGCCGCCCATCTCTCTCGTTCGTCACGTTAGACCGTCACAAACCCTTCGTGTGCCAGCTCCAGCGTTTCAATCGCGATCGAGCTCGACGTCGCATTGAGTGTTGGCCCTGTCCACTTCACGGGAAACGCGCCCTTGAACTGCCAGCTGCGAATCTCCGAGAGGTCTGAAGTCAGGACCCGGACCGAAATGTTCTTGCGGGCATATTCGCCCCGAACGATCCTCAACAGCCAGTCGAACAGGTCGGCTGACTCCGTAATGCCGTGTTTGAGCACGATGTTCGTGTAATCGACCCTGCCCTGGAACTTCAGCGTCACGCCGTTATCGCCGCCCTCTTCGTACTTCTCCGTGGCGATCTGCACCGCAAGGCCGGAGCACTCGCTGAAGGTCGCCGCGATCGAGCCATCTATCTCGACCGAGAAGCGCTGAGTGGCCGCCGTCTTGCTGGTGACGTCGTTGCCCGGCAAGGTCGTCATCGTCTATCTCCGTACCGGTCGCTCGCCGCTACGCTCTCGTCCACGCATGATCTCGTTTCGCAGAAGCCGGTAGACGAGATCCGTCAGCTGCTCTTCCTGTCGCGGGTCGAGGTCGGGGACACGCTCGCTCTCCGCGGCTTCGGGCTGTTGCATCGGCTGGCTCTCAGACATGGTTCCTCTGTGCTACCGGCCGGAAGCCGTCATCAGATTGCCGGCCTCCTCGTTCATCCGCTCGTTGATCCCGCTGATCAGCTGAGCCCAGCGACGGCGGTCGGAGTGCTGCAGCTCCAGGATCTGCTCCAGCGGCCAGTGGAAGTGGTACGCGATGTACGCCACCTCCTCCGAAATCTGCGACTCGTCGTATCCAACCGAGCCCCAGGTCCGGCCCAACATCTGGAAAGGCCAGGGTTCTTCGCCCTCCTGTCCGCTCACACTAAAGGGCCAGCGTTTGCCACGGCCTCCGCTGTATCGGCCAGCGGGACGAAGTGCTCGCCGCAGGCGGGACACCGTACCTCTCCGGCGTCCGGCCCCACCAGCTCGTTTTTTGTGCGGTAGAGCTCCTGCAGAAACGCGAGGTCGGCAGTGAACAGCCCTTCCATCACACCTGTATCGGCCGCTGGCAGCGTCCCCAACTCGGTGACCACGCGGGCCAGCAGGATGATCGTGTGGTAAGCCTGGTTCTGCCTCACCCTCGGGTCGCGTAACGGCGTGATCTCGTCCATCGCCGTCGCCAACCGCATGCGGCCCTTTCGGTGCACAGTGCCGCTGCGGTCGACGTAGCCTCTCGGCAGGATGAAGTCGAACTCCGTCTGGAGATTGGTCACGGAGCTCTCTCAATCATCTCGACTGCGAGGGTAACCTCCTCGATCAGGATGCTGTTCTCGGTGGCCTTGAAGTCTCCGGTCTTGTACTTCTGAGGCCAGGCCCGCGTGAAGTTGATCCGCGCGACCTGCTGGTCCATCGAGTCCTGGAGGATGATCGAGCCGTCCTTGCGGGCGAGGTCGACCTGGCCGTTGAGGATCTGCTGGCGCCAGTCGAAGAGGAAGGTATCGTCTGTCACGCCGCGCTTCAGCGTGATGTCGCCCACCTTCAGCTGGCCGGGGATCTTCGTCAGTTGCTGCTTGCCCTGCAAGTCGGTCTCTCGGTGCTCGATAACCTCGTTGCTGGTTTCCATACCGGTGCATTCCTGGAACGTCCCCTTGACGTCACCCTGAACCTCCAGCGCGAAGTGGTGTACTACGTGGGGGTCCTGCAAGCCGGGAATGAAGAAGTCTGGCATGTCTCTACTCCTTGCTTATGCCTATAGCCGCTTCAATCGTCCGGGAGCCGTCTACTCGGTGGCCCCGGGCGTGATCTGCCGGATGTGGAAGATGATGAACTCCGCCGGCTTCACCGGCGCGATGCCGATTTCGCAGACCATCATGCCGGCGTCGATGATCTCCGGCGGGTTAGTCTCGCGGTCGCACTTGACGTAGAACGCCTCAGATGCCGTGGTGCCGAACAGCGCTCCGGTCCCCCAGACTCGCGTCAGGAAGGCGCTGATGTCGCGCTTGACCGCGCCCCAGAGTCGCTGGTCGTTCGGCTCGAACACCACCCACTGCGTGCCGTTTTCGATTGACGCCTCGACGAAGTTGAACAAGCGACGCACGTTGAGGTAGCGCCACTCGGAGGCCGCCTCGGCCAGGGTGCGAGCGCCCCAGACGCGAATGCCGCGGCCTGGGAAGGCTCGGATGCAGTTGATGCTCTTGACGTTCAGCGTCCCGAGCTCGGCGTGCGTGACGTTCGTCTCGACATCGATGGCCCCGATGACCTCTTCGTTAGCGGGTGCCTTGTGGACGCCACGGCGGTTATCGGTGCGGGCCCAGACGCCGGCCATGTGGCCGCTGGGCGGGATGAAGCTCGTCCCCTTGATCGCGGGGTCGTCCACTTTGATCCAGGGGTAGTAGAGCGCACCGTAGCCGTCGTCCGAGATCAGGCGTGCGATGTTGGTCTTCCATTCGTCAACCTGCGTCGGGTCCAGGTCTGGCGGTGTGTCGAGGATAGCGACGCGGTCGCCCATTCGCGCGCAGTGGCCGAGCATCGCCTTCTGCAGGGAGATCACGCCGTCGACGTCCAGGTGCCCGTCCTGGTACGCCTTCATGATGTCCGGGGCCAGGACCATCGTCACGTCGTCCAGCGCTTCCAGCCCTTCGATGCCGCTTCGCGTTGCCACGGAGCCCTGGAAGTCTGACGGCGCCAGGGAGGTCAGCGCTTCGGTGCCGCCGGAGAGCGGGTAGTTGCCCGGTGTCGGCACGCGGTCGGCGATCGACAGACCGCGCGGCGCCAGGTCCTCTATAGAGATGAACTGCGAGCCGGACTCGGCGTTGATCACGTCCACGGCGTTGCGCGCGTCACCGCGTCGCAGGGTCAGGTTGTCGAAGACCTCCGCGGCGCCGCCCGGCCGCTGTACCGTGATCCGGAATCGTGGCTCCTCGGCGCTGCCACCGCCGCCGCTGGCTTCTGCGGATTCACCTTCGGCCGGCTCCTCCGGTGGCGCGGCGGGCGATTCCGCTGCGATCTCGACCGTGATGTCGTTAGCGTCCATGCCGGTGAGCTTCGAGGTGATTCGTAGCGAGTCCACTTCGGCTCCGGCGCGTGCCGGTAGCGCCGCGATCGCGGGCGTCGAAACCACGTCACCGCCGACTCGGATCACCCAGGCGTTGCCGCCGCCGTTGGCGAAGAAGCCGTAGACGGATAGCGGCATGTAGCCGCTCTTGACGAACCCGCCGAACGTGTTCGTGTACTGGGTCCAGTTGGTGACACGGACCGGCTCGTCCACAGGCCCCTTCTCGGCGAAGCCGACGAAGGCCGCCACCGAAGTGCCGACGCCCTCGATCGGCCGGCTACCGCCCGGTACCTCCTCTACGTAGACCCCTGGTGCCTGATAGGTTGTTGGCATCTCTTCTCCTCCTCGGGGAGCCTTGCCCAGCGTCTTTCGCCGGCCTTATTCCTGCTCTCGGTTCCTTGGTCTTCGCCGACGTTCGCTGCCGCCGGATGGCGGCGTTGAGTCGTCGTCATCGTTGCTCTCACCACTGCCCCCGGCCTCGTCGTTTGCGCTCGGTAGCGTGACGTTGATGTCCTGGGGCAGGTCCACTGCGAGTTGATGGAAGTTTTCGCCTTCACGCACGAACAGCAGCTGGCGTCCCGGCGTCACGCTGCGCAGCGTGTATTCGCCGTTTTCGTCCGTCGTGGCAGATGAGGTGTCCGCGCGTACCAGGGCGCCCGCCACGGGCTGCCCATCGCGCTCGACTCGCCCCGACATCCGCATCGGTCGCGTCGGTCCAGGTTGCCATGACGGGTCGTCCACCCCGATGTCGTGACTCGTTATTGATGGCGTCGTGTATTCAACATCGAGTTCCAGCGGGATCGTGATCTTAACCCGCACGGATGGATGCAGGTCGTTGTCGAGCACGCTCCAGATGTCGACGACGTCCTTGAAGCTCTCCGGCTGCGCGACCTCGGTCATGATCTCGATGTTTCCGGCCAACTCGCCCTGCAGCACGTCGACCGGCAAGATCGGATTGCGGAACAGCACGCGTGTCGCCCCCGTCAGGAGGCGATGCTCGTCCTCGACCTCGTTGGACCATGCCGTAACCATGTAGTTGCAATCGAGGCGTACGGGCGGCCGGTGCGTGGTCACGCTGCCGTTATCGTGGCGCCGGTCCCAGGTCCGTCCCCGCAGGTCACGGTTCTCCTGGATGTTGTACAGGTACAGCGAGAGTGTCGGCCGTGTCAGTCGAGACCGGAACTCCCGATTCGGCACATCGAAACTCACATCGAAGCCATCCGCTTCGATGCGCTCGGTCACGCGCGGAAGATCCTGCAAGAGCAGGGTCTTTAGAGTCTCGTCGAGCTCGTTTAGCATCGCTATGCCGGAGATTAGTCAGCGGCGATTGAGGAAAAATTGAAAGCGGATTGAGCCGGGCCGCTTCGTGGGCTGAAGCTCGCGACAGGCTCGCGTGTGCTGGGGGCAGTTAACCCCACTCCATCGCTAACTTGCCGGACTTTCGAGGCACGTCAAATCGACGCAGATGCCTAGGCGGCACGAGGCGTGTCTAGTAGGTGAGTCGAAAGAGAGCGCTCGGGCCTTCGACCATCAGCCCGAGGATGGTTGCCGAGGCGGGCTTCGTCAGGCCTGGTCCTGGCGGGCTTCCTCGTCCTCGGGTATCTCCTGCCGGTCAAGGTAGGACCCCTGCAGCATTTCCTCCTCTTCGGGCATACTCTCCCGATCGATGAAGGAGCCTTGGACCAGCTCTTCTTCCTCCATGCCCTGCCGGTCGACGAAGGAGCCTTGCAGCATCTCCTCTTCCTCCGGCATCGCTTCCCGGCTCACTGCGGCCGCCTCCGCAGACTGCGAGCCATAGGAGTCGGCGACGGCGCTCGCCTCGCGCTCGGAGGCGTCATCCGGGCTGCTGACGGTCATCTCGGAAGTCGGAGGGGCGTTGCGTTGCTGGACCACGTGGGTCAGCTCATGCGCCAGCAGTTTCTGACCATCGTCGCTGCCGGGGCTGTAGCTACCGCTGCGGAAGAAGATGTCGTTTCCGGTCGTGAACGCCTCTGCGCTAACGGCGCGGTTCAACGAGTCTGCCTGGCTGTCGGTGTGGA
>DASTLN010000225.1:0-14462 GCA_035714925.1 Dehalococcoidia bacterium | reverse complement strand
GACACGGATCGCGCTTCGCTGATCGAAGCGTTCCGCGAGGTTAGAGCGCAGACCGAAAAGCTCTGCGAGCCCCTCGAGACCGAGGACTACGTCATCCAGTCCGTCTCAGACGTCAGCCCGCCGAAGTGGCACCTCGCGCATACCAGCTGGTTCTTCGAGCACTTCGTCCTCGCCGAAGCCCAGGCCGCCTACCAGCGCTTCCACCCCATGTACGCCTTTCTCTTCAACTCCTACTACAACCTCGCCGGCGACTATCACCCCCGCGTCAAACGCGGCGTCCTTTCCCGTCCCACCGTCGCCGACATCTACGACTTCCGCGCCTACGTCACCAACCGCATGACCGAGCTACTCGACAGCGTCACCGACGAAGAGCTGCGGCGCCTCGAGCCGACCGTCACCATCGGTCTCAACCACGAGCAGCAGCACCAGGAGCTCCTCGTCACCGACATCAAGCACATCCTGTGGAGCAACCCGCTCGAACCCGTCTACCGTGAGCGCGACGACACGCCGGCGCCACCGGCGCGGCCCACGGGCTGGCTCGATTTCAAGGGCGGCCTGCACGAGACCGGCTTCACGGACGGTGGCAGCTTCAGCTTCGATAACGAGCTCCCGCGACACCCCGTCTACATGAACGACTTCCGCATCGCCGACCGCCTCGTCACCAACGCCGAGTACATGCGCTTCGTCGAGGACGGTGGCTACACCCGCCCTGACCTCTGGCTCTCCGACGGCTGGTACACGCTGAATCAGCAGCGCTGGGAGTCTCCCCTCTACTGGGAGCGGCGCGATGGCGAGTGGTGGAACTTCACCCTGGCCGGCATGCGCAAGGTCGACCCCAACGAGCCCGTCTGCCACGTCTCACATTACGAGGCCGACGCCTACGCCCGCTGGGCCGGTAAGCGCCTCCCCACGGAACAAGAATGGGAGCTCGCGGCCGCCGCGCAGCCGCTCGAAGGCAACTTCGTCGATTCGGAGCGCTACCACGTCGCTGGCCTCAGCAACGGTGGGTCGCAGTTCTTTGGTGACGTCTGGGAATGGACCGGCAGCGCCTACCTGCCCTACCCCGGCTTCCAGCCTCTCCCCGGCGCCGTCGGCGAGTACAACGGCAAGTTCATGTCGGGCCAGATGGTGCTGCGCGGCGGCTCCTGCGCCACACCCGCATCGCACATCCGTCCCACCTACCGCAACTTCTTCCAGCCCCACCTGCGCTGGCAGTTCATGGGCCTCCGCCTCGCCGAAGACGCCTAACCGAGCGAAGACGCTCGCTCCATCTTTGCCAGGAGGCCGCTCGGGCCGGCAAAACATCGGCCCGTACTTTGCACACGACACTTCGGGATGCAGGATGAGCCAGCAGGGGCTAGCGGGGGCGCAGCCCATGCGCGGGGAGTCTGAGGGTCGCAGAGTCGCGCCGAGACGTGTCCCCTCAGGTTCTTTTTTTGGAGGGGTGGGGGCGGAGCAGCGCGAGAGCGATGCGCAGCAAACCTGGCTTCGTCACCAGGCGTCCTTTAAATGTCAATCTCACCTATGGGAGCGCAGGAGACTGCAAGATTGCTACGCTTCGCTCGCGATGACCGGCCGTCGTTCCTAAGCGTCCTTCAGATAATCCCCGTGCTCGTAGCACCAGATCCACGACGCCTCGCCCAGCGGCATACGCGCGATAATCGGGTGGCCGGTCTCTTTCCAGTGCTCCGTGTCGTGTGAGTTCATCGACTCGCAGCAGCCCACGAAGCCGCACGTCGCACACATCCGCGAAGGCCCGTTGATGCCGCACACCTCGCACTTCTCCGTGTGAGGCGTGACGTCCGCCTTGATGAACTCCGCCGCATGACTACATTCCGTCTTCAGCATGAGGAGATAGTACCAAGTGAATAGCAACAAGTGACAAGTGGCCGCACTCGCTCCCACCTGTTACCTGTTACTTGTTATCTGTTGCTTGTTGCTTGTTGCTTGCTACTTCGTCCCCCACAGTCGCTGCGTCGCCAGCTTCGCGCCCTCTGCCATCGCCTGGAACTTCGCCCACACCACCGTCTGATGAATCTCCGGGTTGTAGCCCGCCACGGACGAGAACCCGCAGTCGGCGCCCGCAATGACGCGTTCCTTGCCGACAAGCTCCGCGTGCAACACGATCTGGTCCGCGATCCACTCCGGGTGCTCCACCAGCGCCGTCGCGTGGCTGATCACGCCCGGGATGATCACCTTGCCCTCCGGCAGCTTCGTCTTCTCCCAGACGCGCCACTCGTGCGCGTGCCGCGAGTTCGCCACCTCGTAGGAGTATCCCGCAACGTTGATCTTGAGCATCAGGTCCAGGAAGTCGGCCAGCGGCGCGTCGTTCACCCGCGGCCCGATGTTGATGCTGTAGCAAGTGTGATAGCGCACGTTCTCCGGAGGGATATTGCGCAGCGCGTAGTTCAGGATCTCGACCTGCTGCTCGGCTTCCCGCCGGCGCACGTCCAACGGCTCGGTGTCGTGTCCGTACATCGTCGCGAAGGTCGGGTCGTCCACCTGCAGGATCAACCCCGCGTCGACGATCGTCTTGTACTCGACCGCCAGCGCGTCGGAGACGGCCTGCATGTACTCCTCCTCGGTCTTGTAGTACACGTTGCGTCCCGGCGCGCGCGGCGCCATCGCCGGCATGAACCCGAATTTCGCGCCCGTCGTCTTGATCGCCGCCTTGAGGTTGTCGATGTCTCGCTGCAGGTCAGCCATGCCCGTGTAGGTCACCGGACTGCTGCAGATCAACGGCGTACGCTCCTCCTCGATCGGCTTGCGGTCGTCACGCTGCTTCTCGTACCACGTGTAGTACTCCGGGAAGTCCAGCGTCTCGCGCGTATCCCCCCAGCGCCCCATCGCGATCGGCGCGCCCTCCGCCGAAGGCTCGAAGCCCCCGAGGCGGTGCTTGATGTAAGCGTTGAAGCTCGTCTTGCTGATCTCGCCGTCGCAGACGATGTCCACGCCGGTCTCGACCTGCTTGCGCACGATGTCCTCCACGGCCGTCCGCAACGCCGGGTTGAACGTCGCGTCATCGACCCCTTGCCCACGGATACGAGCCTGGATCATGTCGAGGATATGGTGTGGCCGCGCCAGACTACCGACGTGTGTCGTGAGGATACGGTCCGTGTTCTGCTGCATAGGAGGAAGCTCCTTCGAGGCTACTCGAGGCGCGAGGGTGTGACTACGCTAACGAATCCCGGGCCTCAAGACCAGTGTCCAGGATTCGTCGAGAACTGAATACCCTGAACACGCTGCCGCCAGCCCTTCAGCGGGGGCATGGGGGTGTCCCCCATCTTCAAACCACCGCCGTGAAGTTGCGCTTTACGCGTTCATCCCCTGGCGAGAAGTTCGGCAGCACTGTCGACACGCCGGCGTTCGGCGCACCAGAGACGACGAGCATGATCGAGTCCGGTCCGCGGGCGTTGTGGATGAAAGCGTCGTCCGGCTCGTTCTCCAAACCGATCGTCTTACCGAAGCTCGTGAGCTGCGCCTTCGTCCTACCCCAGTGCTCCCAAAGGAACTGCTTCGCGTCCTGCTTCGACCAACCCTTGCTCGCCACGATGTTGGCGTGCTCCGGCCCCATCAGCACGACGCAGCACGAGTTCAGGTTGTATGGCGGCGCCTCGTAGATCGCCCCGGCATACGACATCGAGTCCGCGATCGTCATCAGGATCTCTTCCGGTACCTGCGTGCTGCGATGCTCGACGTGCAGGTCGGAGCGCACCATCTGGATCGTCGCCGTGCTGGCATCGGCGTCGAAGCCACGTTCGACGTGCAGCGGCTCCCACGGGCTGTCCTCCTCGTTCTCGCCGATGAACAAGGCGTACTTGCACGGCGTGCCCTGCGTGCTCTGGTCGAACTCGTGCGGCTTCACACCCAGCACGTTCATGATGATCAGGCGCATCGCCCGCCCCAGCGTCGAGTTGATCCGGTCGCCCGGCCCCAGGATGTTCTCGAGGTAGTTGATCCCCAGTGCGTTGCGCACCGGTCCGTTGACGATGACCATCGTCGCCTGGCCCGTCGTGCTCTGCAGCAACCCGCCGCCCGAATCGATACCCTTCAACGCGTCGAGCGCCGCCAGCAGCACCGGGAAGTACTCCGGCTTGCAACCCGCCATCACGGCGTTGATCGCCGCCTGGCGCACGCTACAGGTCCGGTTCAGGTGATGCTGCACCAGCAGCACGTCGTCCGCGCCGCGGTCCGTCTGCGCCAGCATCTCGGCCACGAACTCCTCGACCGGCGGCACGACAGGCAGGCCGTCTGTCCAGCCCTGCGCGAAGTAGTACTCCATCGCGTCGCGCGCCTTGCGCACGTCTTCGAAGGTCAGGTCTTCGACGGACCACGTCGTCACAAGCGCTCTCCTACTCGAGCCCGAGGATCTCGATCACCTGCGGCAGCACCTCCAGGGCGCGCTGCTTGATCTGCTCCGGCTTCAGGTTACCGATCGGATGCGGCACCATCGCGTACTTGTAGTCTGGATAGCCATTACGGCGCGCCATCGCGTTGCCGGCTCGCGTGAACTGATGCGTGATCACGCACGCCGTCGGTACGCCGCGTTTCTCGAACAGGGTTGCGTCGGCCACACTGGCCGCACTGCAGCTCCCTCAATCGCCGACGCCGGCCAAAACGACGTCACACCCCTCCACCATCTCAGCGAACGTCGCGTCCGGCGCCGGCAACGAAAAGCTCGGCTTGGTGCGATGCACGATCTCCTTAACGCCGTAGCGCTCCGACAGCAACTCGCCAATCGCGTACAGCACGGCGTCCGCGTTCAGCTTGGAGTTGCTCAGCAAACCCAGCGTCTTGCCGTCCAAACTTCCGGGCCGCGGCGCCAGAAGCTCGCGTCCTTCCTGTGACGAACCCTCCGGATTGAGCAGGATCATCGGCCGCTCCTTGTCTGACTAACTGCCGCGTATTGTACGCCGCGACGCTCGACCTCACCCCTCACTCCCCTCTCCGTCGACGGAGAGGGGAGGCTCAAAGCTCGGCCTGTATTCTTGAGACAACAGTGTCCGTTTGGTTGATGACTTCCGCATTGGTAAACCGTAGGACCTTCAATCCCGCCGTACCAAGATACTCATCCCTGACCCGAGCTGCCTCGATTTGGTTTCTATGTATCTCTCCATCAACCTCAACCACGAGCTTGGTCGAGGCCGCATAGAAGTCGACGATGTAAGAGCCAATGGCATGCTGACGCCGAAATCGGACGCCTAGCCGTGAACCACGCAACCGTTTCCAAAGAACACGCTCCGCAAGCGTTTCCCCGTGGCGATTCGCTCTGGCAGCCCCTCGCAGCGCCGTCCACGCAGCAGGCGTTGTCCGCCAACGATCGCCTTCCTGATCTTCTCGTCCCATCGTCCGACCACGTGTTCCCCTCTCCGTCGACGGAGAGGGGCTAGGGGTGAGGTTTCAACGCCCCGTCTCAGGGTCTACCCCGCAAGCGCCGCCTTCACCGCCCTCACCACCGCCGCATCGTCACGGCTCGCCACGGTGCGCGGGTCCAGCAACAACCGCCCGTCCTCGATGCGCCCCACCACCGGCGTCTCGCCTTGGCGCAGCCGCTTCGCCAGCGCCTCCAGCGCCGCGCCGCCCGCCGCCGGCACGGCGACTAGCCTCGTCGCAAGGCTCTCCTCCGGCAGGCTGCCGCCGCCAATCATCGACCTGCCATCGACCAACGTCGCGCCCTCGCCGATGAGACGCGCCCAGCGGCGGGCCCTGGCAGAGATCTCGGTCAGCGGCGCGGCGATCATGCGCCAGACCGGCACCTCGCGCTCCGCCTCGCCCTTCGCGTAATGCAGCAGCGTCGCGTTGAGTCCGGCGATGCTGGCCTTGTCCATGCGCAGCGCCCGCGCCAGCGGATGCCGCCGCAGCTTCGCGATAAGCTCCTTCTTGCCCACGACGACGCCCGCCTGCGGCCCGCCCAGGAGCTTGTCGCCGGAGAACATGACCAGGTCGGCGCCGGCGCGAATGCTGTCTTGCGGCGTCGGCTCTTCGCTGAGTCCGTAGACCCGCGTATCGAGCAGACAGCCGCTGCCGAGGTCGTCCAGCAACAACAGGCCACGCGAGTGTGCCAGCGCCGCCAGGTCCTCCAGCGACGCCGACTCCACGAAACCCACGACGCGGAAGTTGCTGCTATGCACCCGCATCAGCGCCACCGTCCCCTCGCCGATCGCCTCCTCGTAGTCCCGGACGTAGGTGCGGTTCGTCGTCCCCACCTCGACCAGACGCGCGCCGCTCTGCGCCATCACGTCCGGTATCCGGAACCCGCCGCCGATCTCGACCAGCTGGCCGCGCGAGATCACGATCTCGCGTCCCTCCGCCAGCGCCGATAGCGCCAGCAGCAGCGCCGCGGCGTTGTTGTTGACGGCGATCGCCGCCTCCGCGCCGGTGACGCGACAGAGCAGCGCTTCGAGATGGTCGTAGCGACTGCCCCGCTCTCCCGCATCCAGCTCGAACTCGAGGTTGCTGTAGCCGCGCGCGACCGCGCTCATCGCCCCTATCGCCGCGTCCGACAGCGGCGCGCGTCCCAGGTTCGTATGGATGATCACGCCCGTCGCGTTGATCACAGGCCGCAGGCTGGCGCGCAACGACGCGTAGGCACGCTCGGCAGCCGCGTTCGCGATCGACGCCAGGGAGACGTCGGCGCCGCCGTTCTGTAGGGCCGCTCGCCGCTCCGCCAGCTCGGCGCGCACGGCCTCGGTCGCCGCCGCGCTGCCGACCTCGACGGCGGCGCGCTGCAGCGCTTCGTCCGCCAGGACGCGGTCGACGGACGGCAGGCGGCGGTACTGGTTCGTCATCGTTATCGATTCTACGACTTCTCACCGGCAAATCTGAGGGTAACGCCTGATTGCTAGCTTCGTTGAAGAGGCAGACTCTTCGTGTGAGGTAACGTTATGTCAGATGCTAACCCCGAAGCTCGCTCCGAGACGACGCGCCACTTGCCCGTGAAAACATGGCTGTTCGCGGCCCTGCTCTTCGTCTTCGGCATTCGGATGCTGACGGCCGGGGACCGCTGAGATGTGTTGTCGTACCGTCGTCCGGCCGCTCGACCCTGAGCTGGTACGCGCAACGTTGACGATCGGCCAGTTCAAGCCGGTTTACTTCACGCCGGAGCGCCCTGACCTCGCGACCCGTTGGGAGCGCGACGTGCCGGAGGAAGCCGCCACGGTCACCGTACACATCGTTAACGACGGCATCGAGCTCAGTATCTCGCCCGCCATAAGCCACTACGACCACCACATGGGCAAGCGCCTCGCTGCCGGTATCTACTTCGAGATCGCCGCGCGCTACGCCGAGAAGGTCGGCGGCACGGTCGTCCAGCGCGCCACGGTTGAAGGCTGCACGTCAGGTCAGGGGTCGAAAGAGCTACTGCTGGCGTCCTATCCCGCGATGCCGCTCAGCTTCGAGCGCATCTGCGACGGCTTCCAGGTCGCCATCCTCGGTGAGGAGTACGCCCACCGCCACGTGGCCTAGCCGCCCCTCACCACCCAGCCAGGAACAAAGGGAACAAAGGGAACCGAAGGAACAATTCACGAGAAGTTGACGCCCCTCGTAATGTCCCCTTTGTTCCCTCGGTTCCCTTTTGTTCCTGGGGTCCGGGGCGGCGGGGCGGCTACTCGACCGTTATCTCGCCGGACATCGCCTGCGGGCCGTAAATCGGGCAGAAGAACTGTACCGTGCCCGGCTCCGTTAGCGTGAATCTCACGACCTTCGACTCCCCAACCGCAATCGGGTTGCTGTCCACGATGGCGCCGATGCGGAAACGGTGCGCCTGCGTGGCGACATTCACGAGACGGACCGTGAACTCCTGGCCCGCCGGCACGGTGAACGTCGCCGGCGTGAACATGTAGTCCGTGCCGGTCGGACCCGTCGGGCCGTCCATCATGATCTCGAGGTCGACTACAACGTCCGCGTCGGCGGCCGAATCATCATCGCCATCGCCGCCGCCGCCCGTGAACAGGATGAGAAACAATGCGATAGCCGCGATGATTCCGCCAAGGACGAGCAGGTTCTTCAAATCGTCACCTCGGGTTCAAGTGCTCGAATACGCCGTGCTTGAAGAGTGGCGCAATCTTGGCCCCGGCAACGCGCCCTGTCAACGCTACAAGCGCAACCTGTTTGGCTCCCTGTTCCCTGTTCCTTGTTCCCTGTTCCTTGTTCCCAGCAGGGTGGCGGGAGTGCGAGGGAGTCGAACCCTCCTTTCAACACGCAGGTGCCGAAACAACGATTTTGAAGACCGCAGAAGCCACCGGGCCCCATCCACTCCCGCCCGTAGCTTACAAGGCAGCGAGGTTGGGGCGTAACAGCGGCCGCAGTTCAACTCTCCCAAGCCAGCGCAGTGCCGCAAGCTTGAGGTGCTCCCGACATGTTCCTTGCCGAGTGTTGACGAATTGTCGGTAGCTGCCTTACTTTGCCAGAATAATGAGCGAAACATCGCAGAAGCCTCTATCCGGAAAGCCCGATCTCATGCAGGAGGCCACGCCCTCCAGATTGGTATTCATTAGCCATACACATGCGGATCGAGCGCTCGTGTCGAATCTTCGCAGCGCTATCGAGGACGCCTTTTCCGGCGTGGTTACCGCCTACTTTTCCTCCGACCCAAGTCCCACTGGGGGACTCATGCCCGGAGACGAGTGGTACAACGAAATCCATTCTCAGCTGGCCCGCGCTGAGTCCGTTTGGGTCCTGGCTACTCCACACTCGATTACGCGACCTTGGATCTACTGGGAGGCCGGGATCGGCAAGGCGACCTGTCCGCATGCAATCGTTGTGGTCCGGGTGGGGCTCGCCCAGAATGAAGTCCCGAGTCCTCTCAGCAACTTCCAATCGTACGATGGGCTCAGCTTCGAGAATTTCGGCGAACTTCTAGGCAAGGTCGGGGCTCAGCTTGGGATGAAGATTCCGCAGGTCTTAATAGATGCCGTCGCCAAGGAATGGACCACTGTAGCCAAGGACCATAAACCAGAGGAGGAATCGTCTATCAGTCCCACGCCGACCATCTCCCCGGAAGCAATAGGACAACTCGAATCCATCTTGGCCCGCTTGGAACAGATGGTTGTCGGTAGTCGTCCCGAGCCACCGCTACTTCGTCGAATTGGTTCGCAGTTAAGTCCTCGACAACAACGCCGCGTGGCTAGGCAACTTGAGGAGACTGAGCGAGAAGAGCGGCTCCGCCAGAAGTATCTAGGCTCAAGTGAGTGGCTTTATGAGGATGCTGGGACATTGTTCGCCTCTTTTGAGGCTGCATATCCCGAGGTCAACCTTGAGTTCAGCCATCTCGATTCCGATGGTGACGCCGTGTTTCATATCTCGAAGGGAGGAGACGAAGTGACAGTCTGGCTAGACGCGGATGCTTTCCAGCGGCTACCGAGTCCGGAGTCTCTTTCCGTCCGGGCTCGATTTGTCCTCGAGGCTATGAATAAATCTATCAATGAGACGTAGTATCAGACCAAGCAAAAGACTCCAGAAGGCCACCGGCCCGTAACTTATTAGCCTGAGAAGCGTAACAGCCGACTCATGGCTCGTGATGGTCTGCGCGCACCACCGTGTACGCAAACGCCCCAAGAATCGCCCCGATCGGCGGCGCGATCAGGTAGATCCAGAGGTCGTCCATCTCCCCCGAAACGAACGCCGGCCCCAGGCTGCGCGCCGGGTTCATCGACCCGCCCGTAATCGGCCCGCCGATCAGCACGTCCAGCCCAACGGCCGACCCGATGGCGATCGCCGCCCCGGCTCCCACGGCGCGGACGTCCGTCGCCACCGCCGTAATCACGAACATCAGCAGAAACGTCAGCACAATCTCCATGCCGATGCCCTGCGCGACGCTGCCGGAAGGCATCGTCACGCCGCTCTTCAACGCATCGCCGAACAGCGCCCACAGTATCCCGGCGCCGATGATGCCGCCAAAGAACTGCACGGCGATGTAAGGCGCCACCTCGCGCGGCTGGAAGTGACGGAACAGCGCGAAAGCGATCGTCACGCCCGGGTTGAAGTGCGCCCCGGAGACGTGCCCCACCGAGTAGATCAGCACCATGATGATGATCCCGTTGGCCGCCGCAATGCCCTCCAGCGTGATCGCCCCGTCCTGGTAGGCCGAGATCACGGCCGAGCCGGGCCCGAAGATGACGAGCAGCGCCGTGCCGATCATCTCGGCCAGCAGCCGGTTTGGCAGTGGCACACCCAGCAGCGGCGGCTCGCGGCGCGAGAACAGCGTCGTAATCGAGATCATATCGCCACCACCGTTTGCTTCAGCCAGACCAGCGCTTCCTTGTCGATGCAGTACCCGGACCGCGGTCCCGGGCCGCATTGCTTGATCAGCCCCGCCTCCCTCAGCACACGCAGATGCTCCGACACGGTCGACTGCGCCAGCCCGGCGCGTGTCGCGTGAAGTCGACACAATTCGCCTCGCCGGAGTCAGAAAGGATCTGCACGATCTCCAGACGCACCGGATGCGACAGCGCCTTCAGCATCGTCGCCAGCCTCTCCGAATCGAGGCCAATGAACTTCACCTGCTCCATACCATCGCCAAACTACGATGCTGGCCCTTCACGGTACAAGGTGACTTTTGTTAACGAATAATCAAAGGGCGCGATGCGAACGCTAAACTAACTGAGGAGCGGCCTGAATGGCTTGATGGTGCCATCAACGAGCTTGTAGAAGTCAGCAAGCGTTTTAACGAGCGGCTCACCTCGAAGAATCTCGTTCTCTCCAAACGTTACGCCGAAAGTGAACTTGTTCTGCACGTTCACTTCCGACCAATCACGGGGCCGACGCTTCCGCTCGGCGGCGGAGATGCGGTGGAGTATCGTGCCCTCTTCCAGCGGGAAAATGACCTCAGTCGGGACAGCGAAGGGGATACGGAAGATTCGGGGCGGCCCGGACGAACCGACGGGAATAGTAGGCCGAGTCATACGCAATTCTTCTCGCGAGAGCAGGGCGGCGCCAACAGGCATGACGTGGCGATGTTTCTCTCTTCTGTTGACCTGGTGGAGTTGCCAGAATCCGTGGCCACTCCCTCCCTTGTATGCGTTGGTCGCACGGAGCATGTCCATCGCTCTTTTGTCCATTCGCGGGAGTCCTTTGAGGTTGGATTTGAATCCAGCCTCCGTTTGACTGATGGGGAAACTTACATGGTCGTTCCCCTTGCCGCCGGTGAGTTCGTGGAGGAGGTAGTCGAGTGGCGATCTGAGATTGTTGAGAGCGTCACCAACGAGCGCACTCAGATTGGGGTCGAGGGTGCCATGGACGTGGACGGCTACAACCAGATCGCCGCTATCGGCATCGTCATAGGTGAAAAGCTCGTATGGCTCACTGTCCCTGAAGGCATCCGTCGCCTCCTTGAGGTCAGTGATGTGCTTCTTAGCCCGCTTCAGTTTGGAATCGATTCCCGCGAGATGACCAACCATGAGGTATCCTCAACGTATGAGCGGCAACCAGAAGCCGGACCGCAAGAAAAAGACCGAAAAAGGGTCAGAGATACCGATCCCTACCCGCGAAGAAGTAGACGACGCGCTGAAGAAGATGGCGAACTCAAAGCAGCCATCAACGCCCACTCGCTGACCGCACAAGTAGCGTCCCAACATCCCTCGCCGCGGTGCGAAAAGCGCCACACATGCTTGCTCACGTAGCCCAGCCACATCCATTTCGAGGACAATTCTAACTTCCCCTAAGATAATCCCATGTTCGTCATAGGCACCGCCGGCCACGTCGATCACGGCAAGTCCGCCCTCGTCCAGGCCCTCACCGGCATCGACCCCGACCGTCTCCAGGAGGAAAAGGACCGCGGCATGACCATCGACCTCGGCTTCGCCTGGCTGCGCCTGCCCGGCGGTACCGAGGTCAGCATCGTCGACGTCCCCGGCCACGAGCGCTTCATCAAGAACATGCTCGCCGGCGTCGGCGGCATCGACCTCGCCCTCCTCGTCATCGCGGCCGATGAAGGCGTCATGCCCCAGACGCGCGAGCACCTCGCCATCCTCGATCTCCTCGGCGTGCAGCGCGGCGTCCTCGTCGTCACCAAGTCTGACCTCGTCGAGCCCGGCTTCCTCGACCTCGTCGCGGCGGATGTAGAGGACGTCGTCAAGGGCACGACGCTGGAAGGCTCGCCGCTGGTCCGCTGCTCTGCCGTCAGCCGGGACGGCCTCGACGAGCTGCTCACCGTCATCGAGCAGCGCCTCGCCGAAACGCAGCCCAAGCGCGACCTCGGCCGCCCTCGATTGCCCATCGACCGCGTCTTCACCATCGCCGGTTTCGGCACGGTGGTCACGGGCACGCTGATCGACGGCACCCTCAGCACCGGCCAGGAAGTCGAAATCGTCCCCGCCGTCGAGGGCGGTCACGTCACGACGCTGCGCAGCCGCCTGCGCGGCATCCAGACGCACCGCAGCAAGGTCGATCAGTCGGAGCCCGGCACGCGCACCGCCGCCAACCTCGCGAATGTTGAGCCCGACCAGCTGTCGCGCGGCCAGGTCGTCACCACCCCGGGTTGG
The DNA here is from genome assembly GCA_035714925.1 of Dehalococcoidia bacterium. GTDB lineage: Bacteria > Chloroflexota > Dehalococcoidia > DSTF01 > WHTK01 > WHTK01. The sequence continues at coordinate 1,983 of DASTLN010000225.1, read as the reverse complement.
CTGCGGCCCTCCGAAGCCGTCGACGTGCGCCTCAAGGCCCTCGGGTCGCTCGGCCGCCCGCTGCGCCACAACCTCAACGTCACCTTCCACAGCCTCGCGGCGGAGGCCCCGGCGCGTCTGCGGCTGCTCGATCTGGACGAGTTGCTACCCGGAGACGAAACCTGGGCGCAGCTGCGCCTCTACAAGCCAACCGCCGTACTCAAAGGCGACCGCTTCATCATCCGCGACGCCAATGACACGCTGGGCGGCGGCGTCATCGTCGAGACGCAGGCGAAACGCCACCCCCGGCGCCGTCCCGGCGTCATCGCCGCCTTGGAGCGCCAGCAGACCGGCGACCCCGCTGAGACTGTCTACGCCGCCATCGCCGCCGCCGAGCCGGCGGAGCTGCGCGGCGTCCTCACGAGGACCGACCTCCCCGCCACCGCCGCGGCGGACGCCGTCGGCGCGCTGGTCAGCACCGGCCGCATCGTCCTCCTCGGAGACGGCGACTCGCGGACCGCGTACACGGCGGGCGGCTTCGAGCGCCTGCGCCTCGCGACGCAGTCCGCCGTCGAGGCGTATCTCAAGCAGAACCCGCTGCGCGCCGGCATGGGCCGCGAGGAGCTGCGCAGCCGTCTCGGCCTGCCACAGCGCCTCTTCGCCGCGGCGCTGGAGGTCATGGCCGCCCGTGAAGACGTCACCGACACGGGTGGCGCCGTCGCGATGCCGGGTTGGACGCCGCGGCTCTCGCCGGCGCAACAACAAGCCGCCGACGCCTTCCTCGCCGCCCTGCGATCAGACCCCTACTCACCGCCTAACGAAGGCCGGCCGTCGGAGGATGTCGTGGCGTACCTCGTAGATACGGGCCGCATTGTCGACTTCGGCGGCATCGCCTTCACGCGTGAAGCTTTCGACGAGATGACGGCGAAGGTCATCGCCGCGCTAGGGACGCAGGAGACGATCACGATGGGTCAGGTGCGCGACCTGCTCGGCAGCTCCCGCCGTTACGTCCAGCCCTTCCTCGAGGAGCTGGACCGCCGCCACGTCACCATGCGCCGCGGCGACGAACGCCTCCTGCGCCGGGTTTGAGAGCGCCAGCCCGCGTTACCTCAGCCCTTCGCATCACACCGGTGCAGGCCGAGTATCAAGTGGGGTACGAGGCGCTGCCGGGTCGGCGGCGCTGCGTTATTTTCGCGCGGAGCTTCCCTCAGTGCCGGCGTGGCGTGCGGGCAGGGGGCGTCTCGTCCCCGACGGCTCCACCTGCGGAGGCCTCTGCCCCTAACCCCCCAGGACCAGCCCCGCACCCTCGCGCACTTCGCCGACAACCGCCGCCGGTAGCCCGTCGCCCTGCAGCGCCTCGACCAGCGCAACGGCCTTCGCTGCCTCCAGCGCAATCAGCAGCCCACCCGACGTCTGCGGGTCGAGCAGCAGGCGCTGCATCTCCGCCGAAACGCCGTCCAACCCCTCGATGCGAGGCTCAAGGTACTCCCGATTGCGGTTGACGCCGCCGAAGTCGACGCCATCGATGGCGTACTGCAGCGCGCCCGGCAGCAACGGCAACTCGCCGCTACGCAGGACGATGCGAACCCGGCTGTGCTCCGCAACCTCAAGCGCGTGGCCCAGTATCCCGAATCCCGTGACGTCTGTTACGGCGTGAGCCCCTGCCTCGCGCGCCAGGTGCGAAGCGTGGCGATTCAGCGTGAGCATGCTGGCAACCGCGGCGTCGAGATGCGCCTGCTCCACGAGGTCCCGCTTCGCCGCGGTCAGGATCAGGCCCGTGCCCAGCGCCTTCGTCAACACCAGCGCGTCGCCCGGCCGAGCCCCCTCCTTCGACATCACCTGCTTCGGATGCACCAGCCCCATGACCGACAGCCCGTACTTCGGCTCCGCGTCGATCACCGTGTGTCCGCCGGCGATGATCCCGCCCGCCTCCGCGACCTTGTCGGCGCCGCCGCGGAACACGTCCGTCATGATCTCGGGCGGCAGGTCCTCAGGGAACCCGGC
>DASTLN010000224.1:0-53998 GCA_035714925.1 Dehalococcoidia bacterium | reverse complement strand
ACGGCGGCCAGCACCATGTCGGTGCGGAACGAGTTCTTCATCTGCAGGATGTAGATGCCCAGGCCCTCGCGCGCGCCGCTCCATTCGGCGAAGACGGCGCCGATCATGGCGTAGGTGACGCTGATGCGCAGGCCGGTGAAGAGGTAGGGCGTCGCCTGCGGGACTTTGAGCAGGGCCAGCGTCTTGAGCCGGCCGGCGCCGAGGGTCCGCATCAGGACAAGCGCTTCCTCGCTCGTCGCCGCCAGGCCGGAGGCGAAGGCGACGGTGATCGGGAAGAACGTGTACAGCGTGACGACGAGGATCTTCGGCGTGAGGTCGAAGCCGAACCAGAAGATGATCAGTGGCGCGATGACGACAACCGGCAGCGTCTGCGAGCCGACGAGCAGCGGGTAGAGAGCGCGCCGCACCGGGGCGAATGCGTCGATCAGCAGGGCCAGGCCGATGGCCACAACGATGCTGAGGCCGAGCCCAAGAACGGTCTCCTTCAATGTGACGAGCGAGTGACCCCAGAGCAGGTCGCGATTGCGCCAGCTGGCCTCGAGGATGTGGCTGGGGGGCGGCAACGTGACGCGGCTGATGCCCGAAGCGGCGACGTATATCTCCCATGCCGCGAACAGACTGACGAGGACTGCCAGGGGCGGCAGGGCGTTGAAAGCGAAGCGCCCCAGCCGCTCGAAGAGGTCTCGGACCGGGTTACCGTCGTCGCGGACCTGCCGCGTGGCGGGCGTCGCGTAGGTCTCGTCCGGGACAGCGCTGGCGGCGCGGCTGCCGCTGCCGAACCTCACGCCGTGGCTCCCTGGAGGTGCAGCGCAGACATGACGCGTTCTTCGAGGCTGGCAAGCGCGAGGGCGTCCGGTGGCGGCCCGTCATGCTGCCGCACCTCGACCTCGGCGACGATGCTGCCGGGACGGCCGCTCATGACGTAGACGCGGTTCGCGAGGTAGATCGCCTCTCGAACGTCGTGGGTGACGAGCAGGGCGGCTTCGCTGCCGGAGGTCCAGGTGTCGCGCAGCCAGTCCTGCAGCTCGCGCCGGGTCAGCGCGTCGAGCGCGGCGAACGGTTCGTCCAGGAGCAGCAGGGGCCGTTGGAGCAGCAGCGTGCGCAGCAGGGCGACGCGCTGGCGCATGCCGCCCGAGAGCTCGGCGGGCCGGTGCGCCTCGAAGCCCTCGAGGCCGAAGCGCGGCAGCAGCTCGCGGGCGCGGCGGCGGGCCTCGCTACGGCTGCAGACGCCGGAGACCTCCAGGCCGAGTGCGGCGTTGTCCAGCACGCTGCGCCAGGGGAAGAGGAGGTCTTGCTGGAACATGTAGCCACAGCTGAGCCAGCGGCCCTCCGGGTTTGGGTCGCCGCGCAGGGCGATTTCGCCGGCGCTGACGGGCTCGATGCCGGCGATCAGGTTGAAGAGGGTGCTTTTGCCGCAGCCGGAGGGCCCGACGATTGCGACGAAGTCTCCCGCCTCGACGGATAGAGAGACATCGCGCAACGTTTCGAGCGGGTGGCGCCCCTCGAAAGTCTTGTCGACGCTGTTGACTCGCAGCAGCGGCACGGAAGCAGCCATCCTAGTGACGTGAGGCGAGAAGCCCCGGCGAGGACCGCTGCGCATCCTGCGCGCTAGCGCGCTGGTGTGCTCCGCTCGAGTTAAGCAGGAACAACTGGGGGGGCACCCCCCACGCCCCCCGCGCATGGGCCGCGCCCCCGCTAACCCGGCTCAAGGTAGGCGCGAATTTCGTACCGATCTTGTGACTCACGCTGCTAATTCGCCGTCAGCAGGTCGTTGGTGAACAGCGTGCCGAGGTCAGAGAGGTTCTCGACCACCTTGTCGTCGCCGTCCGTGACGAGACCCTGGTCGATGAACCACGTGGCGTAGGCGTTCCAGCTATCGGCGTCCTGGACGCCCCAGCGCTCGCCGCCCTCGACGAAGTAGGGCTCCAGCCGCTGCGTCGATTCGATGACCAGTGGAGCGTCGGGGAAGACGTCAGGCAGGTAGTCGATGAACTCCTGGGCCGCCCTGTCCGGGTCCTGCGCCGCGTACTCGTAGGCGCGCTGAGTCACCTCGAGGAAGCGCCGGATGGCGCCGGCCTTCTCGCCCTCGAGGGCCGAGCCGCTTGCGACCAGGACGACGCCGTGGAAGTCGGGCATGCCGTAGTCGTCATAGCGGAACGTGCGCAGCTCGATGCCGCGCAGCTTCGCGTCGATGCCTTCCCAGGTGGTGAAGATCTCGGTGATGTCGGCGTCGCCGTTGTACAGGGCCTCGTAGGCGAAGGTGTTCAGCGTTGCGACGTCGAAGTCTCCCGTGCCGCCGTCCTGGATCACGACGGTGCGGATCTGAGGCTCCTCGTAGGGGAGGCCGAAGCCGGCGTAAGTCTTGCCGTCGAAGTCTTTCGGACTCTGGATGTCGCTGGAGGCGAGGACGGCGAGCTCGGTTGGATTGCTCTGCAGGATGGCGGCGACGCTGACGAGGTCGAGGCCGGCGGCGCGCGAGTAGATCACGCTGGCGGGGAAGCTGATGCCGATGTCGGCGTTGCCGTTGGCGATGAGCGTGTCCGGGCTTGCGTCGACGAAGGGCAGGATGTCGACATTCAGGTTCGCTTCTTCGTACCAGCCTTTCGCCAGCGCCAGGTAGATGCCGATGTGGTTGGTGTTGGGCGTCCAGTCGAGCTGCAACTTGATGGTCACGGGTTCGCCCGAGGCGGCTTCATCGTCGTCGCCGCTACAGGCGACGAGGAGCGTTAGCGCGGCTAACAGGGTTGCGAGAAACAGTAGGCGGTGCGGTTTCGGTGTGTGCACAAGTCCCCCGCTACGCATTCCTCATCGGGGCGATGCGAGCGGAAAGAAGGTGCGCGCAGACTGGACTGCGGTACCACGCGCCTTCCTCCGCCGGTATTACCCGGATCAGGTTCGACGGGTTTGATCTCAGGCCCACCGTGTCTCCGGAGGACCACCCCGTGCGTAGCAAGGTCAGCATATCACGGCGGGGAGAGAGATACAGGCGCTGGAGTGCAGCGCCGACTTCGTCCTTGCCGCGTGCCGCTCGATCCCGCTAGAGTTGCCTGCGTTGAGGGACCAATTTCGAGGTAGGGCGTATGGAAACGGTCGATTTCATCAGAAACAGCCTGTCGTTTGCTCACCGCGCGCTGGCGGATGCTTGCAACGGCACGCCGAAGCAGCTGCATTTCGTGCCGGAACACGGCAGCCACTCGATCGCGTGGTGTCTCTGGCACACGGCGCGCATTGAGGACCTGATCATCAATGCGCGTTCCAGGCAAGCGCCCCAGGTCTGGAATGAGGACTGGGCGAACCGCACAGGCCTGCCATTCGAAGGAATGGGGACGGGCATGTCGGACGATGAGGCCAGCGAGATCAGGATCGAGGATATCGACGCCTTTCGCGCGTATCAGGAAGCGGTTTGGAAGCAGACCGAGGAGTACCTGAGCTCGATCACGGACGAAGACCTTCAGAGCGAGAGGCAGCGCCGAGACGGCGGGATCGAGACCATCGGTCAGGGCATTTCGCTCCACATGCTCGGCCATTTCAACGGCCACCGCGGCGAGATCAATATGCTGCGCGGCATGCAGGGTATGCCGACCGTGCTACAACGCGAGGGCACGCACTAGCTGCCAGCAAGTCTGCTAGCGGGCACCGCGAAACGTATCCCGGCCGGGCAGCGATGTCTCTGGCGGCGGCGTTTTGTCTCGGTCGCAACTTGCCGATACTGCTTTACGAGACTTCGATGAAGACCGAGGCGACTTTCAACGCGAAGTTAGCGGGGGCCGGGCTGGTGGCTGGGGTTGGCGTTGCCCTGGCATTGCTGCTGGTTGACGGCACCTTCGATGGTACCTGGATGCTCGTCGCCTTTCTGACCCTGGGCTTCGGCGCCCTCCTGGTTAGCTTAATCGACCGCGCAGGCAGCAGAATCTTTCCCGGACACGCCAGCGGCAAAGAGGCCGCCACCAGCGGGCAAGGCGTTGCTCTTGCGGAAGACGCCGGCGATGCGATGGGGCCGAGGCTGCGGGTTTTCCTGCTCAGCGCGCTGATGCAGGGCGGGTCGCTGGCCTTCATCGCGGCGTACTTCTCCGGCAGCCTGGCTGTAGGGGTGCTGATCGGTCTGTTGGTGGGGACGCTCTCGCTGGCGGTCTCCACGCTGCTGGCGCGCAAGCTCTCGCCGGCCTGACGACGGACCGGCTTCATGCGCTGCGACTCTACGAGCCAGCGGAGCGGCGATGGTAAGCTCCGGCTATGGCGGGGCTGGATCGGTACTCACCCGAGATCGATGAGGCGAAGGTCCGACACCTGGTCAAGACCGACCTGCACGTGCACGCCGAGTCGACCGGCCGTCTGCTGCAAGCGATTGAGCGACGCCGTGGCCGGGACCGCACGAACCACCGCGACCTGGTCGAGCGGTATATGCGGGATACAGCGCCGGGGCTCGAACGACTCCTGGCCCTGAACCGTGAGCTGAACCAGCGCTGCAACGTCCTGACCGGCCTGGTCCTTAGCGAGTTTTACGAGCAACCCGACCAGGTCGAAGCGCTTTTCGAGGTGCTGATGGAGGAGGAGGCCGCAGCGGGCTCCGTCCTGGCGGAGATACGTGTCGGCGGCGGATGGCCGCTGTTTCCGCACTTCCTGACATGCTTCCGAGCCGCAGAACGACGGGTGCAGGCGCGCCATCCACGATTTCGCGCCGAACCGATTATCGCCTGGGCTCTGACGCGCGACGCGACCCTGGTCGAGACCGTAGCGCGCTATACGCTGGCGCGCGCCGGCGAGGGAATCGCCGGCATCGACCTTTACCCGGAGTATCGCTTCTGGGACTACGAGACGCTGAGCGCGCTAGCGCGGCGGGCTGCGGACGTGGGCCTCGGCGTGACGTGTCATGAGGGTGAGTTCGAGCCAGAGACTTTTGTGCGGATGCTCGAGCTGCCCGGCCTGACGAGAATTGGTCACGGGACGCAGGCCTACAAAGTCCCCGGTCTGCTCGATGAGTTGAGAAGGCGCGGCATCGTCGTGGAGGTCTCACTGACGTCGAACGTCGTCACGGGTGCCGTGATGTCGTACGAGGACCACCCGATCCGGCGGTTCCTCGATGCCGGTGTGAAGGTGACGCTGTGTTCAGACGACCCGGTGATGTTCGACACGACGATCGGCCGCGAGTACGCCATCGCGATGGCGATGGGCTTTTCCGAGGACGACCTGAGCCAGTTCGCACGCAACGGTATCGAGGCGTCCTTCACCTCGCCTGAGCGCAAAGCGGAGCTGTTGACCTACGTTTCGTGAACGTGAGCTACGCCCCAGCAGATGACGACGTTCAGGCCGGCGGGCCGAAGGCGCGGAAGGGCTCGGGGACGTAGCCCTGAAGGTGCGTTTTCCATCCCGGCAACGTCCCGGAGATCACCTCGTCCTCGGCGACGAGCCAGGCGAGATGACGTAAGGCATGTTCGAGCACCTGCGCGACGCCGATGGCTGACGGCGGCGCGGTGGCGTCGCCGCGGGCCAGCTCAGCGTGCGAAACCGGCTCGCGAGCCCAGGACTCCGGGACCACGCCGGGTTCTACCACGGCGAGATAGGTGAGGACCACCTCACCGCCGGCATGACGCCACGACGTGGAATGGAGGACGATTGGCTTGATGCCCAGCGTGCTCAACGCAGTCGCCGCGACGTCCTCGGGTTGAGCGCCGGCCGGCCAGCCGACAACGAACGAATCGGCGTGCTGCGGGGTCAGGCAGATCAGGTTGCCTTCATCCAGCGCGACCGGGAGTATCTCGATCGCCTGCATGACGAAATCGGCTGACCACGGTAGCTCTGAGAGCGGTACGGGCAGGCCGTAGATGTGCTGAGAGGGGAGATCTTCAGGGCTGGGTTTCATGTGTGCTCGGGCCCAGCCTACGGTCCTTCGGATGGGACCGCCTGCGCCATGACCTGCTCCTCGGTCAGATCCACGTCATGAGCTTCGCGGCCGTGGTTCTGCACCGCCTGGACCACGGCGTCCTTCGAACCTTTAACACGCCAGCCGCACTGGCAGGTCACCTGATACTGTGCCGAAGACGGGTCGTTCATCGCGAAGGCCTCCCTGGGCGTTAGCCTAGCAGGTAGCGCGTCGCGGCCGCGGCAAACCCGGGCGCGGGGAGGAGTCGGTGACTACCACCGGGTCGGATGAAGGTGGCCCCGATGCCGGCTCAGCCGCTGGAGGTCGCTGTGAGCGACGCTGCCAGAAGCTTCTCGCCCTGACTGCGGACTTCTGGTGCGACCGTCGTCGCGATCAGTTCCAGGGAGCGCATGTCGCCCGGCGCGTCGAGCATGAAGACGAAATCGCTGACGCCGAGGTTCACAAACGCCAGCAGATGCTCGATGAGTTGCTCGGGTGTCCCTTGCCAGCGGTTCCTCGGCTCAGACGGGACCCTTTCATCGATCTCGGCCTGCGTCTCGCCAACGAGCGGCTTAATGTGCATGGACTTGCGAATGTCGTCCGGATTGCGGCCCACGTCGGCACAGTGACGATGCAGAGCGCTCAGCTTCCGCTCGTAGGTCTCCAGGTCCGGCGAGGTCCAGTTGTTCCAGATGTCGGCCGATTCGGCGACGACGCGCATCGACAGCTGCTCGCCGATGCCGCCGATCAGGATAGGCAGCGGGCTTTGGACCGGCTTCGGTTCACAGGTCGCGTCCGTGAAGGTGTAGTACTCGCCCTCAAAGGTCGTCCGAGCGTTAGCCAGCAGGCTACGCACGATTCTTGCCGATTCGCCGAGCATGCGGATTCGTCGCCCCTGCGTGTAAAACGGCACGTTGTACTGCTCGTGCTCAAACTGCGTGTGGCCGGATCCCATGCCAAGCTCAAGGCGTCCACCCGAGATGTGGTCCAGGGTTACGGCGATCTTCGCCAGGACGCCGGGGTTACGGAAGGTGTTGCCGGCAACCATGAGCCCGCAGCGCATTCGCGAAGTGTGGGCAGCCATGGCCGAGAGCAAAGTCGGCCCTTCGAAGACTGTGGCAGTGCCCGTTTCGGGTGAGTTGAGGACGAAATGGTCTGTCACGTAAGCGACGTCGTAGCCTAGGCGCTCGCAGGTCAGCCAATGAGCCAGGTAGTCCGCGAATGAGATGCGCGAGGTCGTTGCCTGAACGGCGAATCGAACCCTGGTGTCAAACAACTGCATGACCGATCTCCTGGTTGGGGCGATATTGCTCTCATGACCCACATTCCACTGTGCGGAAGAGCCTAGATGGACGAATGGCCGCCGTCAAGGCAAGCCAAACTCGATCTCAGATTCATGCCTCGCCGGGGCGGAAATAACCTAAAACGGAAAGCAATCTGACTATTGACATGTCCTTCCATCTGGTTAGGATTGTGCTGCAGTGGATTCCGCACAGTGAAATCCACTTGTCATCGCCATAGGAGGAGCAAATGGCTAGTAACTATTGGGCCAAGTTCACGAACAGCAGGATCAGCCGCCGTCACGCGATTAAGGCAACGGGGTCTGTGGCCGCGGCCGCTGCCTTCCTCGCGGCCTGTGGCGGCGACGATGATGATGGTGGCGGAAGTGGTGGAAGCAGTGGGGGCAGCAGCAGCGGTGGCAGCAGTGGAAGCAGCGGTGGCGCTTCATCGGGCTCGGCCGGTCAATCCGGGCTTCTGGCCAATCCCACGGACGATTCCGGCGACCGCAAGCGCGGTGGCGAAATCAACACGCCGATCAACGTGGCCACGGCGACACTGGAGCAGTCGTTGGGTGGCAACGGCGCCGGGAGCCCTCTTGTCCACCTGGCACACAGCCAGCTGATGCGGGCGAAGATCGGTACCTTCAACGACACGCCCCAGGGCGAATGGGAGCCGGAGTTCGCCGAGTCCTACGAGCAGAGCGCCGATGGCCTGCAGGTCACGTTCAAGCTGCGCGGCATGAAGTTCGACGACCGCCCGCCGACCAACGGCCGCGTCAGCACGGCTGAAGACGTGGTCTACAGCTGGAAGCGCTTCGAGGAGACCAACCCGAGAGCGCCCGAGCTCGCCAATAGCAAGGCTGCGGACGCACCGGTGATCAGCGTGGAGGCCATCGATGACCAAACTGTGCGCTGGAATCTGGCTTTCCCCATGGCACCGTTCTTCGCTTACCTGGGCAGCTCATTCTTCCCCTTTATCTACCCGAAGGAGGCGGACGGGGGCTACGAAACCAAGAGCATCGCGAGAGGAACGGGCCCCTGGCGGATTCCGGACGAGAGGCCTACGGGCGACGCCTTCCTGGAGCGCAATCCTTACTACGACCGCGACGGCGAGCCTTTCGCCGACAAGCTGAACATCTACTCGATCACGGACCCTGCCACGATTTTCTCGCAGCTTTCGGCCGGCGCTCTTGACTTCACGACGTTCTCGACGCAGCCCGTGCAGGAGGACGTCCTCAACCTCAAAAAGAACAACCCGGACATGGTCATGTACCAGCGGCCCTACTTTGCCAAGGGCTGCGGTGCGATCTTCTTCGGCCGGCTGCCTGACTCGCCGTGGAACGATGACCGCGTCCGCAAGGCGATGGCTATGAACATGGACTCCGACCTCTGGGGTGACAATGCCAGCAACCGGAAGAAGTTCGAAGACGAGGGCCTGCCGGTAGAAGTGGCTGACTTCGCGCGCGCGGGCCCGGGCTACGATTGGTGGCTCGACCCCAAGACGGACGCGCTGGGTGACGCCGGCAAGTATCTGAAGTACAACCCGGAAGAGGCGCACAAGATGCTCGAAGCCACGGGGCTGGACCTGCCGATCAAGAGCACCTATCACTTCGTCCCGAACCCGGCACGAGATCCGCTTTACGACGCCATGTTGGGTATCTACCAGTCCAGCGGCGACTTCGAGTTCGCTTACGAGTCGCACCCGGACTTCAACCTCTTCCTCACGGAGATCCGCAACACGGGCGGCAACTTCGACGGCTTTGCCATCTCGTTCTACTTCGACCACCACGACTACGACTGGACCATGTACCTGATGTACAACCGGGAGTCCACGGACTTCTGGCTGGGCAAGGAACGGGAAGACCCGAAGCAGACGGAGCTCGTCAACGCGCAGCGACGTGAACTGGACCCGGAGAAGCGAAAGACCATCTTCCAGGAATTCGTCAAGTACGACATCCAGCAGATGTACTACCTTCCGTACCACTTCCCGCAGGACTGGAAGCCGTACGCCATTGGTCGACCAACTGTTGGGAGTTGGGGTTGGTGGCAGATGTACATCGAGCAATACCCGACAGGCGCCGGTCAGGTGTTGTCTCAGCTCTGGAAGAAGGCATAGCTATCGGACGCAGACGGATAGCGAACTGACCTAACCCCGGAGGAAGCTGGGGCCGCTGTCGACAATCCCGGCAGCGGCCCCCAAACCTCTATAGCAGCGCGTAGAGGTGCGTCATCACGATCAAGCGAATCACCGCGGCAAACGAGAACCTGTACAGCGGCCGCAGCCGCGAGGAAGCCCAGCACTATTGGGCCGAAACTCACGGCCGGCTGGTCGCAAATAGCCCGACGTTAGACCGCTACCACCATTACTTCAGCCTCCCCGAAGCCTACGCCAACGACCCGAAGCCGACGTTCATCGGCATTTCGATGTTCTGGCGCAGTGAGCCCTATGCCCTGCCGAACCTGGCAGCCGGCGACCAGGCGGTAGACCCGTTCACGCGGTTCTACCGCAATCAGCCGGCTGGCAACGATGACGCGCAGGTCTTCGACCGCTCGCGGCGCTGGCCGATCGACGATCAGCACGCCGACATCTTCGGTGAGGAGAACGTGATCATCGATGGCAAGACGACGCCATCCATGGTCAACGCGATCTTCATGGTCTGCCGCAAGCCCGGCCTCGACCACCGCGACTTCTTCGAGCACTGGAAAGAGGTTCAGGTCCCGCTAGCGGCCAGGCTGCCGGGCCTGCGCCGATACATCCAGAACTCGGGGCACCTTGAGGCGTTTGTGCGTAATAACGGCGGACAGACGCACGATGGTTGGTCTGAATTCTGGTTCGACGACTATGCGGCGTTTCAAAACGCCTACCACTCTCCGGAGTGGAAGGCGATGGCGGAGGATGGCAAGACATTGTTCCACCCGACGATGGCCATCGTCATCGGCCGCGAATACGTGCAAAAGGACGAGCACTGGAAGCCGCGCACGTACGGCGCTCTGGGCATGACGGAGGAACAGATCCGGATGAAGCTCCTGGCGCAGGGCTACAAGTCGCTCGCTTCTGACCCCAACGCGCCGGCGCGGATCATCGCCGCTGCTCGGAAGGGGCAGCTTGCGGTTTGGACCGATGACCACATCGCTCTATTTGGGGACCACATTTACGACGCCCGCCCACAGCGCTAGCTCAGCAAAACGAAGCGAAAGGGAAAGCGCAATGGCAATCAAACGCATCACGGCCGCGAACGAGAACTTGAGCAACGGACGCTCGCGTGAGGAAGCGCAGCACTATTGGGCGGAAACCCACGGCAAGCTGGTGGCGAACAACGTCAACCTGCAGCGCTATCACCACTACTTCAGCCTGCCAGAGGCCTACGCCGCGGAAATCAAGCCGACGTTCATCGGCATCTCGATGTTCTGGCGGGAAGACCCGTTCATGATGGGACAGCCAAGTCCTGACGGCTGGTTCCCGGTTCGCGCCGATGACGAGCACGTCTTCGACCGGACGCGGCGTTGGCCGATCGACGACCAGCACGCCGATATCCTCGGCGAGGAGCACATCATCATCGACGGCCAAAAGACGCCGACGATGGTCAACGCGATCTTCATGGTCTGCCGCCTGCCTGGGCTCGACCACCGCGACTTCTTCGAGCATTGGAACGAAGTCCAGGTACCGCTCGCCACGAAACTGCCCGGGCTGCGCCGTTACATCCAGACTACGGCGCTACTCGAACAATTCCAGCGCGGCAGCCAGACGCATGACGGCTTCTCAGAGTTCTGGTTCGACGACTACGAGTCCTTTGTGCGCGCCACCAAGTCTTCTGAGTGGGCGGCGATGGAGGAGGACGGCAAGACGCTGTTCTGCGAACAGAAGGGCATAGTCATCGGCCGCGAGTACGTGCAGAAGGACGAATCGTGGAAGCCGCGGGATTACGGGACGCTGACGATGTCCGAGGACGAGATCAAGGCCCGACTGCTCAGCGAAGGCTACAAAGCCCTGCTGGACGCCGACCCGGGCGCGCCGGCGAAGATCAAGGCGGCCGCAAGCAAGCAGCAGCTGGGTGTCTGGACACCCCACCACCTCGTGACGCTCGACGATTCACGAATCGACGCCCGTCCGACGCGTTAGTCAAAGTCGTTTCGTAGTTTAGAAATCGCGAGGGTCTAGCAAGTGACTGCATCACCTTATCGAGCGGACCACGTCGGCAGCCTGTTGCGGCCGCCCGAGTTGCTTGAGGCTCGCGCGAAGTTCAGTGACGGCAAGCTGTCGGAAGAGCAGTTCCGTCAGATCGAAGACGAAAGCGTCTCGAAGGCGCTCGAACTGCAGCGGCAGGCAGGCGTCCACGTCCTCACCGACGGCGAGTACCGCCGCACGGGTTGGAGCGCGGCGGCCGCGGGCGCGATTGATGGCCTCGTTCCCGTCGAAGGCTCACCAATCCGCCGGATCTTCGCGGAATGGCGCGGCCCGGATGCCGGTGAGGTCAACCAGATGCTGAGCCGCGTGCAGGCGATGGTTGCCGGCGACAAGGTGCATAAGATGCGGCGTTTCGTGGAAGCGGACGCCGCGTTCCTGCGCGAGAACGCCCCGGGGCCGTGGAAGATCACGCTGCCGGGCCCGATGTCGATGGCCGGCGGGATGTTCGAGCCTGGGGTGAGCGAGGCCGCTTATCCAGACCGGTTTGCCCTTGCCGAGGACCTGGCGCCGATGCTGAACGACGAGTTCAAGGCGCTGGTCAAAGATGGGGCGCCCTACGTCCAACTCGATTCGCTGCACTACGTGGAGCGGGTGGCCGACGTCACGATACGAGAGCGCATGAAGACGGAGGGCGAAGACCCAGACGCTTACCTGGAGGAGCTGATTCGCCTGGACAACATCGCGCTTGCGGGACTGCGCGGTACGCCGGGTCTGACCGTCGGCCTGCATATGTGCCGCGGCAACGCGCGCAGCCGATGGCACGCCGAAGGCAGTTACGAGCCTGTCGCCGAGAAGGCGTTTCAGCAGCTCAACGTGGACCGCTTCTTGCTGGAATATGAGAGCGAGCGTGCCGGCGGCTTCGAACCGCTGCGGTTCGTGCCGCGAGACAAGTCGGTAGTCCTCGGCATCATCAGCTCGAAGATCGGCGCGCTGGAGTCGGTGGACGAACTTCGCCGTCGTGTCGAAGAGGCGGCGAAATACGTGCCGATTGAGAACCTGGCGGTTTCGCCTCAGTGTGGGTTTGCGTCGACGCAGCAGGGCAACCTGGTGACGTGGGACGAGCAGCGCCGCAAGCTCGAACTCGTTGTCGAGCTGGCGCAGAAGGCGTTCAGCTAGGCCCCGAGCAGGAAGGGCGGCCTCGGGCGGCTTCTCGAAGTTATCGATCGGGGAACGGGCGAGCGGCGGGTCGGAAGCCGGGCTATTCGAGGTTGTACTTGGCGAACTGGGTATTTGCCCGTGGCATGTCACCCATGATCGCGATGTGATCGGACACTTCAGCCGCCATCGACTGCATCTGATTGACCAGCCAGGCTTCATATCCTACGTCGGATGGAATTGACCCGATGACGAGCATCGCCAGCAGGGGTCTGCCATCGAGGTCGAGGACGGGTACGGCAACACCCCGGTGGATGTCGAACCTCTCGTTCCGGTCCACGGCGTAGCCCCGCTGACGAATAGCTTCCAGTTCCTGCTCGAGAAGCTCAGGATCGACGATCGTATTGGGCGTGTAGCTGACGAGCTCGTCTACCTCGTAGAGATACTGTCTTTCTTCCTTCGGCATGTAGGCCATAAGGAGCTTGCCATCGGCCATGGCGTGAGCCGGTTGCGAAACGCCCGGCTCGAAGTCAGGCGTGCCACTCTCTTGCCCCGCGACGCGAGCGAGATGGATGACGCGAAGGCCGACAAGTGTGCTCAGTGCTGTGTGGTGGCCGGTTAGCCTCGCGAGTCTGGTGAGGAAGGTCCTGCCGTTCTGAACCAACGGACTGGTAATAAGGCCGGTGGAGCCGATACCGAGCATTCGCGTCCCGAGGCGGTATTTAGCCGTCCGCGAGTTCTGATCGACCCAGCCGACACTGACCAGCGTGGTAAGCATGCGGTGGACGCTGGCCGGCGAAAGCTTGACGCGGGAGGACAGCTCCAGGACACCCATGGGGTGCGGATGCTCTGCCAGGGCGGTGATTATGCGCGCCGCACGTTGAACGGACCTTACGGACCCGGGTCTCTGCGCAGGTAAATCGCCGTTTTCGTTCATCAGCGCAACTTTAAGCAGTTACCGCGTTATGCGAAAGGCCATAGTCGAGGTCAGGTATCGAAGTTCATGGCTGCTAAGCTACGCCTGTGAGCGTTCGAATCGGCCTTGGCTTCGCCGCCTTCCCATTCTCGGATGCCGCCGCGTTCTGGCGCTGGATCGACGCGTGCGAGGAGTGGGGCGTCGATTCCGTCTGGCTCAGCGAGCGGTTGGTCTCGGCGCAGTCGTTCCTCGAGCCGCTGACGACGCTGGCGGCTATCGCGGGGCGTACGCGGCACGTCAAATTCGGCATGAACGCGACGGTGCTGCCGCTGCGCGACCCGCTGGTGCTCGCCAAAGAGTGCGCGACGGTTGACTACCTGAGCGATGGCCGGCTGCTGCCGATGTTCGGTGTCGGCAACGACGTGGCGCCGGAGTGGAAGGCCGTGGGGCTGGACACGAAGGGCCGCGGCGCGCGCTCGAACGAGATGTTGACGTTGCTCAACCGCCTGTGGACGGAAGACCACGTCAGCTTCGACGGTAAGTACTATCACTATGACGACGTCACGATAGCGCCGAAGCCAAAGCAGCAGCCACTGCCCTTATGGATCGGTGGCAGCTCCGAGGCGGCGATCGAGCGGACGGCGCGTTACGGCAACGGCTGGCTGGCCGGGGCGGCGCAGGGACCGGAGCAGATCGCGCGCGTTGTTGCCGCGATCCGGGCGCGGTCGGCGGAGCTGGGGCGGCCGATTGACGAGGACCACTACGGCGCGGGGTTCAGCTTCCGGTTCGGCAGCTGGGAGGAGCCCGCCGTCGAGCGCAGCGTGCAGGCCTACAGAGCGCGTGCCGGGGCGGATGCAGACCCGCGCAACTTCATGGCGGTCGGCGACGCGGAGGCGATTATCGAGCTCGTGGCGCGCTTCCACGAAGCCGGCATCTCGAAATTCGTGGCGCGGCCGATCGCGATGTCGGACGAAGAGATGATGTCGCAGAGCGCGATGCTGGCGGAGCAGGTGAACCCCGCCGTCAACGCGATGCCGTAGCGGCACCTCTCCCGCGCTCCGCGCGCCCCTCTCCTTGCGAGGCGAGGGGCTTTGACGCTTGGCCACCCGATGGACTTCACGGGTGTGACGGAGTTGGGCGGAGCCTGTTGTTTCTCCGGCTTCGCCATCAGGATGGATGACAGTGCGGGCGGCGCTCGTAAGGCGCCGCGCCGGTATACTGGCCTCGATTGTTAACGGGTTGTAAACAAGGGCGGGGAGATGCCTGAGATCGAGTTCAAGCTGCCGGACGAGAGGCTGGAGGCGTACACGTGGGTGCTGTTCGACGAGCATATGCCCGTCGCCTCGTCGCCGCTGATCGGGAATCACTTTGGTGGGATGGGGCGACAGGCGCCGGAGGAGTTTCCGCCGCGCAGCCTCCAGATCCACGGTCTGACCTACATGCGCGAGGACATGATCCCCTCCCCGGCCGGGGCGATGCGCGGGCAGGAGCTGCCGGCGTCCGTGGAAGCGATGCGGCGCTGGCGCGCGGAGTGGCAGCCGGAGGTCGACAAGGTTATCGAGGCGCTGGCGAACTTCGGCCCGTCGACCGTGGCTCCGGGGACGTGGGAGGAGACGCTGGACTCGCAGCGGGCCGAGTACTGGCGCGTCTTCGGGGCGGTGCACCGTAGCGCCGTGTTCCCAGCCCACGCCGTCTCGGGTCGCCTGCAGGAGGCGTATGTCGAGCGCTTCGGGGAGGGACGCCGCGACGATGCGCTGGCGCTGCTGCAGGGCATGCCCAACGCTTCGACCGAGCGCGCCGGGATGCTGTGGGAGCTGAGCCGCATCGCGCGGGCGCATGCGGACGTGGCCGAGGCGCTGGAGAAGGGGGCGGAAGTTCCACCGAGCGCGGGCGGCCAGGTGTTCGAGCAGGCGCTGCAGAAGCTGCGTGACCGCTTTGGCAGCAGCAGCGAGGGCTTCGTCGAGGACCGGCCGAACTGGCGTGAAGACGCGGCGCTGCCGCTGGCCGCGGTGCGGGCCTACATGAAGCTCGAAGACGGGCGCGGGCCGCTCGACATGGAGCGGCAGCAGAGCGAACGCCGCGAGCGGCTGGAGCGCGAGCTGCGCGAGCTGGCGCCGAAGGACGAGGCGGCGTCGGAGATACTGCGCCTGCTGCCGATCGCCCAGGAACACATGCCGAACCTGGAAGACCACAACTACTACACGGACCAGTGCCTCTCCGCCGCGTCGCGGGCGCGCTGGTTTGCGATCGGGCGGCACCTCGTATCGCAGGGACTGATCGACGCGGCCGACGACGTGTTCTACCTCTACCGCCCGGAGCTGATCGATGTCCTCGAAGGCAAGCTAACGCCGGACAAGGCCTCCCTGGTTGAGCGACGCGCCGAGCTGGAGGCGATCCGCCGCGTCGCGCCGCCGCCGGTGCTGGGCAAGCCGCCTGCGGCGAGCACGGAACCGCTGCCGGCGGAGCTGCACGCGACAGAGCTGCGTGTGCTGCGCGGCGTCGCCGCCTCGCCGGGGAGCTACCGTGGGCGGGCGCGCGTTATCGATTCCATAGAAGAGGCGGCATCGTTGCGGGAAGGCGACGTCCTGGTCTGCCGCGCCACGACGCCGGCGTGGACGCCGTTCTTCGGCATCATCGCGGCGCTGGTGACCAACGGCGGCGGCGCGCTGTCGCACTCGGCCATCGTGGCGCGCGAGTTCGGTATCCCTGCGGTGATCGGCACGGTCAACGGCAGCGCGACGATTCGTGACGGCGCGACGGTGACTGTGGACGGTAGCCACGGCGTGGTGTTGATCGAGGACTAACGTCTTCTGACGTCGCTATAGGCCTGAGTGCTGAACTCTTTCGGGGCATGGGACGACGTGGTTCGACAAGCTCACCATGCCATCCGCTACGCATTTACGGAGATTCAAGACCCTCCGAGGTGAGAGGCGCCTTCGCTATACTGCTGGCGGAGGGGTGGCAGAGCGGTTTAATGCGATGGTCTTGAAAACCATTGTGGGGGCAACTCCACCGGGGGTTCGAATCCCTCCCCCTCCGCCATTTCGAGATGACTGAAAACCCACTCGACCGGCTGCGCGCGCTTTGCCTTTCGTATCCGGAGGTCACGGAGCGTATTTCTCATGGCGAGCCGTCGTGGTTTGTGCGTGGCAAGAAGACGTTTGTTAGCTATGCGGCGTACCACCATACGAACCGGCTGGCGTTCTGGTGCGCGGCCTCGGAGGGCGGGCAAGACCTGCTGGTGGGCGCCGAGCCTGAGCGCTACTTCGTGCCGCCGTATGTGGGGCATCGCGGCTGGCTCGGCGTGTACCTGGACGTGGATGTCGATTGGGACGCCGTGAACGTGATCGTGGACGACGCGTATCGTTGCGTGGCGCCGAAGACGCTGGTGGCGCAGCTGGACGGAACATCCCACTCAGAGCATCGATAGCATCAAAGCTCCGTCGAATCTGGTTGATCGATGTACTGCGTCTTGACAAGGGTGTAATCTCCGCGAGCCGTCACTTGGCGGCACACGCGTACTGCATGGAGGATGAAATGCCGAAGGTAATCGTTGCTCAATCGGTCATCGACATCGACAGATGGCTAGGCGGCAAGGCCGAACGCGTCGAAGCGCTTGGGACAGTTGCCACCAGTGTGACGGATCATGTCGCGCTCGATGGGGGCAATCAGACCGCAGTATCCATGGAGGTCGACGACGTGGCTACCTTGCAGGCGATGGTGTCCTCGCCGCCGCCCGAATTGATGGCTCTCATGGAGAAGCACGGCGTCATTCCGCCGCTGGCGATCTACGTCGAGAAGTAGCCCACGGGTCTTGCCGGCTAGGACGAGGCCTCCAGGTGGCAGACCTCGTTCAGGGAGGCGATGAGGAGGCGCTCGCGGGGCTGCGTGCGCCATTCGATGGTCGACATCGAGCCGGGTTCGAGGGCGAAGCGGTCCATCTCGCTGAGCGGCATGGCGAGGGCGCGTGCGACGAGAAGCCGGATGTTGACCTCGTGCGTGACCATCACCAGGGTCGCGTCGGGGTCGAGCTCCGTCTTCGCTGCCTCGATGATGGCCCAGGCGTCTTCCTGAGCTGACGCGCGTGCCGCCTCGTTTTCGGGGGCGTCCATCTCACGGCGAGCTTCGGGCTGGGCGGCGCCTGCCGCCGCGGCGATGATAGTCGCGGCCTCCATCGCAGAAGGGGATGGGCTGGTGATTACGGTCGCAGCCTGACCGCGTAGCTCGGCGCCCACGGCCTGCGCCTGGCGGCGTCCCGTCTCGGTCAGCGACGCATCATTCGCCGCGGTTTCGCCATGCAGGACGAGGACGAACCTCACGCCCGCGTGACCCGCAGCTGCTCGATCTTCAACCCGCGCATCTCTGCTACCACGATGCGGCAGCCGTCCAGCGTCACGGTCTCGCCCACCTTCGGGATGTGGCCGAGCATGCTGAGGACGTAGCCGGCCACGGTGTCGTAGTCGCCGTCCGGTATGTTCAGTGACAGCTCCTCGCGCGCCTCTTCGATGCCGAGTCCGCCGTCAACCTGTTTGGTGTGCTCGTCGATGGTCGTGATCTCGGCATCCGCCGGCCACAGCTCGTCGCGAACGCGGCCGACCATCTCCTCGAGCAGCTGTTCCAGCGTGACGATGCCGGCGGTGCCGCCGAACTCGTCGATGGCGATCGCCATCTGGTCGCCGCGGCCCTGCATTTCGCGGAACAGCTCGCCGATCAGCTTGGTCTCCGGCACGAACAACGCCTGGCGTGCAATCGGCTCGACGGGGCTGCTCAGGTCGACCTCGCCGGTAGCTAGCCTCGACAGTACGTCCTTGATGACGAGGATGCCGACCACGCTATCGAGGCTCTCGTCGAAGACTGGGAAGCGAGAGTGGTGCGCCTCGCGGTAGACGGCGTAGAAGTCGCCGAGCGTCGCCTGCTTTTCGATGCCGATTGCCTCTGTGCGCGGGGTCATGACTTCATGGACGCGGCGATCGCCGAAGTGGAAGACGCGGTCGAGCAGCTCGGCTTCGTGCTCCTCCATGGCGCCGGACTCAGCGCTGATGTCGATCAGCATGCGCAGCTCGGCCTCGGTGACCGAGGGCCCGGCTTCGAGGCGAACGCCCAGCAGCTTGCGGGAGAAGAAGCCGATGAGACGCGCGATGGCCTGGACGAACGGGCCGAGTACCTTCGTTAGCGCCTGGGCGGGTAACGCGACGAACAGCGCGAAGCCCTCACCGGCGTGCGCGGCGAAGACCTTGGGCGTGAACTCGCCAAAGAGGGCGAGGGCGAGGATCACGCTGACGGTCGAAAGTGCGACGATGCCGGCGCCATCGAACGCCTCGACCGCGATCAGCGTCCCCATCGTTGCGGCGAGGACGGACAGGGCATTCTGGACCAGGACGATGGCAGCAAAGAAGCGTTCCTGATCGCCGAGCAGCGTTTCGAGCGCGCGCGCGGAGCGGCTGCCGCCCTCGGCAAGGTGACGCACGCGGATGCGGTTAACGCCGACGACAGCAATCTCGATGCTGTTGACGATGGCGAATCCGATGACGGAAACGACGAGGACGAAGAGGGCTAAGGGGATGTTCATTTTGCGGCGTTAACCAGGCCGGAGCCCGGGAGCGTGTGCGACGAAGCGGGACATTTCGAGGCGATCATAGACCATAGTTCAGAGGGGCAAAACAGAGGCCAGAGACGAGAGAGCGGCTGCGTTCGATACGGACGCCGTGCGGCTTACGCTCCGTTGTCTGGCGCTTTCTCCTACGAATAGCGCTCCTCTTTGAACGGGTCGCCACGGTTGTGGTAGCCGTACATCTCCCAGAAGCCGGGCTGGTCCTGCACCATGAAGTTCAAGCCTCGTATCCACTTGGCCGACTTCCAGAAGTAAAGGTGCGGCACGACTAGGCGCAATGGCCAGCCGTGCTCGCGGGTCAGCGCCTCGCCGTTGTGCGTGTGCGCGAAGAGGTTCTCCTCACGGTCGAGGTCGGCGAGGGCGAGGTTGGTCGTGTAGCCGCCGTAGGAGTGGACCATCACGTGCGTCGCTTCGGGCTTGATCTGGGCCAGCTTGAGCACCTCGCGTACCGGGACGCCGGTCCAGACGTTGTCGAACTTGCTCCAGGATGTGACGCAGTGGATGTCGTTTTCGAGCGTGACCTGCGGTAGCGCCATGAACTCATCCCAGTCGAGCTTGACCGGCGCCGCGACCGCCCCGCCGAGCTCGAGGGTCCAGTCTTTGGTCTCGATCAGCGGGATCGAGCCGTAGTGCAGGATGGGCCAGCCGTCGGTGGCGGACTGACCGGGCGGCAGGCGCTCGCCCCACTTCTCTTTGTCGGCGTTGCGTCGGCTAAAGATGTTCATGGCGACTCCAGTTGGATTCGAATCCATAATAGCGGAGCGCACGCGGAACGTGATTCATGTTTGTTAGGATTCTGCAGTGATCAGGCTCGCCACAGTTGTCGCATCCTTGTATGCAGCGATCTATTATCTCGGGCGCACCTGGGGATCACGGCCTGAGGAGCGCGGGCGCAGGCTCTCGGGCGATGAGATCGTGCCGTCCGCGAAGTTGGTCACCGACCACGCGATCACGATCGACGCGCCACCGGAGCGGGTCTGGCCGTGGCTGCTGCAGGTGGGCTGGGGCCGCGCCGGTTGGTACACGTATCGTTGGGTTGACCGGCTGCTATTCCCCAACAACGCGCCCAGCGCCCGGAGGATCTTGCCGCAGTTTCAGAGCCTGGAAGCAGGTGACGAAGTCCCGGACGGTCCGCCTGAATCTGGCTGCTTCTTCGTGGTTGAGCGGATGGAGGCCGACCGCCTCCTAGTGCTTCATTCCACGACACATCTGCCGGCGAAGCTTCTGCGAGACCCCAGAGTGGCGCTGAGCTGGACCTGGACATTCACGCTGGACCCTGAGCCCGGCGGCCGGACACGCTACCACTTTCGAGTTCGCCTGAACGTGCGCCCTCTGTGGCTGTTGGTGGCTTCCCATCTCTTCATTGTGCCGGCCGACTTCCTCATGGCTCGCAGCATGTGCAAGGGACTGAAGGAACGGGTGGAAAGCATGGCAATCGAAAGCTAGGGTCATTGCCATGGGGCCGGTTGCGCCTCCTTGAATCGGCGACTTGCTAAGATCGTAGCGATGTCCACCACGGATGCCACGACTCGACGCGAAAACGATTGGATAGCGGCTGTCGCGCGGCAGATACGGCGCGGCGCGGCGTTTTTTCTCGTCGCGGCCGTCGTCTTCGCGCTCGACCAGCTGACGAAGGCCGCGGTCCGTGACTGGCTGGCCGTAGGCGAGTCGTGGCCGTCGGACGGGTGGCTGGTGAAGATTACTCATGTCACGAACACCGGCGCCGCGTTCGGCATCCTGCAGAACGCGGGGCTGTTCCTGACGATTACGGCGGTCATCGCGATCGGCGCCATCCTTTTCTACTACCTGTATCCGCCGTTTGAGCACGGGCTGCTGCGGGTTGCGATGGGCCTACTGCTGGGCGGCGCCGCGGGCAACCTCGTCGACCGCGTGCGCCTCGGCCACGTGACAGACTTCATCGACTTCCCGCGCTATCCGGAGTTCAACGTGGCGGATTCGTCGATCGTGATCGGGCTGTTCGTTCTCGTGGGTTTCTTCCTGTTGATCGAGCCGTCGAAGCGGGAGGGCAACGCTGAAGGCGGCTGACGCGCTGCTGGAGGTCGTCGCTGGGCAACCGGGCGAACGGCTGGACGTGGCGGTAGCGCGCCTCTGCGAGCTGTCGCGGGCGCAGGCGCATCGTCTGATCGCCGAGGGGCTCGTCAGCCACGACGGCCGTGTGCGCCACAAGCCCGGCGACCGTATGGAGGGCGGCGAGCGCCTGACGGTCCAGATCCCGGCGCCGGTACCTGCCGAGCCGCAGGCAGAAGCGATACCGCTCGCCATCGTGTTCGAGGACGAGCACATGATCGTGGTCGACAAGCCGGCGGGGATGCCGGTGCATCCGGGGCCGGGGCACAGCGGCCACACGCTGGTCAACGCGCTGCTGGCGCACTGCCCGGACCTGCCGGGGATCGGTGGTGTGCAGCGGCCGGGCATCGTGCACCGGCTGGACAAGGACACGTCCGGGTTGATCGTCGCGGCGAAGGACGAGCGGGCGCATCACGGCCTGACGCGCCAGCTGGCGGAGCGCCGCATGCACAAGACCTACCTGACGCTGGTCGAAGGCAGCCTGCAGCCGGACGAGGCGCTGATCGACGCACCGATAGGGCGCGACCCGAACAACCGCAAACGGATGCTGATTAACGGCGCGGCAGCGCGGGAGGCTCAGACGTCGTACCGCGTGCGGGAGCGCCTTTCCGGCTACACGTACGTCGAGGCGTCGCCGATCACGGGGCGGACGCACCAGATACGCGTGCACCTCGCGTCGCTGGGCCACCCGGTGGTGGGAGACGCGGTTTACGGGCGGCCGACGAAGCTGGTGGGGCGCCAGTTCTTGCATGCCTGGCGATTGGCGCTGAGCCATCCGGTTGACGGGCGGGAGATGAGCTTTGAGGCGCCGCTGGCGGGGGATTTGGCGACGGCGCTAGGTAAATTGGCGATGTGAGCGGGATCACTACGAAATCGCCGCACGGTACCGGAAGGCCTCGACGAGTCGGGTTGCGGTCTCCTGATCACAGGCGAGTTTGGCGGCCCGGTCGGAACTGTCTTTGAATCGCAGCTTCAGGATTGAATAGCGAGCGAGTGAAACGGACTCCAGCTCAGCGTAGTTGTATCGAAACGTTCGGAGATGCGGCATGACGATTTCGAAATGAGTCGCGAAGAATCGAGCCTGGGGCTCCTGAGCAGTGGCGACGGCCATAGTCAGAATCGAGACTCCGACAAGTCCGAACAGAGTCCAGATAAGCGCATCAGAGAAGACAACGAAACTGCAGGCGATTGCTAGCCATGGCGATACTCGGGTAAGTGTCCTGATCCTTGGATGAAAGGCAGCCAGCTTGTGGCGCCAGAGGATTCCAACAAAGAGCAACAGCGACGCGATTCCAAACGTGATAGGAGCCTGAGAGATAGCTATGACAACGAAGCAGAATAGAAGTACTAATTCCGCAACCAGATCCCAAGGGGTTCGCGTTTTCGCTAGCGAGATTATCTGTTCAGCTGAATTCAACACAGGGCATTTTAGCTGTCCATGGGCTCGCGCGAGAGCCGCTGATAAGATGCAGTCATGACCAGAAGCCCCGTTCGTGTACGCCTTGCGCCGAGTCCTACGGGGACGCCGCATCTTGGTACCGCGCGTACCGCGATCTTCGACTGGCTGGCGGCGCGCAACAGCGGCGGGCAGTTCATCCTGCGCATCGAGGACACGGACCAGAATCGGTACGTCCCGGAATCGCTGGACGAGATTTACGAGTCGTTGCGCTGGCTCGGGCTGCAGTGGGATGAGGGCCCGGAGGTCGGGGGGCCCTACGCGCCGTACTTCCAGTCGCAGCGTCTACCCTTATACCAGGACGCCGCGAAGCGCCTGCTCGCGGCCGGTCACGCCTACGAGTGCTACTGCACCCCGGAGCGCCTGGACACGATGCGCAACCAGCAGCGCGAGCAGAAGCTGCCGCCCGGTTACGACGGCCTCTGCAGCACGGACGAGGGCCGCGCGAAGGCCAAGGCGGCCGCCGGCGACCGCCCGCCCGTGGTCCGCTTCCGCGCGCCGGACGACGGCGAGACGGTGGTACACGACTTCCTGCGCGGCGAGGTGCGCTTCGAGAACAACCGCATCGACGATGCCGTGCTGCTGAAGTCGGACGGCTTCCCGACTTACCACCTCGCTGTGGCGGTGGACGACCACGCGATGCAGATCACGCACGTGCTGCGCGGTGAGGAGTGGCTGCCCTCGGCACCGCTCCACGTGCGTCTCTTCGACGCGCTGGGTTACGAGGCGCCGGTGTGGGTACACACGCCGGTAATTCTCGGGCCGGATAAGGGGAAGCTTTCGAAGCGTCATGGCGCCAAGTCCGTTATCGACTACCGAAACGAGGGTTATCTTCCGCAGGCCGTGTTCAACTTTCTCGGCCTCCTGGGTTGGTCGCTCGACGACAAGACCGAGATCCTGTCGATAGCCGAGTTCGTGCAGCACTTCAGCCTCGAGCGCCTTCTGAAGAACCCGGCCCATTTCAACGCCGAGAAGCTCGACTGGATCAACGGCGAGTACATGCGCGCGCTCTCCGTCGACGAGTTTGCCGACGTGGTGATGCCGTGGCTGGAGAAACCTGACGCTGAGGGTGGCCTGCCGTCGATCGTCGAACGGCCGCTGGACCGCGAGTACACGAAGCGCATCCTGCCGCTGGTGCAGGAGCGCGTCAAGCTGGCGTCGAAGGCGCACGAGATGATGGGCTTCTTCTACCTGCCGGGCGGCGTCGAGCCGGCGATCGAGGACTTGCTGGGCAAGCCGTACGCGGGCCAGCGCGCCGAGGCTGCCGCGGTGCTATCGCAGGTGCTGGTGCTTTCGGAGCAGACGCCGGCGTGGGAGAGTGAGCCGCTGCTGGAGGCGTATCGCGCGCTGGCTGACCAACTTGGCGTGAAGTTCCGCGATCTGGCGGGGATGCTGCGGGTCGCGATCACCGGACGGCCGGTTTCGCCGCCGCTGACGGAGTCGATGGAGCTGCTGGGGCGGGAGCGCTGCGTGCTGCGCCTGCGCGAGGCGGTGCAGCTGCTGCAGTAGCAGGGTGATAGCATTGTGATATCATCGCTGCATGAGCCAGATGCTGATTCGAAACCTGTCGCAGGAGACCGTCGATGAGCTCAAGAAGCGGGCGAAGCGCAACGGGCGATCGCTGCAAGCAGAGGTGCGATTGATCCTTGAGAGCGCGTCGGTGCGAGGGGCAGCGCCGGTTAACCGGAGGCGAATCAGTGAACTGCTGCACGCCGCGGACGAGATCCGCGAACGCTCGGGTCCGCAGAGGACAGACAGCGTAGATATCCTGCGACGAGTTCGTGAGGCATGAAGGCGATGCGTCCGCGCACGGTGTCGTCGTGGATGCCAACGTCGTGGCGAAGTGGTTTCTTAATGAGGCCGACTCAGACGACGCACGGCGCGTGTTGCGGTCGGAGTCCGTCCTGGTTGCGCCAGACTTGCTGATTCCGGAGTTGGGCAGCATCTTCCGGGAGAAGGTCCGTTCGCGGGAGCTGACAACGCAGGACTCGGCAGTTGCCATCGAGATCGTCCTTGAGCGTGTCTTGCTAGTGACATCGGAGGACGCCTTCGATGTCGCGCTCGAGATTTGCACAACGGCGAGCGTGAGTTTCTACGATGCGCTGTACGTGGCGCTCGCACGCAACCTGGGCGTGGAGCTGGTGACCGCGGATGAGAGGCTGATACGGGCGCTTGGCAGCGAGTTTACGGGAGTCCTACGTCCGCTGCCGGCGTACGAACCCGAGGCTTAAGTGGCCCGCCCGGTGAGTTTGAGCCGCTGAGAATCGCTATGCTAGGATGAAGCCCCGATGGGGAGTCGTCTAGTGGTAGGACAGCGGACTCTGGATCCGTATGCGGGGGTTCGAATCCTCCCTCCCCAGCCACAACGACTTTCGCAGGGCGGTATCGTCTAGGGGACCAGGACGTAGCCCTCTCAAGGCTAAAACCGGGGTTCGAATCCCCGTACCGCTACCAGTCATTGCAGGACGGCGTGAGGCTGCCGCGCCAGCCCTGGCGCCGCTTTCACGCCCAAGTAACCAACGTTCTATTGTGGCCTAGCTTTCCGTGAGGCTCGGTTTGTCGGGCCGGCGGTCGGCAGGCGTGGGTCAATTTCGATGCGGGCCTCGCCGGCGTTGTCGAGATCACGCACGCGCTTTTGCCGCAGTGGAAGGCTCTTCCTGGATCGCCTGCGAGCGACGAGTTGGCAGCCGGAGCCAGGGGACGGCGGGGTCCGCCCAGACAAACAGCACCGCGAGGGCGAGATAGGAGAAGACCTGGACCTCTGCTGTGAACTGAATCGAAACATGGAAGACGACGGCGGCCGCGATGGCGAACCGCCGCGTCCGTCGCCACCAGAGTCCACCCGCGATGAACAGCTCCGTGCCAACGATCAGCTTCGCTGCGAGGGTGTGGAAGGACCGATCGAGAAGGAGGTCGGCAACGAAAGCGGGCAAGGCGGAGCTGCGAACCATTGCCTCCTCGGCGACCATCCTCCCCCACGTCACGGTGCCGCCGAACCAGTCCGGGTCGATAAGCTTGCTGAATCCCGACGCGCCGTACACCGCCGCGCACTCGAAGCGAAGCAGCCAGAGTGGCCATGCCGCGCTGGTCTGGTCGCCCGTGCCCTGCCCTCGGCGCCTCCGCAACCAGGAATCGGCCGACAGCGCTCGTCCGCACGGCGCCGCCGCGAGCAGCGCCAGCACGATCACCAGATAGGCGCGGTTGTTGTGCATGTGGGTTGTCGAGAGGAACAGGTTGTAGGCGACAACGCCGAACGTCGCGCTGGTCGTCACGCGTGACCACAAACCGAGGCTCATCCCGACAGCAGCGATACAACCGATGACCAGCAACCCCGCGTAGAGGGGTTCGGGCAGGTCCGGATACCAGGCGCTGAAGGCATGATGGAAGTGGTCCTGATAGGTGCCACCGCGCAGGGCGTCCGTGACGAACGGCCAGAGGTGCATCAGGGCGACCATGCCGACAAGCACGCGCACGATCCCGAGTGAGCGCATACTGACTCGCTGGCCGAGGAATCGATCGAAACGTTCGATCATGGGAGGGCCCTGTCCGGGCTGCGGAAGACCGTGGTGGTGGGATTCCGTGTGTTGAACCAGGTGGTAACCGTCGCCTCGAAATAGCGCGTTTCCGGGTCGCGCGGGGTGTTGTCGGCCACCCAGGCGAGCGCCTCCTTCAGGAATGCGAGCTGGTTGTCGAGCCCGGCGTCGGCGTGATGCCGACGCCAGGGCGACGACAGACCGCGGTCGGGTACGAGCTCGTTCCACTCGTAGCCGAACCAGGGCTGGTCAACCGGCACTCGGTCACCGTCCACCGTCACGCGGACGATCTCGGCTTGCCAGGAACTCGCCTCCGGGAACATCTGGAAGCCGAATTCCTTGTGCGGCGCCCAGTAAGCACGGACGATGAAGGCGAGCTGAAGGACGATTACGCCAACGAACACGATCCGCCGTATGCGGACACGTGCCGACTCGCTGATCACGGGTTAGTGTCGCCAATCTTGGCCCGCGAAGGCGGCGATGGTTCGCTGGGCATCGTGCGGCGATTCTGTGGTCGAGGAGCAGGGGTGTCAATTTGACAGCCCGATGTACCAATCAAGAGCGACGCCCAGTGCAGGGGGCGCGACATGGAGCTTACGCAGCCTGATGGCTAAGAGGCGGCGGGTCAGTTCACGGCCGTCCGAGAGTGCCATGAGTCGATTCGCCTCACTCCCGATCCAGTAGCGGTCTGCTCCCCAAATGCGCTACGTTGCGCATCAGGAGTGCGGCTGTTGCCGAAGCAGTCGCATTGCCACGGCGGCCGAGTAAGCCGAAGCAATTCGAGGGTCACGAAGAGCCCATTCGGCGGACCTGACGCCTTCGCCCGAGGCAACCGTGAGTGACAAGGTCTTCGCCACGCCGGCCGACGCCGTAGCCGATGTCTTTGACGGCGCCACGATCATGTTCGGCGGCTTCGCCTCCGCGGGCAGTCCGACGAATTTGATCCTCGCCCTGTATGACAAAGGCACGAGCGACATCACAGCCATCGCCAACAACATCGGCCTCGGGGACAAGCTGGACCTGCTTTGCGAGAAGCCGCAGTTCAAGAAGCTGATCGCTTCATTCGCGATCCGCGCCTCGGCAAAGCGCAAGAGCTTGTTCGAAGCGCTGTACACGGCCGGCCGCGTTGAGCTCGAAGTCGTTCCCCAGGGCACGCTGGCCGAGCGCATCCGTGCGGGCGGGGCGGGCATCCCGGCGTTCTACACGCCCACCGGAGTCGGCACCGTGGTTGCGGAGGGCAAGGAGACGCGCAACATCGACGGCCGCGACTTCCTCATGGAACGCGCGTTGACCGCGGACTTCGCCTTCGTCCGCGCGTATAAGGCAGACCGGCTTGGCAACCTGGTCTACCGCAAGGCATCGCGCAACTTCAACGAGGTCATGGCAACCGCAGCGAAGATCACCATCGCCGAGGTCGAGGAGATCGTCGAGCCCGGTGAGCTCGACCCCGAATCGATCGTGACCCCAGCCGTCTATGTAGACCGTATTGTGCAGGCTCCAAGTCATGCCATCCGCTGGTTTAACTAGGGAGCTCATCGCGCTGCGCGTGGCGCGAGAGCTCAAGGACGGCCAGACGGTCAACCTTGGTATCGGCCTGCCGACACTGGTCGCCAACTTCCTGCCCGAGGGCATGACCGTGCAGATGCACGCCGAGAACGGCCTCCTTGGCTACGGCGGCATCGTCACGGACGACGCGCAGTTCGACCAGGACCTGATCAACGCCGGCGGTCAGCCGGTGACTCTGACGCCGGGCGCTTCCTTCTTCGATAGCGCTACCTCCTTTGCCATGGTCCGCGGCGGACACGTCGACGTGGCAGTGCTGGGCGGCCTCCAGGTCTCAGCCACCGGTGACCTTGCAAACTGGGCGCTGCCGGGCCGCGGCGCCGGTGGTATCGGCGGCGCGATGGACATCGCAGCGGGTGCCAGGCGCCTCATCGTGGCCATGGAGCACACCACTCGTGACGGCGAACCACGTATTCTCGAGGCCTGCACCTACCCGTTGACGGCGCGCGCGTGCGTCGACCTCATCGTGACCAACCTCGCAGTTATCGAGATTACGGCCGCCGGCCTTGTCTTACGCGAGGTCGCCCCCGGCGTTAGTGTCGACGACGTGCAGAATGCAACCGCCGCGGCGTTGCAGACTCAGGACGTGGCCGTCATGGACCTCTAGGAGGCACCGCCTGCGCTCTCGGCGCTCCAACGTCTACTACGGCTGGTGGATTGTCGCTGCCGGCTTCCTGAACCAGGGTCTCGCGGCAGCCTTGCTGCAGCGCTCGTACGGCGCGTACGTCACGCTGCTCCAGGCGGAGTTCGGCTGGAGCAAGGCGGCTTTGTCCGGCGCGTTCTCGATGCAGCAGGTTGAGAACGGCCTGATGGGTCCGGTGCAGGGCTGGTTGATCGATCGCTTCGGGCCGCGTCTCAGCATGCGCGTGGGCGTCGTTCTCCTCGGCGCCGGCTTCATGGCGTTTAGCCAGGTCGAGTCGATTACGGGCTTCTACCTGTCGTATCTCTGCATGGCGATTGGGGCCAGCCTGAGCGGTTACTTCCCGTTTACGGTGGTGATCGTCAACTGGTTCGAGCGCCGCCGGTCCCGGGCGTTATCGACGATGCAGCTGGGCGGGGCTATCGGCGGCTTGCTGGTCGTCGTGGTGGCGTTTGCGCTCGAGACCTTCGGCTGGCGCAACACGGCGTTTATGTCGGGCGTCATCTTGATCGCGCTCGGCCTGCCGTTGGTGCAGCTCGTCCGGCCGGACCCGACTCAGGCTGAGCTGATGGCAGCAGATGGCGCGGTCAGCGCGGCAACGGATCCGAGCTCAGCGGGTCAGGCGCGCCAGAGCGACGGATTCACGCTTCGCGAGGCGATGCGGTCGCCGGCGTTCTGGCTGATCTCGCTGGGCCACGGGTCGGCGTTGTTGATTGTGTCGGCGGTCAACGTGCACGTGATTTTGCATTTGACCGAGCACCTTGGCTACTCGCTTGCGCTGGCATCGCTCGTCGTCACGGCGATCAACGCCGCGCAGATCGGTGGAACGCTGCTCGGCGGCGTGATCGGCGATCGATACGACAAACGGCTCATCGCCTTCGCTTGCATGGCGGGTCACGCCGTGGGGCTCTTGCTGGTTGCCTTTGCGGTGAACGCGGTGATGGTGTTTGCCTTCGCCGCGCTGCACGGCATGGCATGGGGACTTCGAGGGCCGATGATGGCGGCGATCAGGGCGGACTATTTCGGCCGAAGGGCTTACAGCTCCATCCTCGGGATGTCGTCCGTGGTCACCATGTTCGGCTCGATCCTGGGGCCAATCGTCGCCGGCGTCCTCGCCGACATTTCCGGCGGCTACCAGCTTGGCTTCACGATCCTGGCCGTCCTCGCGAGCCTGGGGTCCGTGTTCTTCCTGCTGGCGAGACGGCCGGCCGTACCAATCGAAGCTCCGGTCTAGCCGGGAACATTTGCGCCGGGAACTCGGCCTCGACAAGAGGACTAAACTGGGCCATCTTTCGCGTGTTCTTTAGCCTCCAGGAGGTTTTCGATGCTGAACCAGGAAGACAACGAAGTCCTGACTCGGGTGAGCCGCGGAACACCAATGGGCGACTTGATGCGCCAATACTGGGTCCCGGCGCTGCCGTCATCTGAGTTCCCAGGGCCTGACAGCCCTCCAGTACGAATGAAGCTCCTCGGCGAGTACCTTGTCATGTTCCGCGACTCCAATGGCGACATGGGCTGCTTCGCGGAATCGTGTCCGCACCGCGGCGCTAGCCTGGTCTACGGACGCAACGAGGAATGCGGGCTGCGCTGTGCCTACCACGGTTGGAAGTTCGATGTGACAGGGCAATGCATCGACATGCCGAGCGAGCCGGAGAACACCACCTTCGTCTCGAAGGTAAAGGCGCGCGCCTATCCCGCGCGCGACGTCAACCACATGGTGTGGGTTTACATGGGCCCCCGCGAAGTTCCGCCGCCCTTCCCTGAATTCGACATCACGACGCTGCCCAAGGAGAACGTGGCGCCTCCGTCGGTCATGATGGAGGAGGCGAATTGGATGCAGAACCTGGAAGGTGACATCGACTCGGCCCATCTCGACTGGCTGCATTCGCGCCTGGGGCCGGATGTTCCGGCGATGGCAGGGGCGTTCCGTGGTACGTGGACACTAGACAGGAAGCCTCGGCTGGAAGTGGTCCCAACCGAATACGGTGCCTACTACAGCGCAAGACGGACGCATGAAGACGGGAGAGAGTGGCACCGGATCAACCAGTTCATCTTCCCGTTTCATACGATGATCAACGTAGATACCGGAGTTAGCTTGCGCTCATTTGTGCCGCTGGATGACCAATTCGCGATGCTCATTTTCCAGACGGGAAGCCTGACCGGCCCCATCGATCCGACGAAGCAGCTTGTGACGGGCCCGAACGACTTCGACTCCGTAGGCGGCTACATCGAGAGGACCAGCGAGCCATCCACGTACTTCATGACCAGGGCCAACCGGCTTAATCACTACAATCGCGACTTCGAAGTTGAGAAGACTCAGATGTACAGCGGGATCCCGTTTGTCGTGAACCTGCAGGACCGGGCGATGACTGAGCTGATGACGAATGCCAAGGGCGAGCGTATCTACGACCGGACGCACGAGCATCTCGGCACAACGGACGCCATGGTGATTGTTGTGCGCCGCCAGCTGGCTCGGGCGGCGAAGGCGATGCTTGAGAGCAAGCAGGTCCCGCCGAACGTCGACAATACCCGCCTCGACCGAGTGCGCCAGGCCGAGGTAGTCCTGCCTCGGGGGGCTGACTGGATCAAGGAGACGGAAGAGCTGCGTTCCGCTGATGTCGGAGTTGTCATCCGCAGCGACCGTAGTCTCTTCGCGTAGGCCAGCGACATGGTAGCCACGCGGGAAGACTGGGACGATTGGGCCAGGGAAATCGAGCTGGCAAGCATCGCTGGGCCTAACGCCCGGGCTCGAGTGTTGGAAGGGTTCGAGACCGACTACGACGACAGCCTCGTTGTGGTCCGCATCCCGCAGCCTGATGGTACCTATCGGCGCACAAGGATCGTCTACTCGGTCGACTTTGACGGCCAACGTGAGGCCTTCACGTCACTCGGCGAGGCCTACATAGTTGCTGGACGAAAGGCCGGCCGGCCGGTGTAGTAGCAAAGGCGCTCAATCCTTCGAGGGTTGTCTCATACCGAGAGTAGCGAGCGAGCCCTCCACGTGGCCGCGACGTGCGGCTCGGGGAGGGCTCGTTGCCTGAGTAGCGAAGGACTTCGCGGTGAGCCGGGTTTAGGCCGATAGCGCTTCGGCGACGGCTCGGAACTTGGCGGGTCCTTCCACCGTGATCTCGTTGACGAGCTTGACGACGTTGGGGTGCTCCAGGCCGGAGACGAGGAAGGTCCAGCGCCATGCCCGCAGCGTCTCGGTGGTGATCTCGGCACGTTCCGCCTCGGTGAAGTCGCGCCCTGTCGTGACCTCCAACGCGTCGATGTTCATGCCGATCTGCTGCTGCAGCAGGCCGTCGATGGCGCCGCCGAGCTCGATGACCTCGTCGATCGCCGCTTCCCGCTCTTCGATGGAGAGGTCTTCGACCAGCTCGCTGATCAGCAGGGTGTCGAGCTTGGCGTGCTGGGCCTCGTCCAGCCAGTGGTACTTCAGCAGATCGCGGAACAGGGCGTCGAGGCCGGCCTTGTCCATGACGTGCTCCGTGTAGTGCACCTGCGTAAACCATTCGATAATCGCGGTGAGCAGTACGACGGCGAGTTTCGATTTACTGCGCACGACTTTCGCGACCTCTTCGCGGCCGGGGATCAGCTCCGGGTCGGCGCCGAACTGCTCGGTGAACATCCGGATCGAGCGGCGGAACAGCTCCTGGTGCTTGAGCTCTTCCTCTGAGAAGCGCATCAGCGAGCGTTGACGTACCTCGTCGCCGTAGGGGTCATCCATCGCCTCTTCCATGACCGAAGGGACAATGAACTCCTCGACGAAGGCAAAGATGTGGCAGTAGGCGTTGCCCATGATCTGGTTCAGCTTGCGCTTCTCATCGTCGTTCAGGCTGGTGATGCCGTCGACGCCGCTGAGGCTGTTGGGCAGGAACCGCTTCGTGAGGTCGAAGCTGCGTCCGTTCAGGACGTCGTCCTCTGTCCAGGCGACCTTCTTGGAGTTGGCCAGGGCGTCCTTGTAGGTGTAGTTGTGCGTGACCATGCGCGTTTTCGTGACCATCGTGTTTTTCCTTTCCGGTGAGCCCGCGACTCGGCGGACCACGAACTGACTTGTCTCTTCGATGCCTCTGCCGGCCGGCTCTGCATCACGTTGACAAGGTAAGCCCGGACCCCGAGCCCCCACATGACCAGAGATGGCGGTTTTTCGGACGCGATTTCCGGGGCTCTATAGCCACTACTGGCTAGGCGCCGCGAGAGACCAGAAGTCAGATGTTTTCGGCGACCCAGAGCTCGTAGAAGCGGCGGCGGCTCATGCCGAAACGACGTTCGATCAGCGGCTGCGCCTGGGCGCGGCTTAGGCCGAGGCGCTTCATCTCGGCGATCTCCTCAGCGACTGCAGCCTCGTCCGTCTGCGGCGCTTCGGCTTCGCCGCCCTCGATGACGAGGACGATTTCGCCGCGAGGCGCATTGAAATGCGCCAGCGCCTGCGCCGCCGTACCCACGAACGTCTCTTCGTGCAGCTTTGTCAGCTCGCGACAGACGGCGACGCGCCGTCGCGGCATCGCTTCGTCGATCGCGGCCAACGACTTGCGTAGGCGGCCGGGCGCTTCGAAGGCGACCAGCGTTTCGGGCCGTTTCGACGCGTCTTGCAGCAGGCCTCGCAGCTCGCCGGCGCTGCGTGGCAGGAAGCCGGCGAAGCGAAAGTCGTTGCAGCGGAGGCCGGCCACGGACAGTGCCGCGACCACGGCAGAGGGGCCGGGAAGTGCCACGACTTCATGCGCGGCGTCGCGGGCGGCAGTCACCAGCTCGACGCCGGGGTCAGAGATCGCCGGCGTGCCCGCGTCGGAGACAAGCGCAACGTCCGCCTCGGCGAGGCGTTGGAGTATGTAAGGGATGCGTTCAGTCTTGTTGTGGTCCGTGTAGCTGATGAGGCGGGGATGCAGGCCGTGGTGACGCAGGAAAACGCCCGCGGTGCGCGTATCCTCCGCGGCCACGAGAGACACATCAGCGAGGATGCGCAGGGCACGTAGACTAACGTCCTCCAGGTTGCCGATGGGCGTTGCGACGACGTAAAGGATTCCCATAGAATCGTTCTACCGCACAGACGAATTAGCAAAAAAATGCGAAATAACGTTGACCATGATCAAGGGCTAAGATATATTTCTTCTTTAAATACGGTGTTCATTAAAGGGGTGGCTGCAATGAATACTCTCGAGGTCTCACACGTTCCAGAAGCCGGATTCCCCGCAACGGCGAAGGCAATGAGCCACGCCTACGGGTTCGACGAGGTGGCAATCGTCCCCGGCGCCTACACAGTAAACCCTGACCTCACCGACGTATCGCTCAATCTGGGCGATTTTTCATTTCCGATACCGGTACTAGCGGCGGCGACCGATGCGGTCGTCAACCCAGAGTTCGCCGGCAAGCTGGGCCGCCTGGGTGGTTTGGCGGTCCTCAACCTCGAGGGCATTCATACACGCTACGACGATACCAAGGCGCTGTTCCAGTCGATAGCCTCGGCCTCCAAGACGGAGGTGACGGCGCTGCTCCAGAACTACTACACGCAGCCAATCCAGCCCGAGCTCATCGCCGAAAGGGTGCGTGAGATGAAGGCGGAGGGAATCACGGTCGCGGTCTCGGCGACGCCCGCCAACACGAAGAAGTTCGCCCCAATCGCAGTCGAAGCCGGCTGCGATATTTTTGTCGTCCAGTCGACGGTCACGACGGCGCGCCATATCTCGCACAGCCTTGAGGGCCTGCGGTTCGAGCGGTTGACCAAAGACCTGCCGATCCCGGTGCTCGTCGGTAACACGGTGGGCTACCACGCGACGCGTGAGCTGATGGAGACTGGTGTCGCCGGCATCCTGGTCGGCGTCGGTCCCGGCGCGATCTGCACCAGCCGCGAAGTGCTGGGCATCGGCGTGCCGCAGGTCAGCGCTACGGTGCAATGCGCTGCCGCCCGCGACGAGTTCTTCCGCGAGACGGGCCGCTACGTGCCGATCATCACCGATGGCGGCATCCAGAAGTCGGGCGACCTGAACAAGGCGATCGCCTCCGGCGCCGACGGCGTCATGCTGGGTTCGATCTTCGCCGGCACGGCCGAAGCGCCTGGCCTCGGCCACCACTGGGGTATGGCGACACCGCACGCCGAGCTGCCGCGCGGCTCCCGTATCACGGTCGGCGTCAACTCGACCCTGGAGCGCGTGCTGTTCGGTCCGACATCGCGGAACGACGGCTCCGAGAACCTGATCGGCGCGCTGCGTACGGCGATGGGCATGTGTGGCGCCCGCACCATCCGCGAGTTCCAGCAAGCGGAGGTCATCATCGCCCCGTCGATCAAGACGGAAGGCAAGAGCTACCAGCTGGCGGGTCTGACCTAGGCCGCAGCCCGTGACGCAGCAAGACTGCATTTCATGTGAAGTGACCGCCGGGCGCCGTGAGACGCCCGGCGGTGTCATTCTCGAGGAGGAGCGCTGGCATGTCAGTCACATGGTGAGCCCGGCCGAGGTCGCGGGCTTCCTGATCTTCCAGCCCACACGCCACGTTGAGCACATCGCGGATCTGACCTCCGAGGAGGCGGCCGAGATGGGGCAGATGCTGAGCCGCGTTTCTCGGGCGTTGATGAACGTCCTGTCGCCGCGGAAGGTTTATGTTTGCTCCTTCGGCAGCGTGGTGAAGCACGTTCACTTTTATCTGATCCCGCGGATGCCTGGCATGTCGAACGCTGCACGGCTGCTGGACGAGTTGCAGGCGGGCCGTTGGGACTGCAGCGACGACGAAGCGGCGGACGTGGCCGGGCGGGTGCGCGCCGAGCTGATGCATCAGTCCGCCTCCTGAGATACCCTGACGCTGTGAAGTCGCTTCGCCTGAGGTATCCCAGCATCTCGGGACGAGGCCTCTTCATTGCTGCACTCGCCTTCGCGATTGCGACCCACCTGCTTCTGATTGGCGCCTTCATCTGGAGCCGTGACGGCGAGCGTACCGTCATCGAGCTCCAGAACGTCGACGGCGCTCAGCGACTCACCTCTGACGGCAGGCAGGTGATTCCACGGGCTGACAGCGGCCTGACCCACGACTCGATAGATGCTCCGCTCAGCGGAACGGTAGTCCTCGTCCTGCTCGCCGAAGTGCCGTCCATGCCCAGCCCGAGCGGAATCGATAGCATCGTGATTCGCGGGGCGACCGGATCGGTGCTCTTCGAGGATGACTTTGAGACCCTGCGCGCCGACGTCTGGGAGGTGGTCCAGGGCCGGTTTGAGATCGCTGACGGGGTCCTGACGACGACGCAGCTGGGACGGAATGAGCTACGTTTGCGGGGCCCCGGATTCAGCAACTACGACGTTGTGGTCACGTATCGCAATAGCCGAGGCGGTCTCGTCGGCACGCATGTCTCCGAAGGCAACGGGCTCTACTGGCACATTGAGCTGATTCGTGACTTCCCGAACTTCGTGGACGTCTTCAAGGACGGCCCGCGTACGGGACTCGGGTTCGGAACCCTGATGCGCAATACGCCTTCCGGTCCGGTCGCATCGATCGCACACATGGTCACGAGGCCGTACCCCTTCATGCTCGTGGCACTGCCGCTGGGCGTGTTGCTAACCCTCCTGCTGGGCCAGGTTCGATTCCGTTTCGTCCCCAGGCCTGAAAGGACTCGGTTTCTGACGAAGCTACCGATGGTGTCGCTCGCGGCGGGGGTACTTGTGGTTGGGGCTTTCGTCGTGGCGCTGACCATCAACGAGCGCTACTACAGCCGTCTCCCCCATGCGCCCGATGAGGTTGCCTACATATTCCAGGCCAACCTGCTGGCCGACTTCGAAGTGACGCGCGAGATACCACCCGTGAGCAGGGCGTTTCACTTCTACAGCCCGCCGTTCCTCGTCGAGCACGCCGATCGCTGGGCGAGCTTCTATCCGTTCGGCCACCCGGTGGCCCTTGCGTTTGGCGCGCTGTTTGGCGCCGTCTGGGCCATACCGCCGCTACTCGGCGCTGCTACTGTTTGCCTGACGTATCTAACGGGCAGACGGCTGTATGACGGCGGGGCCGGACTAATCGCCGCGGGCTTGCTGGCATCATCGCCGTTCTTCCTGATGCAGTCCTCGAACTTCATGTCTCATAGCAGCGCGGCGTTCTTCGTGATTGCCTCGCTGTTCTTCCTGATAAAGCGTGATCGGCCGCTCCTTTTCGGCGCCCTCGCGGGGCTGATGTTTGGCCTTGGCGTTAACACACGCCCGCTGACGATGTTGGCGCTGGTCCTGCCGTTCGGCGCCATCATGCTCACGTATCTGCTGACTCGCGAAGAGGGCCCGAGGGTCTGGCTGAAGCATACCGGCGGATTCCTGTTCGGCGTGTCGCTGATGATCCTGGCGATGCTGGCCTACAACTACGGCATCACCGGCGATCCGTTGACAACGACATACTCGCAGTCAGGCGGCGGCGCCGAGGAACTCTTCGGGTTCCGCGACGGCCACTCCCTGGACATCGGCCTGCGGAACGAGCAGGCGCAAACCATGGCCCTCCTGCAGGTATTTAACGCCTGGCCGTCCTTCGCGGGCCTGGCGCTGGTGATGGTGCCTTTTCTCGTCGTGTCTCGCCATCGCTGGGATTACCTGCTCCTGGCCTGCACTTTGCTACCCATGGCTATTTTCATCGGCTATCGCTTTAGCGGCCTGTTTGGCGGACCGCGTTATTGGTACGAAGTGACGCCCTTCCTTGTACTGCTCTCGGCCAGAGGAATCACGCTCTCAGCGGAACTGCTTTACAGAGCCGGCGGCGAGGTGGCAAGGCGGATGCCGCGACTGCGTTCTCCGTCGCCCTGGGCGGGCAACGTTGTGGTCTATGCGGCCGTCGGCCTACTGCTGATCTACGGGTCGGGAGGTTGGGTCACGGGCCTGGCGAAGAATCAGAATTCGCCGCTCGTCCCGTTCCAGGCCTCGGCTCTCGAAGGGATGTTTGGCGTCGATGATCGCCTGAATCGCCTTGCTGAGGAGTCCGACTTGAGTAATGCGCTAGTCCTGGTAGAACCTTGTGGCTTCTACGGTAGCTACGTCTGCTACGGG
Source organism: Dehalococcoidia bacterium (assembly GCA_035714925.1). Taxonomy (GTDB): domain Bacteria; phylum Chloroflexota; class Dehalococcoidia; order DSTF01; family WHTK01; genus WHTK01. The sequence goes on along the minus strand of DASTLN010000224.1, from coordinate 16,771 downwards.
AGCGTATTCCTGCGAAACCTTCCCGACTTCAACGGAGACGTGGTCTGGGCGCTCGACCTGCCCGAGACGAACGCGGCCCTGATTGCCGCGTACCCGGGTCGTGATGTCTACGTGGCGTCGTTCGACGATGGTGGGTCGCTGCGAGTCTACACGGGCGAATGACGGGTCCTACCAGCTAGCGCCGTTTATCGTCGAGAAGGCTGATAAGGGCGCCAACAAGCCCCATGTTGGCGCCGACGACGATAAGGGTCTGGGCAACGGCGGCGATGCCGATGTTGAGCTCGCCCGGTTGCACGATCAGCAATACCGCGTCCAGGGCGAGACCTACTGCCACGAGGAGAATGCCGAGAAGGACAAAGACCTCAAGGCTCAAGAATCGCCGATAAAAGCGCAGGAAGGCGTCGTCGTTCGTTAAGCCCACGGCATTCGTGTAGAGACGTGATGCGAAGCCGAGGAGGAGGGCGTTGACTCCGACCACGACGAAGATGCTACCGGCGAAGACGGGCTGCCAGGTCGTCGAACCCACCTCGATCTCACTATTCGGGAGCGCCGCGATGAGAATTGCGATGCCGAGCAAACTGAGCACAGCCCCGGGCACCGTGAACAGGTAGTTCGGGCTGGCGAGGACGAGGAATCGGAGGTGGCGCCAGCCATCGCGTAGAGTATTCAGCTTCGCTTCGCCGACGCGTTCGGCGTAGGGGACGGGAACATCAGCCACATTCAGGCCGGAACGTGCCGCCTTCAGGATCATTTCCGACGCCAGTTCCATGCCCGCGGTAGTCAGCGCGAGACGGTCCATCGCATCGCGAGTGATTGCTCTGAGGCCACACTGGCTGTCGCCAACGCGAAGGCCGGTGAAGACCCGCAGGAGCAGGGAGATCGCCGGTGTGCCGATGTAGCGATGGCTCCAGGTCATCGCTCCGGGCGCGATTCCGCCGGCGAAACGGTTACCAATGGACATGTCGGCTCCGCTCGCGAGTGGGGCGACGAGGGCGTCGAGGTCGCCGAAATCGTAGGTGTCGTCACAATCGCCCATGACGAGCCACTCGCCATGCGCCTCAGCAAAGCCCCTGCGAAGCGCAGATCCGTAGCCGCGGGCCGACTCGAAGACAACGCGCGCGCCAGCTTCCAGCGCGAGCTCGGGCGAGCCGTCGGTTGATCCGTTGTCGACTACGAGCACTTCGCCGGGATAGCCGGCCCTTGCCAGCCAGCCGTTAGCTTTGGCGACACATGTTGCGACTGAGTCCTTCTCATTCAGGCAGGGCATAACGATTGAAATGAAGGGCTTGGCCGCGTTGGGGGCGCCTGATGCTAATTGTGTATCAACGGTCATCCTGGCGAATGGTATGACTCGGCCGATGGTCGAAGCAAGCGAGGCTTGCATGTCTCGAATGACGGCCTCAAGCTCAGCGAGATGAAACCGCTCGACCGGTACCTGAGGAATAGACGTATCAAGTTTGTCCAGGAGTTCCTGTCGCCGGCGACTGACGTGTTAGACATCGGCTGCGCCGATGGCGCGATGTTCGAGCAGCTGAAGGGACGCTACAGGTACGGCTATGGTGTCGAGCCAACTCTGGGCAGCGAGGTAAAGACCGATTCGTATCAACTCTTCCCCGGCGTCTTTCCGGACGCCTTGCCGTCTGGGACTCGTGTAGACCTCGTCACGCTGCTAGCGGTTCTCGAGCACCTGCCGCCAGCGGAGCAGGCGGCGCTGGCAAATGGTTGCCACGATGTCTTGCAGCCGGGAGGCCGGATCGTTGCGACGGTTCCCTCGCATCGTGTCGACGACCTGCTGCACGTGCTCGCCAAGCTGCGCCTCGTCGACGGAATGAGCATGCACGAGCACTACGGATTCGATCCTATGGATACCCTCCGAATCTTCTCTGAGCCTCGCTTCAAGGTGGTCGAGCACCGAAAGTTCCAGTTCGGTTTGAACAATCTCTTCGTGTTCGAAAGGGCTTAGCCTGCCTGGCGTCCCTCAGATCAGAGCCGCCGTTGGGGCGGAATTCTGCCGTCACCCGGTAATTCACGCATCGTTAACGCGAACTTGTCGATAGCGGCCTCACGGGTGCTATCATCGCGCCCGGTGAGAGCCGGACTCCGTCTGGCCAAGGAGGCTCCAATGTCGAGCGAGATGTCGAGAAACGCCTACCCCGTGACGTACTTCGTAACGCCGCAGATGGAGGGCCGCAACCGGCTCACGTGTTTCTTCCGCCTCATCCTGGCGATTCCCCACCTCATCCTGGTTGGTGGACCCGGGCTGGCCATCGGCTTGAGCGGCCCTCTCGGCGGACTTGGCGACAACAACGGCTTCTGGTTCGGAGCCGGAGCCAGTGGTGTAATCGGGGCCGTCGCGTTCGTTATGGCGATAGTCTCCTGGTTCGCGATTATCTTCACCGGCAAGCAGCCGAAGGGCCTGTGGGACTTTGCCGGCTTCTACCTGCGATGGCGCAGCAAAGCGGTGGCTTATTCCGCCCTTCTGCGCGACGAGTACCCGCCGTTCGGCGACGGAGATTACGCGGTCGATTTCGGCGTGGGCGAGTTCCCCGAGCAACGTGATCGCTGGTCGGTAGGGTTGCGGATCTTCTACTTGATCCCGCACGTCATCGTGCTGTTCTTCATCGGCATCGCCTGGTTTGTCACCGCCGTCATCGGCTGGTTTGCGATCCTGTTCACAGGGTCGTATCCGGAGAGCCTGTACCGCTTCGCGATCGGCTACCTGCGCTGGTCGCTACGGGTGGAGGCGTATGCGCTGCTGATGCACGACGAGTATCCGCCGTTTAGCCTTGACTGACGCCTGGAGTTTGCCCCGGCGCGCGCGAGCGCTTATCTTCACGCCATGAAGATTGGCGCACACGTATCTACCGCCGGCGGGCCCGTCACGTGTTTCGACCGCGCTGAGGCGATCGGCGCGGAGGCGGCGCAGATATTCCTGACGCCGCCGCAGCAGTGGCGCAGCAGCAAGGTGGAGCCCGAGGCAGCGGAGGCGTTCCGGGAGCGCGCCGCGACCAGCAGCTGCGGCCCGATATTCGTACACGGCGTCTACTTGATCAACCTGGCGACGGCGGACGAGACGATGCTGACACGCTCAACGAGCTCGCTGAAGTCGGCGCTGAACAGCTGCTCGCAACTTGGCATTCAGGGCGTGATCTTCCACCTCGGCTCGCACAAGGGGCAGGGGCTGGACGCGGTCTTCGCGCAAATCTGCAAGGCGTGCAGCGACGTGCTGGAGGCGACGCCTGACGACGTGCAGCTGATCCTCGAGAACTCGGCCGGCGCCGGGGGCAACATCGGGTCCGAGTTCGCCGACCTGGGCCGCATCATCCGCACCGTGGGCAGCGACCGGCTCAAGGTCTGCCTCGACACGCAGCACTCCTTCGCGGCGGGCTATGACCTGTCGTCGGCTGAAGGGCTGGAGACTGCGATGAGCGAGTTCGAGCAGGAGGTCGGCTTCGAGAACCTGGTCGCGCTGCACGCCAACGACTCGAAGGTTGAGTTAGGGGCCGGGCGCGACCGCCACGAGAACATCGGCGAAGGGCACATCGGCGCGGAGGGCTTCCGGCGCATGCTGCACCACCGCGGCTTCGAGGGGGTGCCGTTCCTGTTGGAGGTTCCCGGCTTCGGGGAAGCCAAGGGTCCGGACCAGCCCAACGTGGACCTGCTGAAGAAGCTGCGGGATAGTTAAGGCCCGGGCTGCGCCCCGAGATCCCACTGAAGACGGCTGGACGGGCGCGTCTCGTGGCGTCGAAGGCTGCGCATCTTCGCCTCACGGCTCATCGGCTCCGCCTTCTTTAAGAAGGTCATTCCGAGGGGACACCCCTCGGGCACCCCGCGCATGGGCTGCGCCCCCGCTACCCCTGCTGGCGTATTCGAGGAAATAGTCGCTTGTCTGCGAGAGGGGCCCTCACCCTAGCGCTGTCCCTCAGCGAGAGGGGACTTCTGGGCTCGGCGCCTTGAGAGGACTGGGTACGGGCGTTTGGTGTAGACGTGGGATTGCCGCGTCGGCTGGGGGCCTCCTCGCAATGACAGGATGGGGCGTCGACTACAACGGCGGCCTTCGCATGTGCCAGTCCGTGACCTGCTGGTAGGCGTGCGCGGCGCGCAGGACGAGCCCCTCTTCCCACCAACGGCCCGATAGCTGCACGCCGATCGGTTGGCCTTCCTCTGAGAAGCCGGCCGGCATCGAGATCGTCGGGATGGCGGCGATGTTGAAGGGGCTGGTGTTGCGCGCCAGGATGGTGCCGCCGGGGATGCTCGTGTCCACCTCCGCGATCTTCGGGGCGATGATCGGCGACGTCGGCGTCAAGATGAGGTCGATGTCGCGCATCAGGCCCCGTACTGCCTGCTGCACCTCGAGTTGGCGCCAGCGGTCGCGCACGTAGTCGACGCCGGTGATGCCGGAGTTGGCGCGCATACGCTCCTGGATCGTCTTGCCGTACATCTCCGGGTGGTCTCTAAACTGCGACTCGTGATACCAGGACGCCTCGGCGAAGAAGGCGCTACTCTGCTGGAAATCGACATCGCCGGGGAAGTCGATATCGACGACTTCGGCGCCGAGGGAGGCAAGCACATCGCCCGCCGCCTTCGTGGTCGAGGCCATGATCGGGTCGACGATGCCGAGGTCGAAGAAGAAGTTGCGCGGCAGGCCGACGCGCACGCCGTCAAGGCGCTGAGGCGCCAGTGACGCCGCGTAGTCGGGCACGGGCCGGTCGGCGGACGTGGGGTCGCGCTCGTCGTAGCCGGCGATGACGTTGAGGATGAGGGCGCAGTCTTCGGCGGTGCGCGCCATGGGCCCGGCGTGGTCGAGCGACCAGTTGAGCGGCACCACGCCGCGGATGCTGACGCGGCCCCATGTGGGCTTGATGCCCGTGATGCCGTTGAGCGCGGCAGGGATGCGGATGCTGCCGCGCGTGTCCGAGCCCAGTGAGCCGTAGCAGTAGCCGGCTGCCAGCGCGGCGCCGGAGCCGCCGGAGGAGCCGCCGGTCACGCGCTCCATGTCCCAGGGGTTTGTTGGCGTTGGGTAGTACTCGTTGACGTTGGTGCCGCCCATGGCCCACTCGTGCAGGTTGAGCTTGCCGAGCATGACGATGCCGGCCTGCTTCAGCAGCTCTACCGTGCGCGCGTCCTCGGCCGGGACGTAGTGCTCGCGCAGCTGGGAGCCTGCGGTGGAGACGACGCCTGCGGTCTCGTAGAGGTCCTTGATCGCGAAGGGGATGCCGTGCAGCGGGCCGCGGTAGCTGCCGGCCGCGATTTCGTCGCCGGCCGCCTTCGCTTCCTGGCGCGCCGTCTCGAAGGTCATGGTGAGGTATGCGTGCAGCGTGGCGTCCAGCGCTTGGGCGCGGGCGATGCAGGCGTCGGTCAGGTCAAGGGGCGAGACCTCGCGCTTCTCGATAAGCTGCGCGGCTTCGGCCAGCGACAGGTAGATCAGGTTCGTATCGATCATTGCGGCACCTCCTCAAGGCAAGGCGATTCTACGCCAAAGGCGGGCGAAGAGTGCGCCCTTTGGAGGGCAGTCAGCCGGCGGCGGCGACGGGGTGGCGCGTCGGGTCGGCGTAGATCTCGGTGACGATGTCGACGAAGGCCTGCGCGACGGGGCCGAGGGGCCGGCTGCGGCGGCTGATCAGGGCGATCTGACGCGTCGGGTTGGGCATGTCCTCGATCTCGACGATGCGCAGGATGCCTTCCTTGAGCTCGCGCTCCAGCGCCACTTTGGGCAGCATGGCGATGCCGAGGCCCTCCTCGACCATCTTCTTGGTCGCTTCCATGGAGTCGAGCTCCATCTGGGTGCGGGGCACGACGCCGTGCTGGCGGAAGATGCCCTGGGCCAGCGAGTAGTAGCTGGAGTTGCGGTCGAAGAAGATGAAGGGGTGGTCGCCGAGCTGCTCGACGGTGACGGAGCCGCGGCCGGCGAGGTCGTGCGCTGCATTCGCAACGAGCACCAGCTCGTCCTCGATCAAGCCCTTGGTCTCGATGTCCTGATGGTAGACGGCACGGACGAGGCCGACCTGCGCCTCATCCGCCAGCATCATCTGCAGCACCTGTTCGGAGCGGCCCGTGCGCACCGAGACCTCGATGCGGGGGTAGCGGGCACGGAACGTCTTGAGTAGGCCGGGCAGGACGTAAGTGCTCACCGTGGTCGCCGAAGCAAGGACTAAGGAGCCGGAGTGCAGGTTACGTAGAGAATCGATCGCGTCGCGCCCGGTGTTCAGTGCCTGCAGGACGCGCTCGGCGTGCGGCAGGAAGCACTCTCCGACCTCTGTGAGGCGGATACCGCGGCCGGAGCGCTCGAAGAGTCGCTCTCCCAGGTCGCGCTCCAATGCCTGGATGCGTGCCGTGACTGAGGGCTGCGTCAGGAACAGCGCCTCGGCTGCTCTACTGAAGCTGTGCTGATTGGCCACCTGAACGAAGGCTTCGAGTTGCCCGAGATCCACCCTGGATTACCTCCCATAGACGCTGCCTATTACTTTATCAGTATCGGCAGCGGACCGCGAATCTTAGGCTGAATCAGCCGCGCGGACTCCCGGTTTGTTCACAGTCATAACACCGTCGCGCAGGACGGTAGCCTGGCAGGCCAGCCGCATCGGTCTGCGAAGGATCGCCTCGCCGCGTTCGGCCGCCAGCGTCTTGCGCTCGCTGCGGCCCATATCCGCGAGAAGCTCGCTCCCGCTGACGATTTCGGTGAGGCACGTGGTACAGATCGCCTGGCCGCCGCAGGTGGTTGGCCAGTAGAAACCGAGTCCCTGAGCCGCGCCCATCAGCGTGTCGCCAGGCTTGACTTCGATCTCGAGGTTGGCGGGCAAGATCGTGACCTTAGTCATAGCCGAATTTTAACATGACCGGGCTGATTAATACCCGTTGCCTATCGATCGAGGTAGTTACGTTCCGCGCTACGAAATGTTACGCAAAGCGGGAAATGCCAGCGCCATGGCCGCAGCGCAACCCAGGCAGACGGCGGCCATGATTGTCTGCGCCGCAGCCGGGTCGAGTGTGGCCGCCAGGAATCCACCCAGCGTGGCCCCGGCTGGGACCAGTCCTCGATCGAGGTGGAACAGGCTGAGCACGCGGCCATGCAGCTCTTGCGGGGTGCGGCCCAGCACAAAGGCATTGTTCAACGACATGAACGACACCTGCATCGCGCCGGTGAGCGCCAGCGCCGGCACCACGAGGAAGAGGGAGTGCGCGTTGGCGAAGACGAGCAAGGCGAGACTGAAGGTGGCGATAATTCCTAACATAACGAGACCGCGCCGCTGAATGCGGTCGCCGATGGTGGCGATGACCAAGGAGCCGCCAAGGGCTCCCAGTCCCACGACAGAGATCAGCAGTGAGGCCTCCGACGTGCTTAGGCCCAGCTCCTTCTTGCCGATGAGCGGTATGAATACCCCCTGGAAGGGCATGCCCCAGACGAAGATGACGAGGCTCAGCGCCAGGATGTAGAGCACCGGCTTATCCTGCTTCACGGCCTTGAACCCCTCGACGAGCTCCGCACGCATGGATGTGGTCCGAAGTCGCGTCTCACGCGTCGAGACTTGGATCTGCGAGGTGCTCCAGAGGACCCATAGCAGCATTAAGGCCTGCAACACGTAAAGGTCGCCGAACGTCAGGAACGCCAGGATCAAGGCGGCCAGCGCGGGGCCGAGGGTGCGCATCGTATTGAAGGCGGCAGAGGTGAGCGCGATGGCGTTGGTAACGTTCTCCTTCGGCACCATGCGCGGGATCAGGGAGACGCGCGCCGGCTGGTTGAACGCCTGCGAGGCGCCGCCAGTAAACGTGCCGACGAACACCATCCATGGCTCGATGACGTCGGTCAGGATGAGCGCGGCGGTGACGGCGTGGGTCAGGAAGGTGACCGTCTGCGTGATTTGCAGGATGCGCTTCTTGTCCATGCGGTCGGCAAGGACGCCGGCCCAGATACCGAGGAACAACATTGGCACCATGCGCGTGGCGGCGACGAGGCCGACCAGGAATGCCGAGTCCGTCATCTCCAGGATCAGGAACGGCCGGGCGACGTTCTCCATCCACTGCGACGCGGCCGCGCCAATCTGGCCCTGCCAGAGGAACCGGAAGTCCCGATATTGAAGCGAACTGAAAGTACCGGGTCGACGCGGGGGCAGACCATCGCCGACGGCGCCGGACGGAACGCGAGCAACTTCCTGCGCCATTCCGCGATGCTACGTCTGGTTAACCTTAACGTCAAAGTAGCGCGTCTGATGGATGGCTCGCAGAGCTGCGGCATTTGACCGAGGACGCCCCCTAAGATACAAAAGGTGCAACGGTGATAGATGGCTGACTTCCCTCGAATCGTCATAACCGGGCTGGGCATGGTTACGCCGCTGGGGCTAGACGTGCCCAGCAGCTGGAAAGGCCTGCTCGACGGTAAGTCCGGCACGAACCGTATTACTCAGTTTGACCCGACGGATTTCGACGTGCAGGTCTCGGCCGAGGTGAAGGGCTTCGTCCCGGAAGACCTCATGGACCGCCGCTCGGCGCGGCGCTCCGGCCGCCACACGCAGATGGCCGTCGTTGCGGCGAACGAGGCGGTCGAATCAGCCAACCTGACGATCGATGAAACGAACCGCGACTCGATCGGCGTGCTCATTGCCAGCTCCGGCGCGCTGTTTAACATCGGCGAGCAGGAGAGGGTGATCGACGAGCGCGGCCCGGGTCGCGTCGACCCGCTAACGGTCCCAAAAGTGGGCCAGTACAGCCCGGCGGTCCGCGTTGGGCGGCTGCTCGAGGTGCGCGGCCCGAACTCGAGCGTTAACAGCGCCTGCGCTTCCGGTGGCGACGCGATCGGCGAAGCGATGAACCTGATGCGCCTGGGACAGGCGGACTGCATGCTGGCCGGCGGCGCGGAAGCCATGATCAGCCGGGTGCTGATCTCGTCGCTGGGCGGGCTGGGTGCGCTGGCCAAGACGTGGAACGCCGAACCGCTACGCGCGTCGCGTCCCTTCGATCTCAAGCGCAGCGGATTCGTGCTGGGCGAGGGCGCGGCGATCCTGGTGCTCGAAACCGAGGAGTTCGCGCTTCGCCGTGGCGCCCGTATCCTCTGCGAGCTGGCGGGCGCCGGCTGGTCCTTCGATGCGACCGACGACACGGCGCCCGACGTCGACGGCCAGGCGCTTGCCATGCGGCGGGCGCTGAACAATGCCGGCATGACGATGGACGACATCGACTACATCAACGCTCACGGCACCTCGACGCAGCTGAACGACAAGACGGAGACGGCGGCAATCAAGAAAGTGTTTGGCGAGCGCGCCTACGGCATCCCAATCAGCTCAACGAAGTCGATGACGGGGCACCTGGCGGCCGCGGCTGGCGCCGTCGAAGCCGCGGTTGGCGTGTTGACGCTGCGCGACCAGATCATCGCGCCGACGATCAACTACGAGTACCCAGACCCAGAGTGCGACCTCGACTATGTGCCGCTGACAGCGCGCAAGGCGAAGGTAGATGCGGTCCTTTCGAACTCATTCGGGCTCGGTGGCGAGAACAGCTGCCTGGTCTTGAAGCGGTACGGCTAAGCACCCCATGAGCTACATCGTCTGGATGAACAGCGGCAAGCTGTCGCGGGAAGAGGTGGGCGGTAAGGGCTCTTCCCTCGCCGAGCTGATCAGCGCCGGGTTCAAGGTCCCGGCGGGCTTCGTGGTGACGGCGGACGCCTACCGCCACTTCGCCAGCTCGACGGGCATCGCCGGAAGAATCTCCGAGGCGCTAGCCAAGCTTGACGCCTCCGACCTCGCGGCTGTGCGGCACGCGACGGAGCTGATTACCGGACTCGTTCGCGAAATGGCGCTGCCGGAAGACCTCAAGGCCGAAGTCACGGCAGCATACGAGGAGCTGAGCTCATCGATGGGCTCCCACGCGGCCGTGAGGTCCTCGGCGATCTCAGAAGACGGCTCGGCGGCATCGTTTGCCGGGCTTTACGATTCCTACCTGAACATGGTTGGCGCGGACGAAGTCCTGGACGCCGTGCACCGCTGCTACGTCTCGCTGTGGGCGGAACGCGCCGTCAGTTACCGCGCCGGCCGAACGGATGCGGCCGACGAGGCGATGGCAGTGGTCGTGATGAAGCTGGTGCCGTCGGAAACCTCCGGCATCGCCTTCACGGCGCATCCGGTAACGGGTTCCCTGGACCAGGTGATCATCAATTCGAGCTTCGGGCTCGGCGAGGCGGTTGTCTCCGGACAGGTCACGCCGGACTCCTTCCTGGTGGACAAGAACTCCTTCGGGCTGCTGGAGCGCGAGATTTATCCCAAGGAGCTGGCCATCTACCCCCATCCCGAGGGCGGCGGCGGCACGGTGGAGGAGCGCCTCAGCCCGGACCGGCAACGCGAGGCCTCGCTGACGGACGAGCAGGCCTGCGAGGTCGCACGCCTGGCCGCAGACGTCGAGAAGCATTACGGCTCGCCGCAGGATATCGAGTGGGCGCTCTACCAGGGCACGCTGTACCTGCTGCAGTCGCGCCCGATTACCACACTCTGATCCAGGCTGCCTCAGGCCGATAATGCCAGTGATGCAAGCCCTCGCTTTCTTTCTGCTCGGCCTGCCTTTCGCCTATCTCGGCAGCCATCTCGTCATCCGTCTGACCGACTTCGAAGAGGACCTGGTCGATGGCGAGGAGGCCGACCGCCTCTTGCCGTGGCAGGTGGGGGCGTGGACCGGCCGGGTGCGGTGGGCCGTCATGCTGATGCTGCCGATCTTCATGGCCGTGGCGGGCTCACGCTTCGACATCCTGCCGGCGCTACTGGTCTCGCTGCTGCTCGGCGCACTGCTCGTCTGCACGGCGACCGACCTGCTGCGCTATCGAGTCCCTAACGTGGTTACGTACCCCAGCATTGCGCTGGCGTTACTCCTCGCGGTCGTGATGCCGGACGCCGACCTCATAGGCGCCGTGATCGCGGCGGCGGTCGGTGGCGGCATGTTCCTGGTACTCGCCATCATCACTCGCGGCGGCCTTGGACTCGGCGACGTCAAGCTGGCGGTGCTGATCGGCGCGATGTTGGGCCTGCCGGCAGCTTACTTCGCGTTGTTCTACGGTGTGATCGCCGGCGGCGTGATCATCTTCCTGCTGTTCGCGATCGGCGTGGTGCGGCGCAAGGAGCCGGTGCCGTACGCGCCGTTCCTGGCGCTGGCCGCAATCGCCGTGGCGCTGTTCCAGGGCGCCGCCTTCGCGCCCCTGTAATCTGCATCGTCCTGCGGATTAAGATAGCCCTGGCGTAACCGGGGTTTATCTTCGGCGCGCCGATTCTCAGGAAGGGCGCCCCGCATGGAAGCCGAACGCAAGCCGCCCAGCCGCGGCATCGAGGTCAAGCTCCTCGACCACACCTCCGACCCGATCCGGTCGCTGTATATGGCGTACCGCGTCGCCTACTCGGCGCTGACGCCTGTGCAGATCGAAGCGCGCATCGCGGATGACCGCATCACGCGGGAGCAGATGCTCGACTTCATCGAGAAGCGCCTCGAGACGGGGCACGCCTCGCCGTTGGAGCAGGTCTGGTTCGAGTTCGGCATTTCGGGCGTGACGAGGGCGTTCAGCCATCAGTTCGTGCGTCACCACATGGGCATCAGCTTCGAGCAGCAGAGCCAGCGCTACGTCACCTTCAAGGGCGGCGAGTTCCCGTACACGGTGCCGGAATCGGTCAAGAAGGCCGGTCTGGACGGCGACCTGGACGCGGAGTTCGACCGGCTGGCGGGCCTCTACGACAAGATGGTGCAGGCCGGGGTGCCGGCGGAGGACGCGCGCTTCGTCCTGCCCAACGCGACGAACACCAACTTCAAGGTCACCGTGAACCTGCTCGAGCTGCTGCACATCGCCGACCTGCGGTTGTGCACCCGGGCGCAGTGGGAGTTTCGCAAGGTGGTCGCGCTGATGCGGGCCGAGGTCATGCGCAAGCTGCCGATGCTGGGGCGCTACATGCAGCCGAAGTGCGGCGAGCACCGCCTCGGCTACTGCGACGAGCCGTACGAGGACTGGCAGCGCTGCCCGATCGGCAAGAAGCGCCCACACAAGACGGACCTCTTCGCGATCTACGAGGCGCACCGCCGCGGCGATTACCTGCCCGTGGAGGTCGCTACGTCGAGCAACGAGGCGCTGGACGAAGGCGACTTCAAAACGATCGAGGACGAGGAGAGCAGCACCTAGTCCTCTATAGACACCGATTTAGCGTCCGCGCAGGTTCGATCAAGCCTTTTGCACTCCCTGGTGAAGATCCAGCGTTTGGCCTTGTTTGGGAAGAGCTTGCCTCGAAGGGTAGCTAGCATGTCTGCCTGCTGTGTGGCGATAGTTAGTTGTTTGGTCAACTTGAACAAGGAGCGGATCCGCCGTTCTGCAGATGGGCCCTTCACGAGATAGTGAATGTCCTTTGGGCCTGCGGTGACTAAAGACCGAAAGGCGTTGACTTGAAAAGCCCACTCCAGCGGAGCCTTGGCATCCTGAAAATCGAGGCCGATGGTCCGGACACAGGGATTATCGTGCAGCCACTTCGCTACCCTCGTGATGTCAAGTGCTGTTGAAAACCCAAACATGGGGAAGGCAGGAATGCCGCGTTCTTGCATTTGTCTACAGGTCAGCAGACCTTCCTTGAGGCTCAACAGGTTCTCCATCGCCGGGTAATCTCTGTAAATCGATGTGGCGAGTCCGGAGACAGCGTCGAAACCGCCGGTGGCAATAGCATCCAGAAGATTAGGGAGCGAGTGATCCAGAGCTCTCGCCAAGAGCCGATCCGGTCCTGTGCATAGTAGAACGAGTTTTGCATCGGACCTGAGATGAAGGCGTGCCCTCAAGGTTCTTGCTTTGATCGCGCTTCCGCTGGCATCAAACGCGTCTTTCAACGTCACCGCCAGAATCGGCCGATCACTGCCGACGCCGATACCGCGCGGCTCCACCACGGGGAGGTGTGCTGGGAGCGCCGGCAATCGGACAGGTAACGCAATGATGTCCGACAGTTCCCATCCACCGATCTCGCGCAGCCTCGGCCAGGTCGACTCGTCGAGGGGATGCCCAAGGCCGAGGAGGTGGTTGTCAGGTCGGCAAGCGTTGTGAGCTAGCTGCGCACCACAGACGTTGTTCGCAGAGCATTCCGTGCAGTAGGGGCGGGACTCGAGGGTACCCTGCTGCTCCAGATCACCGCGAACCCAAACGGGCTTGGCCATATAGCGTCAACGCTGCTCGGCCGGCCCCGGCGCTGGCGTCACCCCAGAATACGAAGCTGCGCTCGAGGCACGGAATTAGTCTCTCCGTTCCCGCAGCGATTTGTCCGATGCGTGCGCCGCGCGTATCCACAACAAGGAGTGTGCCCGCGCCGCGGATGACCGTCACTCTTCCGGCGACGGGACGATCAAAGTCAACCTCAACGTCGATTGGTCCCATGCAGAGCTCGCGGCGCGCCTCACCGCCCTCGGCCCCATCTGCTAAGGAAATCGTTGCGGGGCCACTGCGCTGGGTTGTGCCCCTCTTGTTTGAATCAGAACCCATTATTTTCCTCCTTGACGGGAAGGTAGGAGCCAAAGTTAACACGTTTCCGGGTACGTTTGGAAGAAGATGTGTTCTATTTGTATTTGACCTGAGATAGGCAAATTGAATGAAATGCATTGACGCTTTAGTACTTAGCTTATCCGAAGTTTGACGCGGAGCCACTCGCGGCATAGGCTCCCTCAGCGAGTGAGGGCCGATGGCGACCGACAGCACAACCAGCAAGGTATTCCGAGAAGGCTTCGTAGAGGCGGACGGCTTCCGCGTGCGCTACCTCGAAGCTGGCGAGGGAGAACCCCTGGTCGTCCTGCACGGCGGCGGCGGGCTGCGCCACTACACGTCGCACGACATGCTGGCGGAGACGCGTCGCGTCATCCTGCTGGAGGCGCCGGGATTCGGCGCATCTCCGGCCAACGAACGCTCTGAGACGCCGGCAGACCTGGCGAATGCGCTCGCCGCGGCGGTCAAGAACCTGGGCATCGAGACATACGACCTCTGGGGCACGTCGTTCGGCGGCAAGATCGCGCTTTGGCTCGCGGTCCAGCACCCGGACGCGGTGCGGGCCCTGGTACTGGTGGGCCCCGCGGCGATCCGGCTCGATCAGGCTCCGCCGAATCCCTTCGTCCTCTACGCCCACCCGGAGCGACAGGCAGAACAACCGCCGCCACCGCCCGAGGTTGTCGAGAAGCAGCGGGCGCTCACGCGACGTCTGCTGGGGCCGCTACGCGACGAGGACCTGGAAGCGCGGATGGCGGAACTTTCGACACCCGTGTTGGTTGTCTTCGGCACGCTGGATACCGTCATGCCGCCTGAGCTGGGTCGCCATTACAAGGAGCTGTTGCCGAACTGCAACCTGGTGTTCCTCTACGACGCCGCGCATGAGGCAGACGCCGACCGTCCCGAGGCGTTTGTGTCGCTGGTCAACGACTTCCTCGGCCGCCACGAGGTCTTCGTAATCAAAGAAGGCAGCGACCTGATCAATCGCTGATCAGGCAGGCGTCCGCGCGGCCGCCAGCGCAGATTTCTCCCCGATTCCGCGAACGCGCGGCAGCACCTCGGTCCCGAAGAGACGCAGCCGCTCTGTGGTGACGTCCGGACGGCCTATGAAGCCGAAGTCGAGCACGCCGACGCCCGTGGTTTCGTGGAACGCCTCGATCTGCTCGACGAGCATGTCCGGCGTGCCGGCAAACTGCATCGTCCCGAGCCCAAATCCGGGGCCGGCGCGGTCGGACTCGTCATCCCTCGCAGCCCTTCCATTGACGGCGTCGTCCACGGAGCCGCCCGCGTTTTCGAGCCAGGAGAGGGGACCCAGCCCGCGGGGCGCCGTGTTGTACTCGGGCCGGGGGCGGTTGCGCGCCGCGCGCATCTGCTGCTGAGACGCAACGTCCGCTTCGCTCTCACCGATGGCGATGATGCTGCGGTAGAGGATCTGGTCCTGCGTTGGCTCCCAGCCGGCTTTGGCGCACTCGCTCCTGTACAGCTGCACCGACTCGGCGACGAGGTGCGGCGGGATGAAGCTCATGGCGAGCCCGTGATGATTCTGCGCCGCGAAAACGCAGGACTCGGGGCTATTGCCGGAGGAGAAGATCGGCGGATGCGGCGACTGCGTCGGGCGGGGCCAGACGGAAACGGTGGGGTAACGGAAGTAACGGCCCTCCCAGCCAAAGGGTTGCGGCTCCGTAAGGGCACGCTCGATCAGCTTGATCGCTTCCTGGGCGCGCTCGCGGGTCTCGCTTGGGTTGACGTAGTAGGTGTTGAACTCGTTCGGAGTGCCGCGGAGCATGAAGACGACGATCCTGCCGCCGCTGATCATGTCGAGCTGCGCGATCTCCTCGGCGAGGCGCACCGGGTTGTTGATCGAGACGATTGGGCCGAGGAGGGCGATCTTCGCGCGCTTGACGACCTGCGTCAGGGCGCCGGCCCAGACCGAAGCGTTGGGGGACATGATGCCCGGCGCGTAGTGGTGCTCGGAGACGCTGACCCAGTCGAAACCGAGCTCGTCGGCGAGCTTCGCGTTCTTCAGCGCACCCTCCAGCGACGCGGCTCCAATTTCGGGCTCGTAGAGGCCGGGCGGGAAGGGGAAGCGCTCCTTGCTCATGACCGCGGGGTCGGCGTAGGAGTTGGTGCAGAGGTAGGAAAACTTCATTGAAATCGCTGCTTCCTGCCCGATCCGTCTCCGGGCTGAGAGGGCTCTCGTCTGCGTATTCTAGCGACGGAAGCAAGTCTTGGGTGCGAAGGCCACCGCGCCCGGGCGCATGTGAGCTAAAATGCAAGCGCTATGCTGGACAAACTAATCGTCTACACAACCCCAAACTGCAGCGCTTGCGATCGCGCCGTCGCGGACCTCACCTCGGACGGCGTCGACTTCGAAGAGCGCAACGTGATGAAGAACAAGGACTGGTACGACGAGGCGCTGAAGTACGCGATCACGGTGCCGATCCTGATCCAGCCGGACGGCAAGGTGGAGTACGGTTGGAAGGGCAACATCGGTTGCGCCATCTTCTAAGACCTGTCCCGAAAAATGAAAGGGAGCCTTGAATGGCCGTCAAAGAGCTGGGCCACATTGTCCTCTACGTCCACAACGCCGAGCGTTCGGCTCACTTCTACCGCGACATCCTGGGCTGGAACGCGATCACGGAAGAGCGGCCGGGTATGCCGGTGGCGGCGTTTTCGAGCGGCCGTACGCATCACGAACTGCTGCTGATCGAGGTCGGTGAGGACGCGCCGCCGCCGCTGCGAGGGCGCCGCGCCGGCCTTTACCACTTCGGCCTCAAGGTGGGGGAGACGGACGACGAGCTGCGCGAGGTGATCAAGACGCTGCAGGCCAACGACGTCACGATCGTCGGCGCTTCCGACCACACGGTGACGCACAGCCTCTACATCCTCGACCCGGACGGCAACGAGATCGAGCTGTACATCGACGTTCAGCCCGAGGTGTGGCGCGACGACCCGAAGGCGTTCCTGGCGCCGGTCAAGCCGCTCAGCCTGTAATCGTCCTAGTCTTCCGGTTCTTGTAGCGTCTCGCCGGTGATGCCGGGCGCTGCTTCGGCCGGTAACGGTTGGCGGCGTTTGCGCACCGAGGCAGCCAGGCCCCAGACCGCCACGGCGGTGACGGCCAGCGTCAGCACGATCGAGCGGTAGACATAAAAACCGCCCTGGGCATCAACCAGGCGCGATAGCGTCCCGAGCAGCGGTACCTCGCCGACCAGTTTGCCGCTGACCTGCGAGGCGGCGATCGGGAAGTCGGGCAAGGCGACGTTGTCTCCCTGCGTGACGATGACCATCTCACCGGCCGGGCCCGCG
>DASTLN010000223.1:0-36039 GCA_035714925.1 Dehalococcoidia bacterium | reverse complement strand
CAACCCACCGCTACAGCAAGAGGCGAGGTCACTTGACCTCGCCTCTTGCTGTAGCTTGTAGCCTGCAGCTTGTAGCTTTTGGCTGGAAGCTCGAAGCCAGAAGCCTGCTACCTGTTATCTGCCTTCTGCTATCTGCCTTCTGCTATCTGTTACCGCCCCGCAGGCGCCATCCCCATAATCTCGTCCACCTCGCCGAACTCCTCCGCCGTCAGCTTCCACTCAGCCGACTTCGCGTTCTGCGTCACCTGCTCCGGCCGCGTCGCGCCCGCGATCACGCTGCTCACGAACGGCTTGCTCGCCAGCCAGCTGAACGCCAGCTCGATCATCGTGTGCCCGCGGTCCTCGGCAAACTTCTCCAGCTTCACGAGCATGTCGAAGTTGCCCTCGTTCAGGATGCGCCCGGCGAAGGGGCTGTTCGCCGCGCCCAGCCGCGTGCCTTCCGGCGGCGTCTCGTTCGGGCGGTATTTGCCGGTGAGGAAGCCGGAAGCTAGAGGGAAGAAGGGCAGCACCCCCAGCCCGTACTTGAGACAGGCGGGCGCCAGCTCGGGCTCAATCTTGCGCTGCAGAAGGCTGTACTCGTTCTGGGCGCTGACGAAGCGCGTCAGGTGCTCCGTGCGCGCCACCCAGTCCGCCTCGACGACCTGCCACGCCGCGAAGTTGCTGTTGCCGACGTAGCGCACCTTGCCCGACCGCACCACGTCGTCAAGCGCCCGCAGCGTCTCGTCGATCGGCGTCTTCGGGTCCGGGAAGTGGATCTGAAACAGGTCGATGTAGTCCGTATCGAGCCGCCGCAGGCTCGCGTCGACCGCCTCGATCAGGTACTTGCGCGACGTCCCGCGCCAGTACGGGCCCTCGCCCATCGGTCCCGAAGCCTTCGTCGCGATGACGACGTTGCGGCGGTGCGGCTTCAGCGCCGGCGCCATGAACTCCTCTGACTTGCCGGCGCCGCCGTAGAGGTCCGCCGTGTCGAAGAACGTGATGCCCTCCTCGATGCACTGGTCGATGACGGCCTTCGTGCCCGCCTGGTCGACGCGGCCGCCGAAGTTGTTGCAACCGAGACCGACAACCGAGACCTGCAGGCCGGAGTTGCCAAGATTCCTGTACTCCACTGTGAGTTTGGCCTTTCTAGCGAGCCGCAAGGGGCTCTCGAACGCTGAATCGCGTGGGGATGCTGAATGCGGGGCGTATGCGGCCCGGAAGGACCTACAAGGCGCTGTACGGAAGCACGCGCATTATATCGCCCCGTGCGTTTGTGACCCAAACGCCGTAGGGGCGCACGGCTGTGCGCCCCTACGCTACGTCTGCTTGAGCCTCGCTACGCGATCTCGCGCACCGTCGCGTCCGTCTCCCGCGCCACCCCGAACACGCCCTGGATGCCCTCGATGCGCGCGAACAGCCGGTGGAGCTGCTCCACGCCCGTCGTCTCGAACGTCACCGATACCGTGACGGTGCGGTCGTCGTGCGGCTCCGTGCCAAGGTTGCCGATGTTGATGCGCTCCTCGGCGATCACCGTGCTCATGTCGCGGATCAGCCCCACGCGATCCCACGCCTCCACCTTGATCGCCACCGGGAACATGCGCCCGCGCTCGCCCCATTCGACGTCCACGAAGCGCTCCTTCTCGCGGCTGTGCACCACGTTGGGGCAGTCGGTGCGGTGCACCGTCACGCCGCGCGCCCGCGTCACGTAGCCGACGATCGGGTCGCCGGGGACGGGGCTGCAGCAGCGCGCCATCTGCGTCAGCACGTCGCCCGTGCCCAGGACGCGGATCGTCTTGTCGTGCTGGGCCGTCTCGGTGGACGGCGCCGCGGCGTGCTCCGCCACCGCGTCATCCCGGTGCAGGTGCAGCGCCAGCCGTCCCGCCACCTGGCTCATACTGATGCCGCCGAAGCCCACCGAGGCGTAAAGGTCGTCAGCCGTCTCGGCCCGGAACCATTTCTGCATCTCCGGCAGCAGGTCTGCCACGCTGGCGCCGAGCCGTTTCAGTTCGCGCTCCACCATCTCTTTGCCGCGCAGCACGTTCTCGTCGCGCTCCTGGCGCTTGAACCACTGCCGCACCTTGGAGCGCGCGTTGCCGGTCTTCGCGTAGCCCGCGTTCGGGTTGAGCCAGTCACGCGAAGGCCCGCGCGACGAGCGGCTCGTCACGATCTCCACCACGTCGCCGTTCTGCAGCTGGTATGTCAACGGCACCAGGCGTCCGTTAACCCGCGCGCCGACGGCGTGATAGCCGATGTCGGAGTGAATCCGGAACGCGAAGTCGATCGGCGTCGAGCCCGACGGCAGGTCCTTGACCTCGCCCTTGGGTGAAAACACGAAGACCTGGTCGCGGAACAGGTCCGTCTTGATGTAGTCGACGAACTCCTCCGCCTCTGCCGTCTCGCGCTGCCACTCCAGCAGCTGCCGCAGCCACGTGATGCGCTCCTCGAACGCGGCGTCGCGCGGGCCGCCTTCCTTGTAGCGCCAGTGCGCCGCCACGCCGTACTCCGCCGTCCGGTGCATCTCGTACGTCCGGATCTGCACCTCCAGCGGGCGGGCGCCGGGGCCCATCACCGTCGTGTGCAGCGACTGGTAGATGTTCTCGCGCGGGTTGGCGATGTAGTCGTCGAACAGCCCCGGCAGCGGCCGCCACATGCCGTGCACGATGCCCAGCGCGTGGTAGCAGTCCGCCAAAGAGTGCACCAGGACGCGGATCGCCAGCAGGTCGTAGATGTCGTTGAACGACTTGCCCATCTCCGTGTACTTCTGCATCTTCTGATGAATGCTGTACGTCGACTTGGCGCGCCCCGAGAGGTCGGCCACGATGTCCGCCCGGCCCAGCTCGTAACGCAGCAGCTTCTCGACCTGCGCCACGTAGCGCTCGCGCGACGGCTGGCTCGCCGTCAGCAGGCCGGAGATGCGCTTGAAGTTGTCCCGCTCCAGGTACTCGAAGGCCAGGTCTTCCAGCTCGTGCGCGATGCGGCCGAGGCCCAGGCGCTGCGCCAGCGGCGCGTAGATCTCCATCGTCTCGCGCGCAATTCGCACCTGCTTCGCGCGCTCCAGGCCGTGCAGCGTGCGCATGTTGTGCAGCCGGTCCGCCAGCTTGATCACGACGACGCGGATGTCCTCCGCCATCGCCAGGAACATCTTGCGCAGATTATCGGCCTGCACGCCCTCGTCCCAGTGCACATCCTCGGGCCGCAGCAGGTTGAGGCGGCTCAGCTTCGTCACGCCCTCGACCAGCCGCGCCACGTCGGCGCCGAAGCGCTTCGATATCTCCTCGTTGCTGACGCCGCAGTCCTCGACCACGTCGTGCAGCAGCGCCGCGGCGATTGCGGCGCCGTCCAGGCTGAGGTCCGCGACCGTCATCGCGGCGTCGATCGGGTGGACGATGTAGGGGTCGCCCGTCGCGCGGTTCTGCCCCTCGTGGGCCTCGTGCGCGAATTCGTAGGCGTCTTCGATCAGGCGCGCCCGCTCCGGCGATATCGAGTCGCCTGCGGCAGCGACCAGGTCGGCAGCAGTCGGTACGAGGGTTTCCGTCATTGGCTTATTGTCATCTTACCACCGCAAATGCGGCCTTTTCGTATGTAAGGGATCGGCGAAATCGGAGTTAATCTACATAAGCCCCTTTGACCTGAAAGCGGGGGGCCTCTATCTGCGAGACAGGGAAACGTCTCTTGATCCACATCATCATCGTTGCCCTCCTGTTTGCCTTCGCCCTCGTGGCCTGGAACCTGGTCCATTTCGCGCCGCGCAGCATCGCCATGGTCATCCCGGACCGCATCTGCCTCATCTTCGGCCTCGTCCTGCTGCCGCTCGGCGCCTTCAGCGCCCTGGCAGCCGGATACGGCCAGCAGAACGCCCAGGGCTTCATCGGCTCCGTCGTCATTGCGCTGGTCGGCCTCTGGTTCCTGCTGATCAAGCCCGCCGGCTACGGCATCGCCAACGGCGACATCGAGCAGCTGATCCGCCGCGTCTTCACCATGATGGCCATGCTGATGGTCGTCCTCGTCGTCTCGTTCTACCTCGGCGAGAGCAAACTCGTCGCCGTCCCCAACCTCCTCCTCATCGCCGCCGGCTTCTGGCTAACCACCAGCTTCTTCCGAGACATGGACCGCGGCCGCTAAGCCGACGTGCACTGAGAACGCTTGTCCTAAGTGCTGATATCATGTGTTCATGCCATTAGATGAGCAGGAGAAACGCTGCGTTGACCTGGCTCTAATTGAGCTCGCCGACCGATTTGGCGGTGTTTGGCAGGTTGTTGCTGGCCCGACATACGATGACCTCTATCCCAATGAACCAAGCCCGGAATGTCGAGTAACGAATGGCGTCACGGATGCCGCCATTGAGGTCAAGAGAATTACGGGTGGGGAAATTAGTCGGTCCTATGGGGAAGCTGTGCATTCATTGCCGCGAGCTCTCGACCCAGGACTAGCCGGTTACTTTGTCCTCGGGCCTTCGGTTGCGTTCAAAATACCTGTTGATAAGCCAGTGATAAGGCCTCTGAAGCAGGAGATTAGACGCGTTGCTCGCGACTTGAAGCGAGGCGAAACTGGCGGCGTCCGGATGGCACGACATGCCTGGGTTGCCCTTGAGTGGGAAGGCGGGCCGGGACGCGTGCATTGCTGCCACAATTACAGTAACCATCTCTTTGACAGTCTTGCCTCGAAGATAAGTGGTTCGTTCATGCTCGTTGACCAACACCTGCCAGACCATAGTTTCGTGACAGAAGAAGCCAGCGATCATTTCATCTCAGAGTTGATAGGTGCTTGCGAGCGACGTCTTACTGGGGGTTCCAATCACTTCGACTGGTATGAGGAGATCCCTCTCCTTCGCTGCGATGATGAGAATGACGAAGAGAGTGGCCTTGATGTCCTCGCGGTTAGTGAAGCGTATGACGTGCGTTCACAGGTTACTGAAGCCCTCGATTACATCCTGGAGAAGGCGCTCACGAAATTTAGCCGGCCCGAACGCTGGGCGGACAAGCACGTGATCGTTCTCGATCGAATGGACCACTTCTGTGACGAGAAGCACATCAAAGACGCCTTTGCCTGGTATGAAAGGGAACTCGAGAGCGTCGACTTAGTCCTCTTGGCCGACAACGACTCTATTAGTGTCATCTGGGCTAAATGAGGTGCCAGCGAGACGCTATCGCTGTCGCGCAAGGATAGAGGTTCAACGGTGCCTTCATGGCGCGAAACCTGAGCTTCACGCATACTCCAGTAGCCCCCTTCTCGTTGACAATGCGTTAACAAGCGTGATAAATGCTAGGTGGCTCAAGGTATCGCCGGACCATGGCCCTTTGCTGGAAGGACCCGCCAGGACCGGGAAAGGACTGCTCAGCTGGCCTCAGAGACCAGACCCCTGGTTGGCGAAGATATCCCCGAGTCCATCTCGGTTGATGCTCTGTCAGCGGACCTCTACGACGATCCGGACACGCGTGACGTCTTCCACAAGGCCAGGGTCTTCCCCCTGGTCAAAATGGCCAAGGCGTTCAACTACTACCCCTTCTTCAAAGCCCTCGAGAGCAACGAGGGCCCCGAGGCCATCATCGACGGCCAGCGCGTCCTCATGCTCGGCTCCAACAACTACCTCGGCCTGACGCGCCACCCACGCGTCGTCAAGGCGGCAAGCGACGCCGTCCTGCGCTACGGCACCTCGATGACCGGCTCGCGTCTGCTCAACGGCTCGACCAAGTTCCACGAGCGCCTCGAGGAACTGCTGGCCGCTTTCTTCGGCAAGGAAGCCTGCCTCACCTTCACGACCGGCTACCAGGCCAACCTCGGCACTATAGCCGCGCTCGCCACGCGCAACACCGCGATCCTGGTCGACAAGGCCGACCACGCGAGCATCTACGACGGCTGCAAGCTGTCTGACGGCGAGATGATCCGCTTCCTGCACAACGACATGGCCTCGCTCGACCAAGCGCTCGCCAAGGCCGTGCAGGAAAAGGCTTGCCTCATCGCCGTCGACGGCGTCTACAGCATGGGCGGCGACCTCGCGCCGCTGCCTGAGCTGATCGAAGTCGCCCGGCGCCACCAGGCCCGCGTCATGGTTGACGACGCCCACGGCGTCGGCGTCCTCGGCCCCGGCGGCCGCGGCACGGCGCATCACTTCGGCGTCGAGGACCAGACCGACCTCATCGTCGGCACCTTCTCCAAATCGCTCGCCTCGATCGGTGGCTTCGTCGCCGCCGACGAAGACGTCATCGAGTGGATTCGCCACTTCGCGCGCCCCGGCCTGTTCAGCGCCAGCCTGCCGCCCGCCTCCGCCGTCGCCGCCACGACAGCGCTCGAGGTCCTCATGGAGGAGCCGGAGCTGGTCGACCGCCTCAACGCTAACGCCGTGATTTACCGCGAAGGTCTACGGGAAGCCGGCTTCGACATCGGCGACACCGTCACCCCCATCGTCCCCATCGTCGTCGGCGACGAGCGCAAGATGGTCGGCTTCTGGAAAGAGCTGCTGGCAAACGGCATTTACACCAACGCCGTCATCATGCCCGCCGTGCCACGCGGCCAGGCCATCCTGCGCACCAGCTGCATGGCCACGCACACGCCGGAGCAGCTCAAGCACGCCGTCGAAGTCATGGCCGAGCTCGGACGCCGCCACGGCCTCATCCCGGACGCCCCCATCCCGCAGGTCAGCTAGACTCGCACGAATGACCCCAGGCTCAGTTCGCATCGGACGCGGCGTCTATATCTGCGCGCCCATTTCGGTGTCTCCTGCGTTCCCCTTCTCCTCGCGAGGAGAGGGGGCGGGCCTTGAGGGGCTTTCATGTCTCGCCTCCGGAGGGGAGAGGTCCCCGTGACACTCGAAGTCACGCCCGTCGAGACGAAGCGCCAGCGCGAAGCCTGGCTGCGCCTCCCTTGGCGCCTCTACAACGACCACGAGGCCTGGGTCCCCAACCTCCTCATGCTGCAGCGCGAGGTCATCGACCCAAAGAAAAACTCCTTCTTCGAGCACGGCGAGGCGCAGCTCTTCCTCGCCACGCGTGACGGCCGGCCCGCCGGCCGCATCAGCGCCCACATCGACCGCGACCACAACGAGCAGCACGGCGAAAAGACCGGCTTCTTCGGCTTCTTTGAGACGCAGGACGACCCCGAAGTCGCCGCCGCTCTGCTATCCGCCGCTGAGGCCTGGCTACGCGAACGGGGCATGAACAGCGCCCGCGGCCCCCTCAGCTTCAGCATCAACGAGGAGGCCGGCCTCCAGGTCGAGGGCTTCGGCGAGCCCGCCATGATCGCGATGCCGCAGGCGCTGCCGTACTACCCGCCGCTGATCGAGGCTCAGGGCTACACGAAGGCGATGGACCTCTTCGCCTACCGCTGGAAGCTGCAACCCTCGCCGGAGCGCATCATGGTCGCCGTCGAGAAAACGCGCGCCGTCCCCGGCCTCGCGGTACGCCGCATCCGCATGAACAAGCTGCGCCAGGAGGTCGACATCCTCCTCGACATCTACAACGACACCTGGAGCGAGAACTGGGGCTACGTCCGCGTCACGCGCGCCGAGGCCGCCAAAATGGTCGCCGACCTGCGCCTGATCGCCAACAAGCGCGTCGTCCTCATCGCCGAGATCAACGGCGAGCCCGCCGGCATGGTCGTCGGCCTGCCCAACCTCTACGAGGCGATCCGCGATTTCAAGGGCTTCATCGACCCATGGAAAGCGCTGAAGCTGGTCTGGCGCCTCAAGATCCGCGGCACGAAGTCAGGCCGTCTCCTGCTCTTCGGCGTCAAGAAGAAGTTCCGCACTCGCGAGCTGCACGGCCTGCCCTTCCTGCTCCTCCAGGAGCTCTACGAGGCCGCTGACCGGAGTGGTTACGACTGGTGTGAGGAGAGCTGGGTGCTGGAGAACAACGCCCGCCTCAACGCCATCATGCCCTACTGGGGCGCCTACATTTACAAGCGCTACCGCATCTACGAGAAGCCCCTCTAATACGGCTCCCATCGCGAGGCGCGCCAGCAACGAAGCAATCTCGTCGTCCCGTCGTCACAACCGGACGCTTCGCTCGTTGTCGCCTTCTAGAACCCGCCCCGCGTTCCCCGCGCAAGCCGCAACTTCGCTATCCTCACAACGTGCTCAGTAATCCTGGTTCCCGCGAAACGCAATGAAAGTCCTGATTACAGGCGCCAACGGCTTCGTCGGCTCCCACGTCGCCGAACGCCTCGCAGCGCGCGATGGCGTGGCTCTGCGCCTCATGCTGCGAAGTACCAGCCGCCTCGCCTTCCTCGAAGGCGTCGAGTACGAGCGCGTCGAAGGCGATCTGCGTGACGAAGCATCGCTCGCCGCCGCCGTTCAGGGCGCCGGCACGGTAATTCACGTCGCGGGCCTCGTTTCGGCGCTGACCGAGGCGCGCTACCACGAGGTCAACGCCCGCGGCACGGAAGCCCTCGTTCGCGCCGCGAAGGCCGGCGGCGTGAAGCGATTCGTCTACGTCTCCAGCCTCGCCGCCCTCGGCCCCAGCCTCGACGGCGTCACGCCGCCCGCCACGCCAAGGCCCGTCAGCGGCTACGGCCGCTCCAAGCTCGCGGGTGAATATCCCGTCCTCGCCGAGAAGGACGCAATGAGCGTCGCCGTGGTACGTCCGCCCGCCGTCTACGGCGAGCGCGATCGAGGCCTGTTGCCGTTCTACCGCATCGCGAAGCTGGGATTCGTCCCTGTCTACGGCGATGGCCATCGCCGCCTCAGCTTCATCCACGCCCACGACGCGGCCGATGCCATCATCGCCGCCGCGCTGGCCGAAGGCCCCTCCGGCGCCATCTACACCATCAACGACGGCTCAATTCACACATGGCGCTCACTCATCGCAGCCTTCGCGAAGGCCGCGGGTCGCAAGGTGCGCTCCCTGCCGGTCCCACCGCTGCTCTTCCACCTCGGCGCCTACGGCGGTGGGCTGGTTCAGACCCTCATCCGCAGGCCACTACCGCTCAGCCCGGACGAGGTGCAGCACATGCGCGCCCGCGCCTGGCTCGCCGACAACGAGCCGATCCTGCG
Organism: Dehalococcoidia bacterium; assembly: GCA_035714925.1. Taxonomy (GTDB): domain Bacteria; phylum Chloroflexota; class Dehalococcoidia; order DSTF01; family WHTK01; genus WHTK01. The sequence continues at coordinate 27,074 of DASTLN010000223.1, read as the reverse complement.
CGACCTCGGCTGGCAACCACGCATCGACATCGAACAGGGCTTCGCGCAGGCGTACCGCTGGTACCGGGAGTGCGGCTGGCTCTAAACGCTTCGGTTCGATACCCCCGCAACCTAATACGCCTGATTGACACGGCATCGTGACGAATGGCTCTGCTGTAGGCTTGAGGGCCCTGAGACAATGGACGGAGACACGGATCGCATTCCCGAAGAGTTCTATGAGATCGATCGTGTCAGAGTCAGGAGGACCCCATGGCTGCCCACACGTACAAGGTCATCGAGCTGGTAGGCACGTCCGACGTCGGCGTCACCGAGGCGATAAGCGAGGCGGTTTCGCGCGCAGCCCAGTCGATCAAGGGCCTCGACTGGTTTGAGGTCGGTGAGATCCGGGGCCAGATCGCGGATGGCAAGCCGGCCTGGTACCAGGTTGCGGTTAAGATCGGCTTCCGGGTCATGACGCCGGAGGAACTCAACGCTTAGCTCCTCTTCCCTCGCCTCCAGGTGAGGGAATTGACGACGATCCGCAGCAAAGGGACGCTTCATGCCTGAGGACCCGCTACCGCCGCACATCCGCGCCCTGCACGACGCCTCCGCCTACCCCAACCGCGTCCGCGGCGACATCACGCTGATCCAGACCCACATCTCTTACGTCTTTCTGGTCAAAGCCGAGGTCTACAAGCTCAAGAAGCCCGTCGACCTCGGCTTCGTCGACTTCACGACGCTGGAGAAGCGCAAGTTCGACTGCGAGGAGGAGGTTCGCCTCAACCAGCGCGGTTGCCCTGAGGGCGTCTACTACGGCGTCGTCCCGATCACCCACGACGGCGCCTCGTATCGCATCGTGCCAGAAGACGAGACGCCGAAGGGCGAAATCGTCGACTACGCCGTGCACATGCGCCGCTTGCCGCAGGACCGCATGATGGACGTCCTGCTGGAACATGACGCGGTCGACTTCGATATGGTCGGCCAGGTCGCGGGCCGTCTCGCCCAGCTCCACCGCGAGGCAGCCGCCACCGCCGAGATCACCGCAAAGGGCGGCGTCGAGACGCACCGCGCCAACTGGCGCGACAACCTCGGCCACGTCCGCCCCTTCGTAGGTCGCACCCTGAGTCAGAAGCGCTTCAACCGCATTGAGGCCTTTGTCGCCGCCTACTTCGCCCGAGAGGTCTTCCTGTTGCGCCGCCGCGAGCACGACGGCTGGGTGCGCGAATGCCACGGCGACCTGCGCTCCGACGCTGTCTGCTTCGACGACTCGCTGCCGGGCGGAATCTGTATCTACGACTGCATCGAGTTCAACGAGGCGTTCCGCTACTCCGACACCGGCCTCGACGCGGCCTTCCTCGCCATGGACCTCGACTACCGCGGACGTCCCGAGCTCTCAGACCTATTTGTCGGCCTCTACGCCGCCGCCATCGGTGACAAACAGCTGCCACTGCTACTCGATTTCTACAAGTGTTATCGCGCTGCCGTCCGCGGCAAGGTCGAGAGCCTGCTGCTGGACGACCCCGCCGTGCCCGCCGACCAGAAAACGGCCGCCCGCAAGCGCGCCCGCACCTATTTCAAGCTCGCGGAGGATTACGCCAAGCGCCACACGAAGCAGCGCCTGGTTCTGGTCACGGGGCCAAGCGGCAGTGGCAAGAGCGTACTTGCCGGCGTTCTCGCCGCTCGCCTCGGCTGCGTCACCTTGTCGACAGACATGCTGCGGCGCGAGCTCTTCGAGGTGACGCCCCAGCGTGAGGCGCTCGACGCCGGCAAGTACGCCCCGGAAGCCCGCGAACACGTCTACGACGAGATCGAGTCTCAGGCGCGCGACTTCCTGGCGGATGGCCGCCCCGTCTTGATCGACGGCACCTACATCGAGCGCCGCCAGCGCGAGCCACTCGTCACGCTTGCCCACGAGCAGAAGACGCGCTTCCTCGTCATCGAATGCACCGCCCCCGACGACGTCGTCAAAGCACGGCAGCAAAAGCGCGAAGCCGAGGCCTGGACCACATCAGAAGGCCGCTGGGAGGTCTACCTGGCCCAGAAGCAGCGCCTCGAACCCGCCACGGAATTGCCAGATACGGAACGCCTTGTGATTGACACCACGGCGCCCCTCGATCAGCAAATCGATGCCGTCCTGAAGAAGCTCAACACTCAGTCAGCCTGACGTGGTCCCCCTCCCCGGGGGAGAGGGTGAGGGGTCGCCCCAGCGGTGAAAACCATGCCCCGCACATTCGCTGCTGAACCACGTGTCGACCAAAGCCGCAGCTCCCGGCTCCTGGTCTGCGGTCCAATCTCATCCTGAGCTTGTCGAAGGGCCTCACGCTCCGCGCGAATGATCTCGTAAGCCTCCCATGGAGGCAGCGCATCATAGTCCTGGCGGCTCAACCCGTTTCTCAGAAAGCTGACTGCCAAAACCACGTCGCAACGACGAGGCCTCAGACCTGGACTAGACCTACGTCTCCTCCGCCCGGTACGCCCGGTCCAGCAGCTCGATGACGTGTAGCACCTCTTGAGACCCACCGCTCATCCGAACGCCGAGGTCGAGCTGCAGCATGCAGCCCGGGTTGGCGGTGCAGACCACGTCGGCGTTAGTCGACATAACGTCCAGCATCTTGTCATCCAGCACCCGCCGCGACATCTCCGTCTGCGTCACGTTATAGATGCCCGCGCTGCCACAGCAACGGTCCGGCGTCGCCATCTCCGTCAGCTCAACACCCGGGATCGACCGCAGGAGCGTTCGCGGCGCGTCTTTGATCCGCTGCGCATGGATCAGGTGGCACGAATCCTGATACGTCACGCGCTCCTCAACACGCCCGGTAGGCGGCGTGAAGCCGATCTCCACCAGCAGCTCGTTGACATCCCGCACGCCTTCCACGAAGCGCACCGCCTTCGACGCGTACGCCTTGTCACGCTCGAATAGCTCGCCGTACTCCTTCATCGCGCTGCCACAGCCTGCCGAGTTCACGACGAAGTAGTCGGCCCCGCTGGCCAGGAACGCGTCGATGTTCTTGCGCGCCAGCTTTCGCGCCGCCTCGGGGTCGCCGTTGTGCACGTGCAGCGCGCCGCAGCACCCCTGCGCCGCCGGCACCAGCACGCGACAGCCGTTTCGCGCCAGCACTCGCACCGTCGCCTCGTGCGTCTGCGGGTGCGTCATCGGCATGATGCAGCCACTGAGCAGCGCCACCGTTGCCTTGACCTCTCCCACCGGCTGCGCAGCGACGACAGGGGGCTCGAAGAACTGGTCCGCCAGGCGCGGCAGCATCGCCTCCATCTGGCGCAGACGGGCGGGCAGCACGTAGCGCACCCACTTCGCGACCGGCGACCGCTGATACATCCGCAACGCCGAAAACGCCGTCTTCAGCCGCCACCGGCTCGCGAACATCACCCGCAGCACCGCCGCGCGCAGTCGCCACGAGTTCGGGCGGTCGGCGCGGCTCTGCACCAGCGCCCTCGCCCCCTCGATGATCCGCCCGTAGGGCACGCCCGAAGGGCACGCCGTCTCGCAAGCCCGGCACTGCAAACAAAGGTCGAAGTGCTGCACCACGTTCGGCGTCGCCTCTATCGTCCCTTCGGACACCGCCCGCGCCAGCGCAATCCGCCCCCGCGGCGACTCGGTCTCAAGCCTCGTGATCACATAGGTCGGGCAAGCCTCCAGGCAAAACCCGCAGTGCACGCACCGCGCCAGGTCCTCCTCGCGTGGCCCATCGGTGAAAACGTGGACGTGTTCGTGGGTCGCCGTCACAGCCTCAGCCTAGCACGATGGCCCGCTTGGGCGGACACAGACCGATCTTGGTGTAGACTCCGGCCCAGTCGTGTGTGGAGGGTGCAGCAGATGGCCCATCGAGTTGTTTAAAAGTGCCCCGACGGTTGGGACTTCCCCGTGGATTGGGAGGACCCGTCCGAAGCCGAGAGGACCTGGCGCGTCGACAGAGAACACTTTATTGAGCCGGCTACACCGCTAGAACGGGCCACGATGTCCAGCCAGCGGCGCGGGCTGGAGCGGGCCTTCGGGGATCTGGGTATCGAGAATCCGTTGACGGAGGGAGCCCGATCTCCTCACGGCTTCATCTATGTCGCTCAGCCCAACTTCCAGAGAATGAGTGTCACCTTTGGGCAACTTGCAGCGTTGTCAGAGCGCCACGGCGGTCCGAGCATCTTCTGGGGAGAGGTCTGCCTGCCGAAAGTCCGGGAGTGCTGCCGGCTGCTCGATGAGATGGGCGGCGATGCATCGATCGTTGAGATCAGAGACCTGGAGCGCTACTCCTGGGCAATCACGATCACTTCGGCCCTCAGCGAAGTCGAGGCGCTACGCAGGCTGGAGGCGTTCTGCCGCGAGCTCTTGGGCGAGGATGGTCCTTCCACAGTAGGTGACCTGGCGCAGGGTCATCTCAATACGTCCGTGGAGACGGCCGCTGAATTGTGGCAACTCGCCGATATGGTCAAAGAATTCGCCCCCATCCGTGACCTGCTTGTCGGCGCGGATGTCCCCTGGTCGCAGCGCATTGAACGGTTGAAGGAGCACAAGGACTTTTGGCGTCGCTTTGAGGACTTTCTCGGTGCCTACGGCGATCGCGCAGAAGTGTGGCAACTAAGCAGCCCAACCTGGCGCGAGCGCCCTGAGACACCTCTCTCGATAGTCGCCGGGTTGGTTCGAGGCGGCGTTGAGTCTCCCCTGTTGAGCCTCGATCGCGCCGGTTTGCGGCGGCAGGAACGCTTCGACGCCATCGAGCGCCTACTTGCAGGCTCGCCCGAGGAGCTCGCGCGGTTCCGCGCCCTGGCTGCTATCACTGATGACTACGCGAAAAACAGGGAGAGCCGGGCCCATTGGCAGCTCACCGGTACCGGCAAAGCCCGGCTGGCCTGGCTACGTGTTGGTGAGCGCCTGGTCCTCGAATCGAGGATCGAGCAGCCCGACGATATCTTCTTCTTGCTCCCTGAAGAGGTCGCCTCGACCGCTAGTGACCTCCGTGCCGCCGTCGAGGACCGCAAGCAAGAGTGGCAATCGTGGCGCGCGGCTATCCCACCGCCGTTCATCGGAGCGGATCCCGGTGAGGGTGGCGCATCTCCGTTCGCATCGATCGTCGGGACGGCGGAGCAAGCCGGCGACCACATGGCGGACGTCATCCACGGCGTATCTGCCAGCAAGGGGCTCTTCACAGGTCGCGCGCGCATCATCGCTTCACCCGCCGATGGAGTCCGTCTCTCCAAGGGCGAGGTCATGGTCTGCCAGATGACAGCGCCGCCGTGGACGCCCCTGTTCGCCATCGCCGGCGCCGTCGTCACCGAGACCGGCGGCGCGCTCGCCCACGCCGCCATCGTCGCCCGGGAGTACGGGATACCGGCTGTGGTCGGCGCGAGAGGGGCGACGAGGCGGATACTGGACGGTGATACGGTCACGGTTGACGGGACGAACGGAATAGTGCGTTTGGGCGTCTAAATCCCCCCCACGTACCGCCCCGGATTCAGCGTCCCCGCCGCGTCGAACTGCGCCTTCAACCGCCGCATCAGCGCGAAGTCGCCCCGCGGCTCACCCCACACGTCAGCAGCGCGCTTCAGCTCCACCGGCGCCCGCTCGACGATCAGCGCCCCGCCGGCCTCAATGGCCCGCCGTCGTAGCGACGCGACCGTCCCTTCGCTCACGGCCGCGGCGTCGCCCCAGCTGCCGTGCGCCGACCCCAGCGTCGGCTCCGACACCACCGACGCCCCGGCGTCGGCCAGCGCCCGCGCCATCGCGCCCGTCTGCGCCACCGGCACCGTCGCGCGGACGCAGACGGGGTCGTTCTGCACCGCCGAATACGCCCGCGACACCGCGTCCAGCGGCCCGTTGTCCTCCGAATCGCCGGCGATCGCCCTGAACTCGCGCTGCGAGCGCTCAACCGCCGCCTCACTGCCGGCAAAGCCCACGCTGAGCCGCCACGCCTCCTCCGACGCCTCCCGCGTCAACGAAGCGCTCCTCAGCGCCAGCCGCGCCTCCAGCAGCGCCCGAAGCGCCGTCTCCAGCGCCGCGCGCTCGCCGTGAACGATGCCGCCCCCACTCGCCGCCGGCTCCGGTACGACCTTGAAGCTCGCCTGCAGGATCACGCCCAGCGTGCCCAGCGCGCCGATGTGCAGCTTGCCCATGTCGTAGCCCGCCACGTTTTTCACCACGCGCCCGCCCGACTTGACGATTTCGCCGCTCGAAAGCGCCACCGTCATGCCGATGCACAGGTCGCGCGCCGCGCCGTACATGTGGCGGAAGCCCGGCGAGTGCAGGTTCGTCGCCAGCACGCCGCCGATCGTCGTCCTCTGGTCGCGGAAGGTGCCCAGCGGCAACATCTGCCCCCGCTCCCGCAGCGTCGACGCCAGGCGGTCGATCTCCATCCCCGCCTCAACCGTCACCGTCAGGTCCGCCGGCTCGTACTCGACCAGCGCGTCGAGCCCCCGCAGGTCCAGCGCCACGTCGTAGCGCTCGGGCGGCATCCCCAGCGCCATCAGCGTCCCACCGCCGCGCGGCACCACCGCAGCCCGCGCCTCGCTCGCCGCCTTCAGCACCGCCGCCACGTCCGCCTGCGACCCCGCACGCGCCACCAGCAGCGGCGTCATCCCATCGACCCCGTACTCATCGCCCGGGTCAAAGTCCAGCGCCTCGCCCGGCAGCAGCGAGCGCAGCGTCTCAGCCAGCATCATCAGGTCGGGCGCTCTCGCCATGTCTCAAAGCATACCGGCGAGTGGTTAAATAGGCGAAGCTGCCCTACCGAAGACCGACCTCGTGCTATGCCCCGTCGGGCGTAGCTGCGGGTTTCAACCCGCAGGTTTGTCAAACAAAACCACCCACCATCAACGGCTTAGCGTGTGCGGCCGTTTCAGTGTTCACGGACTCTGCAGGTTGAAACCTGCAGCTTCGTTACTCGTGGCGTAACGGGCGGTCTACCTGAGTGCGTATGTACTGCTTGACGACCTCGACCTGGTTCGGCGGAACGGATCTCGAGAACCGGCTTGCGCCCCTTCGTGCTGAACCAGACATGGAAACATCGCATCGGCATAGCTGCGGGATTCATCCTGCAGGGTTGTTTATCTATTCAGCGATCCGTCGAATTTCAGTCATCGCTACACGTAAGCATCCTCCCCGAAGCGCTGCAGCACCTTCGAGTGCACCTCACCGCACCCCTTTGTCGTCGGGAACGCCTTGCACGGGTTGAACGACTCCCCCGCCCCAAACGCAGTCTTGAGCCGGGACATCGCCTCCAGGTCTGCCTCGCTGAAGATCCACGGCATGAAGTCGCGCTTCTCCAGGCCGATGCCATGCTCGCCCGTCACCGACCCGCCCGCTTCGACGCACAGCCGCATGATCGTCTCGCCCGCGTCCAGCACCCGCGTCGTCTCGCCCTCTTTGCGCTCGTCGAACAGGATGCAGGGGTGCAGGTTGCCGTCGCCGGCGTGGAACACGTTGGCGATCGCGAAGCCGGTCTCCTCGCTGACGCGCATGACGCCCTGCATCACCTCCGGCAGCTTCGTGCGCGGCACCACGCCGTCGAGGATGTAGTAGTTCGGCGCCAGCTGGCCCAGCGCTCCGATCGCCCCCTTGCGGCCGGCCCACAGCTTCTCGCGCTCCGCCGCCTCCGACGCCTCGCGCACCTCCGTGGCGCCGCATTCGCCGCAGATGCGTCGCGCCTTCGCGGCGTCCTCGGCGCACGCCTCGTCGAGGCCCTCGACCTCGATCAGCAGCACGGCGCCGGCGTCCAGCGGGTAGCCGACGTGCAGCGCCGGCTCCACCGCCCTGATCGTCTCGCGGTCGAGCATCTCCATCGCCGCCGGCACCAGCCCGCCGCCGATGATGCTCGAGACCGCCGTGCTCGCCGCCTCGACCGAGTCGAAGATCGCCAGCATCGTGCGCGCCGACTCCGGTGTGCGCAGCAGCCGAACCAGCGCCTTCGTCACGATGCACAGCGTCCCCTCGGAGCCGACGACGACCCCCGGCAAGTCGTAGCCCGGCAGGTCGCGCGCGCCGCCGCCGACCCAGACGATCTCGCCGTCCGCCATCACCAACTCGAGTCCGAGGACATGGTTCGTCGTCACGCCGTAGGCCAGGCAGTGCGGCCCGCCGGCGTTCTCCGCGACGTTGCCGCCAATGGTGCAGGCGCGCTGGCTGCTGGGGTCCGGCGCGTAGTACAGCCCGTGCTGCGCCACCGCCTGGCTCAGGTGCAGGTTGACCACCCCCGGCTCGACCAGCGCCGTCTGGTTCTCGAGGTCGACCTCCAGGATGTGGTGCATCCGCGTCGTCGCGATCAGCACGCCGCCGACCGCCGCCACGGCGCCGCCCGAGAGCCCGGTCCCGGCGCCCCGCGGCACCACCGGCAGGTCATACTGCCGCGCGATCTTGACGCAGGCCGACACCTCCGCCACCGTGTCCGGGAACACGACAACCTGCGGCTCGCCCTTCTCGATTGTCCCGTCGTACTCGAAGACCAGCAGGTCCTCCGGCGTATGCAGCACGCGGTCCAGCGAAAGCGCCCGCTTCAGCGCCTCAACTGCCTGCGGCGGTATCCGGTTCATGCGCCGAGTGTATCAAACACCCCTCGCAGGGGTCCGATTCAACGCACCCAGTACGCCTCGTCCACCACCACCGCACCTACGTCGTTGCGACGAGGCCTCAGCCGGCGAAGCAATCTCACACCCTCATCAGACGCCCCAACGCAGTCCACCATCCGCACGTCCGACACAGCCCCTCGCCTCGCAAGGAGAGAGGCGCGCGGCAGCGGGGGTGAGGTCGTCCGCCGACAGCGCCCGCCCGAGCACCTCAACAGCCTGCGGCGGTATCCGGTTCATGAAGGAGATGCTGGCAGAGGCTCCAACACGCTTCCTGACACGGATCTAAGGCAATAGTGCTTTGAATTGGTCTCGATCGTTCAATGCGATCACAACGGGGTCAGCGCAAGAGGATGCCTTCCCGAACACCACGGCGTGCTGGTCATCCAACGTCGACAGGAGTCTCGTATAGTCGTCTCCGAGGTGGGCCCGGAGGTACTCGATTCCAGTAGAGTCGTACGACCTCATCGCGAAGATCGTATTGCACTGATTCAAGATCGTCTTTGTTACATTTGCAGTCCGCTGTGTCACTAAGAGACAACCGAGGCCGTATTTGCGCCCTTGAAGAATGGACTTTGCGGTTCCATTCGCGGCCCGCTGATCACCTTCGACTGCTGCGGAGTTCCACTCGGGAACTAGTGAATGCGCTTCCTCGAAGATTACGCAAGCACGCGCCGTTGGGCTCTTTCCTTTGGCCTGAAGATTCTGGAGCGTCAATTCTGTAATGATTCTTGTTATTTCCGACGGAGAGAGGGATGCCATCGCAGCTGAGCCTTGGAACATCCCGCCTGTTTGTTCCCACACGTCGAAGCTCGCTGGGTCCAACACAAGCAGGCGCTGATCCACCTGGTCGTTAGCCAAGAAGGCATCCAGAAGGTTCTTTAGCTCGGTTTTGAATTCTCTGACCCCTCCGCCCTCTTCCTTGTTCTGTTGATGATTGCCCTTACCCCAAGCAACCTTGTCGTACAAGGCCTGCAGTTCCGGCGGAATGACGAAACCCAACTCTGGGCCGTATTCGTCTGTAATATCTAGGCAGATGACCTTGATTCCATCTATTTGCATCCGTTGAATCAGTTCAAAAGCAAGAAAAGTCTTTCCAACGCCCAGGATTCCTAAAATCGCGGTGTTATGAGTAACGAGCTTCTGCGTGTCAACTCCGATTGGGTAAGCGGTCTTTGGCACATAACCAACAGCATCCAGAGACGGCTGACCTATTTGGTCGTCTACCAACAAAACCGGTTCATTAACGAGTGGCAGCCATTTGACTTGGGCGAATTTACCCTTCATCTGATCCCAGGAACCTATCTTTCGGGCACGAGCTCGCGCGTATCCATACCTGTTGAGCTCTCTCAGAACCTCCTCCCTCGAAACTCCAGCCACAACCTGATAGAGAACGGTCTTGTTGCCAATTCTCGTTTGAAGTAGCCGCCCTTCCTCCATGACTGAATCGGTCCGAGTCACTTCGACGAGTAGGGTGTTTGAATCTGTGTCTGGCGCGACGAGTCCGACAACTTGCTCTCGTCCACTCACTACGGGTTGTCGGGATAGCTTGTCGATAATGGTCTGGTTGCGACCAGCGTCGATAATCGCAGCACTTCCCGCGTAGGTTGCCAACTGCTGCAATGCCGTTCGTTCGTCTTCGGAAAGCTCCGCCATAACAACGTGCCCGGCTCGAAGCCAAGTCTCCCCAGCGAGGAAGAATTCGTCCAGGATCATTCCCACAAAGCACTCGCTATCCTGCCCTTGGATTGCGAGCAATTCCCCGACTTTCACAGTCCTTCCCGGGAGACGCCTTACCAGGATTACTCCAGGTTCCTGGCGCCCAATCAACTCCCCAACTATGGGATCCGCATTTAAGCCCCGGAGCACACGGTTGACCCTTTGAGCGACCAAGAAGAAAAACTCCAGCGGACGCAGGATAACTACGCCGAGCCCGACCCCCAGCAGAGTAGCGAACTCTGCTGCGTCATCACGATGAAATACGATTACGGCTAGGAAGAACACCGCCGAGTAAACCCAGCGCGCCTCCCCGATTCCGCCTACGGCTCGGAAGGCCTCCGCTCCAAGTGCCCTGCGAACATTTCCAGCCGAAGAGCGAAACACGATTGCCGCAGTGGCGAGGACGAGCACCGCCAGCTCGTAGACGACCACAGCAATCCACAGAATCTTCTCAAAAGGAAGCCTCGCCGGATCATCCACGATATACGTCGCCAAAAGGGCCACCAACGCGCTAACCGAATAGGAGATACTGTCGGCTGGCTTTGTGAAAAATGGCGTGACGATGAGGTTTCCGAGAAGGAGAGAGGCTAGTCCGGCGTAAAACCAGAGACCGTCCTCGGACGTCGGCGGAAGGAAGCTGCCTAGCACCACGCGAGAAGCAGTCAACAGGATGGCTATGTAGACGAGGAGAATAAAGAGACGCTCTTGCTGTGATAGCTGGTGCATTGCGGGGCCTCTGCTCTTGTGTTGCGGTCGCGAGTATTAGCCTCAATATATTCTTCTGAAACGCCTTGGTGAAGTCGGCCCGGCTTTCTTTTCTGGCTTGAGTTAACCTAAGCCAATGAACTCCTCACTCCGTAACTTCTTCACCAACTGGCGCCAGCCCCTCCCCCTGCGCACCAAGCTGCGCCTCGCCACCCGCAACACCTGGATCAAGGTCTCGCACCTCCAGGCCTGCTGCGGCCACCCCGGCGAGCCCGGCTGTTGAGAAGGGCACCCTGAGTCCGGTCCGGACTCGGAAGGCCACCACGGCCACGATCACCCGCATTAACGGGATCGCCCTCCGCGCCGCACCGTCTTGATTCGCGGCAGCAGTTTGCCGTCTGCCAGGACCGGGCTGAGCCTGCCGCCGATAAGTCGCGGTGCGATTAGTGCCGATCGGCCCCCACGATCTGTGCCAGATGCCACGCTGCGGCTCGGCCCGCCGGCGCTATATTCGGCTTGACGCGGGGCCCAGGGCGCCCGGCGAAACGGCAAACTGGAGCTTCCCACCCTGAATCGCTATCTCGGGTTAGCCCTGGGCCCCGCTATCACCCTGCTCATCCCCCTCGTCCCGAATCTGACGCAGCTTCATCAGCCGCCCCAAAGCAAACGAGCCGCCCACCAGGACGGCCCGTCTCGGACTCGCGGTAGCAGCCTGCCGTCTGCTAAGACCCCGCTGGTGAGGTCTCCGGCTCCGCGTCCACCCGGATCGTTGGCAGGCGCTTGACCAGCCACTGCGGCGCCCACCAGTTAGCCTTCCCCATCAGCTCCATCGCCGAAGGCACCAGAATCAACCGCACAATCGTCGCGTCGATAAAGATCGCCGCCGCCAGCGCAAACCCGATCATCTTGATCGAACGGTCGTCGCCGATCATGAACGAGCCGAAGACGCAGACCATGATTAGCGCCGCCGCGGAGATCACGCGGCCCGTGGCCGCCAGCCCGTCGGCCACCGCCGCGCCGTTGTCACGCCCGTTGCGGTCGTACTCCTCGCGCACCCGGGTCAGCAAGAACACCTCGTAGTCCATCGACAGCCCGAAGACGATAGCGAAGATGAACATCGGCCCCCACGCCTCAATCGGCCCCTCCTTGCCAAGGCCGACAAGGTTATCGCCGACACCCCACTGGAACACCACCACCGTCAGCCCGAACGCCGCGCCTATCGACAGCAGGTTCATGATCACGGCCTTGATCGGCACTACGACGCTGTGGAACACGGTTAGCAGCAGCAGGAATGACAGCAGCAGCACCGCCCCGATGAACCACGGCAGCCGGTCCGAAGTGTAGTCGGAGAAGTCGACCACCGCGCCAGGCAAACCGCTGACCAGCACCCGGAGGCCGGTCTCGCTGGTGGCGTGCGGTATGGCGTTGTTGCGCAGGCGGTGGACCACCTGCTTCGTCTCCTCATCCTGCGGCGCCGAATCTGGGAAGACGTTGATCAGCGCCAGTCCGAACGGCTCCAGCACCACCGGCGGCGCGACCTCAGCGACGCCCTGCGTCTGGCGCACCGTCTCGGTTAACGTCTCCAGCGCCGCATCATCCTGCTCCACGGTCGACAGGTCGACAACCAGCAGCACCGGCGCGTTGAACCCGGGACCGAAGGCCTCAGACAGCAGGTCGTAGGCCCGCCGCGTCGTGTCGGTCTCGAGGCGGTTGCCGGCGTCAGAGAAGCCCAGGTTCATCGAGAACACCGGGATCGCCAGGACGATCAGCAGCGCGCCGCTGAGGATCATCGCCGGCCAGGGGTACTTCTGGATTACACGGCTCCAGCGGTACCAGAACGAGCGCTCCATCGCCGTCCTGCTTTCGTACTGCATCCCCGCTTCCTCCGCCTTGCCGCCGATCAGCTTGCGAATGGCCATCAGGACGAAGGAAATGATGAAGACCCAGAAGAAGGCTACCGTCACCACGAGCGCCACGATGCGTTTCCACCAAACGACGTTGGCGCGGTAGATTCGCGTCGGGAAGCTAACCATGTCAACGAGGTTCGGCCGGTCGATGTTCTCACCAACGAAGCCGAGGAAGGCCGGCAGTAATGTGACCGAGGCTGCCATCGTGAATAGGACGGCCATCATCGCGCTAAGTGCGACGCTCCGCATGAAGTCCAGGTTCATCATGAACAGCCCCAGCAGTGAGATCACCACCGTCAGGCCGGCGAACAGGACCGCGCGACCCGAGGTGTCGATCGCCAGGGAAATCGCCTCAACCGGAGACTTGCCATCGTGGATCGCCGTGCGGTGCCGCGACACGATCAGCAGCGCGTAGTCGATACCGACGCCGATGCCGATCAGTGTGGCAACGATCGGCGTGAACTCCGGCACCGCCAGCACGCGAGTCAGCAGCGCAATGATCAAGATGCCGCAAGTCACGCCGCAAATCGCCGTCAGGATCGGCAGCGCCATCGCCAGGATGGTGCCGAAGGCAATGAGCAGAATGATCACCGCCGCTATCAGGCCGTAGAACTCGCTCGGGTCCTCGAACTCGCCGAAGATGTCACCGCCTAGTTCCACCTGAAGCCCTTCGACGTTGATTTCGTGCCACAGGGCCTTGATCTTCTCCGCGTCGTCCGCGTATTCCTCCTCCGAGCGATCGCCAAGGTTCAGCTCGGCGTAGGCAATCGTGCGGTCGTCATTGACTTGGAACGAATTCTCAGGCGCGTACGGCATGGCGATGCTGAGGTTCTCCACGGCGCCACCGATGTCCCGGAAGAACTGCTCCATGCGCTGACGCACAGCGGGGTCGTCGATACCCTGGTCAGCCTTGAAGACGATTTGTGTCGAGATGCCGGTGCGATCCAGCGGGCCACGCTCCGTCAGCAGGTCCAGCGCATCCTGGCTCTCCGAGCCGGGCAGCTCAAAGTCGGTCCGGTATTCACCGGATGCGACCTGCGCCAGGATGATCAAGCCAACGATTAGCAGCACCCAGCTGAGTAGTACCAGCCATCGCCGGGTAAAGCAGAGGCGTGCAAGACTTCTCATGAACGGGACCTCCAGTGTGATCGCGACAGCATGGTCACAGGCGAGCCGCGAAGTCCAGACCCGCCGCGCCAACCTTGAGCTTTTGTTAAACTGGCGCTGCCTGCACGCTGCATTATCTGCGTCGCGCAGATATCGTATGGAGGGCATTGCGTAGTGTCAACCACCCCCGAAATGGCCCGCGAAGATCTCCTCGCCCAACTCATGCGCGAGCTGCGACTCATGAGCTCGTTCGATGCGCTGTTCAGCCACGCCGTCGCCGAGCGCGTCGGTGTCCACGCCACCGACATCGAGACGATGGACCTGCTCAACACGCTGGGGACCATGACCGCGGGCGAGCTCTCGGGGCGCACCGGGCTAACCAGCGGCGCCACGACGCGGCTCATCGACCGTCTCGTGCGCAAAGGCTACGTCCGTCGCAAAGCCGACGAATCGGACCGCCGCCGCGTCCTGATCGAGCCAATTTACGAGAACCTCGACGAGATCGAGCAGCTCTACGGCCCGATGGCCGATGGCATGACCCGCGTCATGTCCGCCTTCACGGACGCCCAGCTCGCCGTCATCATCGACTTCGTCCGGCGCTCCAATGCGCACGTCTCTGAGGTCAACTCCTCGCTACGGGCCCAGCTCCACGAGGCGCCGGATTGAGCGCTGACGGCCCGATCGGCCTTCTCGGCGCCATGGAACCCGAGGTGCGCGGTCTCGTCGACGCCATGGATGTGGCGGCATCGGGTCGCGGCGCCGGCTTCGACTACTGGCAGGGGACACTCGCGGGCCAACCTTGCGTCGTGGCCCGATGCGGCATGGGCAAGGTCTCGGCCGCCGCCGGCGTCCAGCGCCTCATCGACCAGTTCTCGATCTCGCGCCTCGTCGTTTGCGGCCTTGCCGGAGGCCTGAATCCCAGTCTGGACATCGGCGACGTCGTAGTCGGCGACCGTTTTGTGCAGTACGACCTCGACGCCTCGCCGATCTACCCGCGCTTCGAGGCGCCGGGCCTTGGGATCAGTCTCTTCGAGGCAGACCGGAGCCTGATAGAGCACGCTGCTGCCGCCGCGGCCGCAATAGCCGAGGCGCCGCGTGTCCAACGCGGCCTCATCGTCACCGGAGACCAGTTCGTCAAGGACGGCAAGCGCGACGAGCTGCTACGCGACTTCCCGGACGCCCTCTGCGTTGAGATGGAGGGCGGCGCGATCGCGCAGGTCTGTCACCTCAACGACCTGCCGTTTGTCATCGTCCGCGTCATCTCAGACCGAGCCGACGGCGCCGCCCCGTCCGACTTCAAGCGCTTCGTTAATGAGGTCGCGCCAGCTTATACCGTCGGGATCGTCTCGGGACTGCTGCGGCGCCTCGACTGATTTCGCTTCGACCGTAGTAGCGTCTACCGGGCGCGATCGTAATCCTCACGTGCCTTTGCCAGCGCTGCGGCACGCACTTCACGAATATGGTCGAGACCCTGCGCCGCTTCTTCTCGCGACGCGACGATCCCCTCGATGCTGCCCTGGAAGCGTGGCATGACATAACGAGCAAGGAGCTCGTAGCTGTGGTGCAGCTGCTCCGCGTCAGCCCAGTCAACGGCCTGGACCATGAGCCCGCCAAAGCCGCCGGTGTAGTGCTGCAGCTCCTCTATTTTGGCGATCAGGTCGTCCGGGGTGCCGACGCACCACGCGCCCTGGTTGACCAGGTGCTCGGCCACCTCGTCGATTGTGAAGTCTGATGGGGGAGCCGATCCCGTCGTGCCCTCGCTGTACTCCTTGCGGTAGCGGCCCGCGCGGCGCCTGATCTGGCGCAGGGCTTCCTCGCGAGAGTCGGCGAGATGCACGTGCAGGACGACGCGCCATTCGTCGCGATCCATCGCTTTGCCGTGTTTCGCCGCGGTCTCCTCGGCAATCGACCAGAAGTCGGCCATTGCCGCCGCGTCTTTGCCGCGTGGCACGTCCATCGTCAGCACGCCGGCGCCGTGCTCACCCGCCGCGACCATGCCTGCCGGCGACTGCACCGCGGCGACCGCGATCGGCATATGAGGGCGCGTGAACGGCCGCAGTTGGATGCGCGCGTTCTTCAGCGTGAACCAGTCGCTTTCATACGTAATCGGTTCTTCCTCGGTGAAGAGGCGAATGATGATCCCCAGCGCCTCGTTCATGCGCGGGCGCTGGACGGTGGTGTCGATGCCGAGCATCAGCGCGTCCATGGGCAGTGAACCGGGGCCGACGCCGAACATGACGCGGCCGCGCGTGATGTGGTCCAGCAGGACCATGCGGTCGGCGACCATCAGCGGGTGGTGATAGGGCAGCGATACGACGCCGGTGCCGAGCTTGATGTGCCGCGTCCGGCCGGCCGCAGCCGCGATGAAGACTTCCGGTGACGCGATGGTCTCCCAACCGCCGCTGTGGTGCTCGCCGATCCACGCTTCGTCATAGCCCAACGCGTCGAGCTTCTCGATCAGCTCGAAGTCGCGTTCCAGCGCCAGCGTCGGGTTCTCACCGATGGGATGGAACGGCGCCAGGAAGATACCGAATTTCATACGTTCTGCTCGTTTCAAAGTTCAACCCCCGCAACTGGCTGGCGAAATCATCTTGCCGTAGGGTAGCGGTGTCAACGCACGGCGATACAGCTGACGAGGTCATCACATGGAGCTGGAAGCGGCAGCGCTCGCTGCCAACGAAGCGTTCTACGCTCCCTTTAACCAGAAGGATGCGGCGCTCATGGACGCCATCTGGGCTGACTCAGCGGACGTGACCTGCATCCACCCCGGCTGGAACCTGCTACAAGGGCGGGACGGAGTGCTTGAAAGCTGGCGCAACATTCTCACGAATCCCGCCCAGCCACGCATCGTCACCGGTGGCGCCAAAGTATCGCTGCACGGCTCAATCGCCGTCGTCGTCTGCAGGGAGCTCGTAGGCGGCTCCCCACTGATCGCCACGAACGTCTTCGTCCTGGAAAGCGAGACCTGGAAGCTGCTGCACCACCATTCCGGGCCGGTGCTGGGCGGCAACGGCTAGCACCGGCAGGTGTCTAACTCAGAGACGTCATGCGGGCCGAATTCCGAGTGTTGATCTGCCATCCTCGCGGCGATCCTGCAAGTTTTGGGCGGCGTCTACTAGATTCGGACGGATGAAGGCGCCGGAGACAAGTCGCTCCACGACTTCCTCTTCAGTTAAAGGTGTCCCCAGCAAGAAGCCCTGGCCGCGTTCGCAGCCCAGGGTTTGCAGGAGCTTAAGCTGCTCCACCGTCTCAATGCCCTCGGCGATGACTCCGATATTCAGGCTGTGGCCGAGCTGGATGATGCCGTCGAGCAGGGCTCTGCTCCTGGGATTCTCAGGCTCCGCGAGGAAGGATTGGTCCACCTTGAGGACATCGATGCGGTGACGCTTGAGATAACTCAGCGAGGAATATCCCACGCCGAAATCGTCGATCGCGATGCCGAATCCCATGTCTTGCAGCCCACTCAGGTTCATTCGAGTGATCTCGTCATCCTGCAGGAAGAAAGATTCCGTTATTTCCAGGACGATCCCGCCTGGCTGCAGGCCGGCGCCCGCGCTGGTGCGCCAAAGGTGGCCCAACATGTCGCGCTGACGAAATTGCAGCGCCGAAAGGTTAATGTTCAGCGTCATCGGCCGGCTATTCAGGCTCTGCCAGATTGAAATCTGCTGAAAGCTTCTTTCGATGACCCAGTCGCCCAGGGCTCGAATCAGTCCGGTCTCTTCCGCCAGCGGGATGAACTCGGTGGGGCCTAGCGTGCCGTACCTGGGATGCTCCCAGCGGATCAACGCTTCGAAGCCGTCAATGCTCAGGTTTCCCAGGTTGACGATGGGCTGAAAGTGAAGCACGAACTCCTGGTTGACGATGGCCGAGCGTAGGTCCGCGTCCAAAGACGGAGATCTGGTCACCGGTGTCGGCATGCTTGGCTCGAATAGGACGAACTGGCCTTTACCGCCGTTCTTGGCCTGGTAGAGAGCTGTATCTGCCATCACCAGCAGGTCATCTGCGGACGGTCGGGGACGGCCGGCCATCACAATCCCCACGCTTGCATTGGACCAGACCTTCTCGCCGTTGATCATGATTGGCGTTGAGAATTGCTCCATGACCGCGCTAGCCAGCTCAATGACCTGCTCACGGCTTGACACTTCTGGAACAAGGATCGCCAGTTCGTCCCCACCCATGCGTCCAACCAGCTGCGGTTCGATTACAACCTGGTTCAGGCGCTGGGCAACCGTGGAGAGGACTCGATCACCAGCGGTGTGACCCAGCGTGTCGTTGATGCTTTTGAAACTATCGAGATCGATATAGAACACCGCGGTGAAGCAATCTCCGGCGATAGGACTCGCAAGGCTCGAGCGCAGCGCCTCGAGGAAGCCTTTTCGACTGGCAAGGCCGGTAAGTTCATCCCGCGAAGCTGAGGCGAGCACTTCCTTTACAAACGCCCTGCGAGAACGCTCTTGCAGCGAACGAAGCGTGACCAGCCCAGCTACAGCCAGGCAGAGGAGACTGAGGCCGAGTCCGATTTGCCCGTAGGCAAAGAACAATGCCGACGGCACCAGCCCAAGAAGCCACTCCAGGGACATCCCAGAGAACTTGCCTCGATACTTCTCACCCGGGGCCTCGCTGCTGACCTTCTCTGAGTTCATGTCGATCCGATCGGGTTCCTGAAAAACGATCCCGCTTGCTTAATGATCGGCACACCGGCGCGTAATCTGTGAGACTTCGACGTCGAGCAGGCATCGAAACGGCCGCTCTGCTCTCCAGGGCTCGATTTTGCCGCTCGACCCGCCGAGACCGTGGCACGCGAAAACGCGATCGACGCCTGTTTCGGGGGATTTTCTGAATCTGCGTTTCGTAATTTCGATGGTCGCGAACAGGTGCGTGCACCTAGTTGACGCGCCTGGAACAAGGAACAGGGAACAAGGAACAAGGAAGCCTCGACCCGGGGAGGGCGTTCGGTACGGGACAGCACCTAGTTGACCTCGACGCGGGCGAGGGGCGTGGGGTCGCCGCGACGGCGTGTCTGGAGGGCCTCGAGCTCGTGGAGGTCCTTGAGAAACATGCGGTGGAGGTGGGCCTCGTACCGCTGAACCTGTTCGATGGAGCCGGTGGGGAAGGTGCGGTCAAGGCGAGCATCAGCGCCGTTGAGGCCGCGGCGGAGACGGGAGAGCTCATCGAGGTAGCGTTCCGACGGCTTGAGGGCGTAGCGCTCGAAGCCGATCAGGCGGTTGAGGCGCCAGAGGGTGAGGGCGATGCGGTGGGTGAGGACGAACTCGAGGTCGCCGACGGGCTTGATGGCATCGATCTGGCCGGCGAGGTGGTCTTCCCAGTCGGACTGCTTCTCGATATCGGGGAGGACCGGGTCGGTGGAGAGGATGCCGTGGCGGAGGGCGTTGGCGGAGGGAGGGCGCCTGACCTTTGGCGGCCGGCCGCGGGGGCGGGGGGACGGCACGAGGGATGGGTTGGGTGAGGGGTTGGTCATGGGGTGAGTATGCGGGGAGGCGGGCGGAGGTCATAAGGGCAGGTGGCAGTGTGGGATTCGAGCGTGGGCAGGCTGCCGGGGGTTTGAGTCGCGCCCGCTCAAGGCGGGCGGCGGTGGTGGTTGGTAGAGGTTCTGCTTTCCAAGCCAAGCCAAGTAAGCGGCAAGCGACCTAAATTTGTAGAATGGCCCAGGGACTGAGCGAAATCGGTCCAGCTATGGGCTATAGGTATTCGCGCTCACGTTGCAAACTTCCAGCTCGCCCAGGCAGCCGGGTCAGTCTGTAAAGCGAAGAATAAGTCGGCTTCAGTCTTTAACAGGTCACTAATACCGATTTCGAAGGCCGCGACCGCGACGTAGATGCCCCGGTCTCGAAGGGCTTCCGCAAGGGGGGCATAGTCACCGTCACCCGTGACCAAGACGGCGACATCGTAGGCCCCGTTCTGTGCCCAGGAAAGAGCGTCCACCGTGAAGCGCACGTCCACGGCCTTCTGTCTCTTTCTGCCCTCTCCAGCCAGCGCTCCACGCCGAACATGGACGTTCGGCAGTTCGTCGGTTAGCCTCAACCATTCCTCGACCTCTGGGTCGCCGCTGTCTCCGATGGCGTCATAGACGAAGACCCTGCTAAGGCGCATTTCCACGTCGAGCCACTTCGGAAGGTGATTGAACCGCGTCATGAGAACGCGACCTATCGTTCCGAGATCAGTCTTCCGCCAGTTCGCGCCAATTTGGGTCAAGTTGTCTCGAAGATGTCCTGCATCGATAAAGACGTAAGCCCGGTGTGCGTCCGTTACTGGCATAAGCGAACCTGTACTATCCTTTCACCCGACCACAGACGTTAGTCTCGATCCCAATGCTCACAGCACCTGGCGTCACAATCGCCGCTGGCGTCTCGTCACCGCCCGTAACCTGCACGTGGAACAGTGCCAAGACCAGCGCGAGGGCTGCGGGGGCGAGGGAGGGTTCATTGCCCTAGCTGGATGCGAATGCGATCCGCCTGGCCGGGTGTGAGCCCCAACTGGCCTAACGCCGACTCTAATTCATCTCCTGCCAAAGGACGGCCAATCCTGGTTTCCATATCCCGGACATGGCCTACACCAATCTCGACCATCTGTTGGTCGTGGTGCGTGTCTTTCCGGTCTATCTCCGCCAACAAGAGACGGAGGATGTCGGTCGTCTCACTGACGCTCGTTCGAAGCGCGAAATCCCAGCTGTAGAAGTTGCGGTCATGAGCACTCGCCAGCTGATTGAATACATGCTTGATGTCCTCGCAAAGACTCTCCACGTTCCGATTCATCAACGGTGGGAGCACTTTGGGGTTTGCGTCTGTGTGTGCAATCCTCTGGTCCCTCAGCTTCTTTATAGCTTGGTAGGTGGCTTCGGCTTGTTGGAGTTTTGCTTTGGCATCGCTAAGAAACTCAGGCGCCGCATGCGGGACGAGGCGTCGATCCCGCTCGGCTTCGCGGAGAAGAACGTAGAGGCTGGCCGTCCGAGGATTCGTATCGAAGACCTTTGCGAATTGCAGCATTGCCATATCCTGGAGCGCGATACTGACAGGCATGAAGAAGCCATTCCATTGGCCCAGAATTCGGTTCTGCTGATCGAGAGACCACGACACTTCCTTGTGATCGTGCAGCTGCAGCTTGTTCCAGACTGCATAGAACGCTAGAGCCCGCATAATGACTTCTTGAAGTTGCAGAAGACGCTGCTTGAACTGCTTGTTTGTCATTTTGGCTCTCTCTCGGAATCACTGCAGCCTACCACTTCGGCAGCGACACAAGGCGCTCAGAGATGTGGTACCTTGCTGCGCATCCCTCCTTTAAGGGATTGAAGGCGCTCCCGTTGAGTTGTCACGGCGTGTCTTCGCGTCTCGTGACACTTCGGCTCGGCGAAGGCTCAGGCTCCGGCAGACTAGTCGTCACCAGGGTACTAGGAGGGCCCTGAGCACCGCGCGGAATACGGCGGGCGGCTTGATGCCCGCCTGCCGCTATAATCGTTGCGGGCGAGGGTAGCTCAGTTGGTAGAGCTCCTGCCTTCCAAGCAGGTTGTCGCGGGTTCGAGTCCCGTCCCTCGCTCCAGAACATCCCTCCTTCGCCATGACTGACCTTTATCCCGAAATCGAGCCCTATGAGCACGGCCTGCTCGATGTGGGTGACGGGAATGCCATCTACTGGGAAACCTGTGGCAATCCGGACGGCAAGCCCGCGGTCGTCCTCCACGGCGGCCCGGGCTCTGGCTCCGCGCCCTGGTTTCGCCGCCTCTTCGACCCCGCCATCTATCGCATTGTCCTCTTCGACCAGCGCAACTGTGGCCGCAGCACCCCCCACGCCTCCCTGCCCAACATAGACCTCACGCACAACACGACGCCGCATCTAGTCGCGGACATCGAGCGTCTGCGCAGCCATCTCGGCATCGAGCGATGGCTTGTGCTCGGCGGCTCGTAGGGCAGTACGCTGGCGCTGGCGTACGCCGAGGCGCATCCAGCGCGGATCTCGCAGCTCATCCTCTTCGGCGTCACGACGGGCCGCCATAGCGAGGTTGATTGGCTTTTCCGAGGCGGTATCGCCCGCTTCTTTCCGGCCCAGTGGGAGCGGCTTCGAGACGCGCTACCCGAGGCTGAACGCGGCGGCGACCTGCTTGGCGCGTACCACCGCCTGCTCAACGACCCTGATATCACCGCACAGCACCGCGCTGCCGAGGCCTGGTGCCTCTGGGAGTCGGCGACGCCATCATGGCCGCCGCGCGAAGGCCTTGCGCCGCGCTTCGCCGACCCCTCGTACGCGCTGGCTTACGCCCGCATCGTCACGTACTACATGGTTCACAACCTCTGGCTGGAGGACGGCATCCTTCTGCGCGAGGCGGGTGTCCTCGCTGACATCCCATGCGTCCTCATCAACGGCCGGTTCGATTTCCAGGCGCCGTTGGGCAACGCCTGGGCACTGAAGGCCGCTCTGCCCGCCGCCGAGCTCGTCGTCGTCGACGACGCGGGGCATGACGCGGGCGCTCCGGCGATGGCGGAGGCGCTGGTCAGCGCCACCGACCGCTTTGCGCTCCTCCGGCCTTAGACGGAGGCTTGATTCCGACTCTCGTCTCGTCCTTGAATCAATCGAACGCCTCGTGCCGTCACGCCGACGTCTCGCGATACTGACCGTGCAACCACGCAGACAGCGCGAGCCAGGTAAAGGAGACGGCAATGACCACGGCAACCATCGCTCTCACGTCCAAGATGCGACCCGATTCGCCCGCGATCGTCGATGTCGTCAGCCGCGCCCGCGAGGGCGACCGTGACGCGCTGGTCTACGTTTTCGATAACGTCTTCTATGACGTGTACCACCACGTCCTGATGGCCACTCACAGCCGCCAGGACGCCCAACGCATCACCCGTGACGCACTGGATCACCTTCCGTCCCTGCTGCGCCGCGGTCACTACGGCAGCGTAGAGGAGCTGCGCCGCAGCCTGGTTATCCGGGCCGAGAAGCAGCTCCACCGCCACCGCAAGGCCGACGCGCCGACCCGCGGCATGGACGGGCTACGCGCGGCCGTCCGTCACGCTGTCCTCATCTCATCGACGGCTGTCGCCGCCACCGGCGCCCTTCTTCTCGTGACGTGAGTCCCCTCCCCGGCTTGCGCACCGCAAAGAGGCCCGGCAGACGCCGGGCCCCTTTTGCGATAGGAACGTTGCGCCGCGATATGCGGGGCGTGCAGGTAGTTAGAGGTTGGCGATCTCCACCGGCTCGATGTCATCCGCGGGCGTAAAGCCGAAGATGCGGCCGTAGAAGTAGAGCTCAGCCTCCAGGGCGCGTTTGATGTTCTCGGCCCGACGAAAGCCGTGCTGCTCGCCCTCGAAGGGTAGATACGCCACCGGCACGCCCTTGACGCGCAGCGCATCGACCATGGTCTGCGCCTGGTTCGGCGGCACGATCTCGTCTTCGAGACCCTGGAAGAAGATGACGGGGCAGTCGAGCCCTTCGACGTGGTGAATCGGCGAGCGCGCCGTGTAGAGGTCGATGCGCCCCGGATACGGCCCTACCAACCCATCCAGGTAGCGGGACTCGAACTTGTGCGTATCCCGCGCCAGGGCTTCCAGGTCCGCGACCCCATAATGGCTCGCCCCCGCTTTGAACGTGTCATGGAAGGCCAACGCCGCCAGCGTCGTGTAGCCGCCCGCGCTGCCTCCCGTGATAGCAAGGCGCTCGCCGTCAACCAGCCCTTGCGAGACGAGGTAGCGCGCACCGTTGACGCAGTCCTCGACGTCGACGATGCCCCAGTTGCCGTTGAGACGCTCGCGGTAGGCGCGACCGTAGCCCGTGGAGCCACCGTAGTTGACGTCCAGGACGGCGAAGCCGCGCGTCGTCCAGTACTGGACTCGCGGCGAGAACGCGGGCGAGGTCGCGGCGGTCGGCCCGCCGTGGGACATGACGATCAGCGGCGGGAGTTCGCCGGCGGGTGCTTCATAGTCTTTGTTGGCGGGCGGGAAGTAGAAGGCGTGCGCTGTCTGGCCGTTCGAGGTCGGAAATTCGATCGGCTGGGCTACGGAGGCGTAATGCGGGTCGATCTCAACGTCGCTGGATGCCTTCAGCAGATCGATCCGCCCCGAGGCGAGGTCGAGTGAGTAGAGGCCGCCCGATTCAGTTGCAGACGCCGCGGCAAACACGGCGCGCCCGCGACCAAGCTGGAGGCTACCTATAACGTTGAACGGAGTCTCGATGTCGCTGAGGGCGCCCGTAGCTGTATCCACGGTCGCGAGATGAGTGATGCCCTCGGCGCCGTAAGTGCAGAGGAGGCGATCGCTTGTTTCGAAGGCGTAGTAGGAAGCGCCGAACTGCCAGTGCGGGCCGCCGAACTCGGCCTCGCTCGGTGCCAGGGCTTCGACGGCGCCCGACGCAGGCGACCAGCGGTACAGGTTCCACCAGCCGGACCGGTCGGAAATGAAGTACAGCCGACCATCAGGCGACCAAGCGGGCTGGCAGATCGACTCCGCCGCGCCGCCGGCGACCACGCGCACGTTCGTCGTCATGCCAGGGGCGTCGAGGTCAGCGACATAGAGGGTGCAGCCATCCCAGGGCATGTTTGGGTGGTCCCACGCCGTCCAGCACAGCATGGCGCCATCGGGGCTGATGCGAGGGGAGGAGAAGAAGTCATGGCCCTCAACCAGAGCCGTCTCGTCACCCGAAGCGATATCGAGGGCAGACAAACTGTTGACGGCTTCCGTCTGCCCTGAATGATCCTCCCTGACGGCGATCAGTCGACCTCGTCTCGCATCGAGGACAAAGTCGGCGTAGCGCATGCCGTCGACGTGCGTGAGGGCTTCGGGGGCGGCGCCCGGACGTGCGACGTAGATGCGCTGGTCGGCGAAGTTGGCGAAATAGACGGTGCCGTCCGCGACCAGGTAGTCGCCGCCGCCGTATTCGTGGACGCGGGTGCGGGCGTTGAGCGGCGCCGGGTTGACGTCGGACGTGGCGCCATCGGGCGTACGCCGGACGATGACGTATCGGCCGCCTTCTTGAGGCCGCGACTCGAGCCAGTAGATGTCGTCGCGATCGAGACGCGGCGCGCCGAGGCGCACGGTGGCTGAGACGATGAGGCCGGCTGTGATCGGAGAGCGCCAGGCGCCGTAGGGTGCTTGCGGCATCGGGTCGCAGTCTACACGACGTACAGGTAGCTCCGTCTTACGACTGAGGCCGGGTTGAGACGAAGAGCGAGGCGCATATCGGGCCGCGGCCGGTTACGGCGGTAGCGTGCCTCAAGACATAGTGACTGCATCAAGAAACGATTCGCTCGAAGCGCATCCGCCGGCGAAGCGAGGAGATACGAGATGCAGAAACGAGCCCTATTCAACCGTACCGGTTACATGATTGCCGCCCTCGTCATCGTCGCGAATGTGGCTGCCATCGCGAGCGAAGCGCTGGACCCCGAAATCGAATCGAACGGCGTTGCCGGCTTCCTGTTGTTCGGTGCAGGGACCGTGGCCGTCACATACGTCATGGCGGGCCTCTTGCGAGGGCCCGTAGGGGCCCTGTGGGCGTTCGTCCGCCGGCCACGCGGAGGGCCTGACGCCGCTCGTACCGGCATGGGCGATGCTGGCCGCGGCGTTTGCTCTGGCGCCCGCATCCATTGGCGCCAGCATCTTCGAGAATCACAGTGGCGGCCTTGAGGAGTTCCTCCACGCGGTTTCCTTCTACAGCTTCGCCGCGATCATCCTCTCGTTCGGCATCTTCGTACTGGCCACGGCGATAGTCTGGGCGACTCAAGAGTCGGCGTGGCTGCTTGAGGCTGACGGACACGATCGGGTGCGGAACGCGTAAGGAACGGGCAGCTGAGCTGTCCCAACTACAGAGGACGCCCAGCGCGGCGAACGTTAAGGAGTAGCGAGATGCGAGCAGGCAAACCGGTCTTCATCCAGTTACCCAAGCCACAAATCTGGCGCACCATCCTGTGCGCGCAGGGACAGAAGGGCTAGCGCCAATCGCCGGCCCTTCTAGCCCCTTGTCTCGAACGCCAGCGTCGCGTAACGCATGAAGATCACGCCGCGCGGCAGCGCCATCGGCCCGTTCGCCGCAAGGCAGGCGATCACGTGTTTCGCGCCGGGCACGGCGCTGGGGCTGACCACGACGCGCTGCTGCGCGTTGAAGCCCACCACCGTCCCGGCAACCAGGTCAATGTCGCCATCGACCCAGACCTCGCCGTAATTGTCGATGTTAGTCTCGAACACCACGTTTGCGCCGGCGAGGGGCTGGCCGTCGACCTCCGCCGGCAGCTCAACCGTGATCCGCCACCAGCCGAATGTAAACCCCTTCGAAACGAGGTCTCGGACGTTGTCCGTGACCTCCCAGCCGGAATCGTCGTAGTCGGCAAGGCGTGCGGGACTCGCCTCCAGCTCAGCGACGAGGCCCTGGTTCGGCTCGCCCGGCACCAGTCCCAGCGCGCGCCGCCACGTTCCCTTGACCTTCTGGCGGTCCGCTTCCTTGTTCAGATCCAGCGCCACTCTTGGCATCGGCGACCTCCTTGTACTCGGGCGCCATTCTAGCCGGATGTTGAATAGAAAACAGGGCGGATGCTATCCGCCCTGTTAGATACTTGACCCTGACTGAGCTACTCTCGCGAGGTCCGGTCCTCCGATTGCGACCAGTAGACTCTGCGTTCGTCCTCGCTCAGCGACGAAAACAGGTCTGTCAGCTCAACGTCTCGACGCCCAAGCTGCTCGCGGATCGCCTTGACGCGGTCCCTGATAATCGCAATCTCGTCCAGGGCGGCGGTTGATTTTCTTTGTCGTCTAAAGATAGACATTTCCGAGTCCTTTCGCCTGAGGCTCCGCAATTCATCGTGTCTCTAAACCGCTACGTCATTTCCACTAACGGAGGCCGGGGATGCTCATTACAGGCTCCAACAGTCGGCGACTGCGCTGATGAGGGCGACGAGTTACGCGCCGACGCTCACCCGCGGGGCCTTTTCAATTCGGTTAAACGACAGCTGATTCAGCGTTGTGCAGGTGGGATTGGCAACAGGAAGGTGATTGGTCGGGGCGAGAGGATTTGAACCTCCGACCTCTTGACCCCCAGTCAAGTGCGCTACCAGACTGCGCTACGCCCCGACCGAACGCTTCGCTAGTCTAGCAA
>DASTLN010000222.1:0-3270 GCA_035714925.1 Dehalococcoidia bacterium | reverse complement strand
GTCACCGGCACGATAGCTTCCTCACGTTGATCGCCGGTGACATCCGCGTACAGGATGGCGCGCGACTCAACCGAGCCGCTGCCGAGCTGGGCGATCATGTCCTGCAAAACGTCGATTGCCCCAAAATCGACCCCGCGGATCGCCTGGGAATCGTCGGGTTGGTCGGGCTCGCGTGACGCGTTGTCAGAATCGCCACCGTTACCACAGGCGATGACGAAAGCAGACAGGATGGCAAAGAGATAGGCGGGTACCTTCAGAGCAATGCTCCTCTTCCCGCCCGATCGGATAATATCGGCTGGCGTCCGCCTAAGCAATTCGAGGACCCAGCCACGCATCCTGGAGGAGCAACAAAATGTGGTTTATCTGCCTGCGCCGTTCAATCGTCGACCGTGAGAAGTGGACGACACCCGTCGACGAGCACCTGGCCTGGATGAAGCAGCAGCATGAGGCCGGCAAGATCCTGTTCTCCGGCCCCGGCCACGCCGAAGACGGCACCGCCTACGGCATCTACCTGATCCGCTGCGGCTCGAAGGAAGAGGCGCAGCAAGTCGCGGCCGGCGACCCGTTCACGGCCAACGGCCACTGTGCCTTCGATCTGATCGAGTGGGAAGTGCACCAGGTCCTCGGCGCCGGCGGATTCACAATGGCAGGATTGCAGGCGACGCTGCAGTGACCTCTCTCCCCTGGGAAGAAATCGAAGCCGAGTTCCTGGCGAGGACGCGGCGCATCGTCTGGTGCACCGTGGCAACTGTCGATTCGTCCGGCAAACCGCGTACGCGTATCCTGCATCCCCTCTGGGAAGGCACGACCGGCTGGATCGCCACGGGACGTCACTCCCTCAAGGAGAAGCACCTCGCGGCAAATCCCAACGTCTCGCTGAGCTACTGGGATCCGCAGCAGCAGAACGTCTATGTCGAAGCGGCGGCGGCGTGGGAGGACGACGCTGCGGTCAAGCGCCGCCTCTGGGCGCTCTACGGCAGCACGCCCGAACCCGCCGGTTATGACCTCGGCGACTTCTTCCCGGGCGGTCCGGACGGCGATTGGGGCCTGCTCAAGCTAACGCCTTCTCGCATCGAGCTATCGGGGATGGCTGATACGGCGGCAGGTCTGCCGTTTCGTCGCGTCTGGCGGGTCTAGACGGACCCCTCATCTTCGGCCTGAGGCGTTGTGCTGAGAAAGAGCTGGCTGCCGCCTGCCGCGCTCTGAATCATGCCCCAGACGTAGGCGTCGTCACGCACGAGGCGAAATAGGGACGGCCCGCCACCCGCGGCCTCCTCGTAGAAGCCTGCCGTCATGAGCTGCGCCTTCACGTGCTCGAAGGCCATACGCGGCGGCAGCGTGAGCACCAGGTTCAGCCCCCAACCGATGCTCTCGCTCGGCAGAACGTCCTGCCGGCTCAGCACGATGGCTTCAGGGAAGGTCACGTATTCGTCGAGCGGGTTGTGGCGTTCTTCAGGCATGGCACTACTCCTGGAACGAAAAGGGGGCGGCCGGAGCCGTCCCCTCGAAAACTCATTCGGCAACCTTCCGCCGTCATGCTATGACTAGACCTCGCGGAACTCGCCCTCGACGGTGCCTTCTGGAGCCTCGGCGCCGGGTTCGTCCGCGCCGTCCGCGCCCGCGGCGCCCTGGGCGCCGTAGACCGCCTCGCCGATCTTCTGCAGCGAAGCGTTGAGCTCGGCGACGGCGCTCTCAATGGCGCCCTTGTCGGTGCCTTCAAGTGCGGAACGCACCGCAGCGATCTTGCCCTCAACATCCGTCTTGAGCTCCGCCGGGACCTTGTCCTCGTTCTCCCGCAGCGTCTTCTCGGCGCTGTACGCGAGGCTGTCGGCCATGTTGCGGGTTTCGATCTCGCCGCGGCGGACCTCGTCCTCGGCCGCGTGCATCTCGGCCTCGCGCTGAAGTTTTTCGATCTCTTCCTTCGACAGGCCGGAGCCTGCCTGGATCGTGATCTTCTGCTCCTTACTCGTGGCCTTATCCTTGGCGCTCACGTTGAGGATGCCGTTAGCGTCGATGTCGAACGTCACCTCGACCTGCGGCACACCGCGCGGTGCCGGCAAAATGCCATCCAGGATGAATCGCCCTAGCGACTTGTTGTCGGTGGCCATGGCACGATCGCCCTGCACGATGTGGATCTCAACCGAAGGCTGATTGTCTGCCGCCGTCGAGAAGACCTGGCTCTTGCTCGTCGGGATCGTCGTGTTGCGCGGGATAATCGCCGTCGCAACACCGCCCAGCGTCTCGATGCCGAGCGTCAGCGGCGTGACGTCGAGCAGAAGGACGTCCGTAACGTCGCCTTTGAGCACGCCTGCCTGGATCGCGGCTCCGATGGCAACGACTTCGTCCGGGTTCACGCCGCGGTGCGGTTCCTTGCCGAAGAACTGCTTCACCTTCTCGATGACCAACGGCATGCGTGTCTGGCCACCGACCATCACGACCTCGTTAATCTGCGCCGAAGTGACGCCAGCATCTTGTAGCGCCTGCTTGCACGGACCGAGGCTGCGCTCGACGAGGTCGGACACCAGTTGCTCGAACTTGGATCGCGCAAGCGTCAGGTTGAGGTGCTTGGGGCCGGAAGCGTCCGCCGTGACGAAGGGCAGGTTGATGTCCGTCTGCATCACGCTGGACAGCTCGATCTTCGCCTTCTCGGCTGCTTCCTTGAGGCGCTGCAGCGCCATGCGATCCTTGCTCAGGTCGATGCCCTGATCCTTCTTGAACTCGTCCACCAGCCAGTCGATGACGGCCTGGTCGAAGTCGTCACCACCGAGGTGCGTGTCGCCGTTGGTCGAGCGCACCTGGAACGTGCCCTCACCGATCTCGAGGATCGAGATGTCGAAGGTGCCACCACCCAGGTCGTAGACGGCGATAACTTCCTCGCCCTTCTTGTCGAGACCGTAGGCCAGCGCGGCAGCCGTCGGCTCGTTGATGATGCGCAGCACCTCGAGGCCGGCGATCGTTCCGGCATCCTTGGTGGCCTGCCGCTGACTGTCGTTGAAGTAGGCCGGCACGGTGATCACGGCTTCGGTGACCGTGTCGCCCAGGTAGGCCTCAGCGTCCGCCTTGAGCTTCTGCAGGATCATGGCTGAGACCTCAGGCGGCGAATAGGCGCGGCCTTCGACCTCGACGGCAGCGTCGCCGTTCGAGCCGTTGACGACCTTGTAGGACAAGAGCTTCGTGTCCTTCTCAACCTCGGCTGCATCGAACTTGCGGCCCATGAGGCGCTTGATCGAGTAGATCGTGCTGTCCGGGTTGGTGATCGCCTGGCGCTTC
>DASTLN010000221.1:0-18079 GCA_035714925.1 Dehalococcoidia bacterium | reverse complement strand
CGCGTTCGCCTACTTCTTCCCCTGCATGCGCTGCTACAACTGCATCCGCGGCGAGATGGGCGCCTGCAAGTTTCGCGTCGGCCGCAAGCCCCTCGAAGAGTGGCCCGTCTGCAACGGCGGCTTCGCCCAGTACTACTACCTCCGCGCCCCCCAGTTCCTCTTCAAGCTGCCTGATGACATCGACGATGCCGCTGCCGCGCCGGTCAACTGCGCCCTGGCGCAGGTCATGGAGGCATTCCACATCGCCAGGCCCCGCTTCGGCGACAACGTCGTGATCCAGGGCGCCGGCGGCCTTGGGGTGAACGCCACCGCCGTCGCCTCGGAGATGGGCGCCAACAAGGTCATCGTCATCGACGGCCAGGAGCCGCGCCTCGATCTCGCCCGCCAGTGCGGCGCCACCGACACGATCAACCTCAACGAGTACCCGACGCCGCAGTCCCGCATCGACCGCGTCTTCGAGCTCACGGACGGCATCGGCGCCGACATCGTCATCGAGCTCGTCGGTTTCCCGTCAGCCGTCGAGGAAGGCGTGCAGATGTGCCGCATGCGCGGGACGTACCTCGAGGTCGGCCACATCTCACCCGGCAGTATCGCCCACCTCGACGTGCAGAAGCTGGTCTCCAATCAGATACGCTTCAACGCCATCCAGCACTACGACCCCTGGATCATCCCCAACGCCATCGACTTCCTGGAGCGCACCAGGGACAAGTACCCCTTGACGAAGGTCATATCCCACGCCTTCCCCCTCGACCGCATCACCGAGGCCTTCGAGACCGCCGAATGGCTGGGCCGCGAGGGCGGCAGCGTTGTTACGAGGGCGATCGTCACGCCTTAAGCGCCCCGGCTTGTCGCTTTAGTCGGGCCTGGGGTGTCCCCAGATTCAACATGCTGGGCCGCGAGGGCGGCAGCGTCGTCACCAGGGCAATCGTCACGCCGTAGCGCGGGAAGAGACGTAGCCGAGGCTTTCCAGCCTCGGCGTCATGCGCACCCCAAACCCTGGTCTTGAAAGACGCAAAAAGGGCGGCCCACGGGCCGCCCCTTCTTGTTCCCTGTTCCTTGTTCCTTAGAAGTCCTACCGCAGCGCCGCGAGCAACTCCCTGTAGCCCTCGAGGTTGTTGTTGATGTCGATGTCGCAGAACACCGGAGCGTGGTCCGCCGAGACGCCGAGGTTCTCCGCCATGCTTGGCTGCGACTCATCCCGCAACAGCAGTCCCGTGACCTCGCGGCCCAGCTTGCCGGCCTCAGCGATCAGACGCAGGCCGTTCAGCGCCGCCTCTGGGCTCGTCGGGTCGTACTCCTCGGGTAGCTGCGCGACTTCTGCCGGGCTGAACACCTCGTTACGCATCGTCTGCCACGCGTCCTTGATGTCGACCACGTAGTTCTCGCGGTACCAGTCGAAGATCGGGCCGGAGCCGCGGTAGCCGGGCTCGCGGTGGTAGGTCACGCAGGGTGAGAACACGTCGACCAGGCTGAAGCCGTTCGTGTTGACCGCCTTCAGGATCAGGTCGACCAGCTCGTTGCGCTGCCAGGACACGCCGCGTCCCACGAACGCGGCGCCGCCCGCGATCGCGAGCCGCAGCGGGTTCACCGGGCGGCCCTTCTTGCCCTCCGGCGTCGAGATCGTGCGCAGGCCACCGTGCGCAGTGGGCGACGCCTGGCCCTTGGTCAGGCCGTAAACCTGGTTGTTCATGATGATCAGCGTGATGTTCACGTTGCGGATGATCGAGTGCATGAAATGCTCCATGCCAATCGCGTACGTGTCGCCGTCGCCGCCGAAGTCCAGCACCTTGAGGCCCGGGTTCGCGATCGCGACGCCGATAGCCACGGGCAGCGAGCGTCCGTGCTGGCCCTGGTAGGCGTTGACGCGCAGCATGTCGGGCTCCTTGCTGGAGCAGCCGATACCGGACAACGCGAACATGTTCTCGAGCGGCACTCCGCCCTCATTGACCAGCGACATGATTACTTGCTGCACAGCCGAGTTCACGCCGAAGTCGCCGCAGCCCAGGCACCACCATGCGCTCTCGCCCGTGATGTCAGACCGCTTGATCGGCGTGATCGTGATTTCTTCAGTTGGCAACTTTGGCCTCCTCGATCCGGCTGACGATCCAGCCCGGCGTCATGTTGCGTCCGTCGTAGCGCAGCAGCGATTGCAGCTTGGGCGAAGGCCCTGTGGCCTCGCGCTGGATCAGGCCGCGCAACTGAGCTCCAGCGGAATACTCCGGTACGTAAACAGTGTCACAGCTGTCGATGAACTCCCTCACCTGCTGGCCCGGGAAGGGCCACATCGTGCGGAGCTCCATGAACTTCGCCTTCAAACCCATCGCCTCCAGCCGCTCAATCGCCTCGACGATTGGGCCGAGGGTGCCGCCGTAGCTGATGAAGCCGATCTTCCCGCTCTGGTCGCCGTAGAGGCGCGCCTGGGGAAGCTGCGGTTCCGCCCGGATCAGCTCCATGCGCTGCATGAAGCGCTTGTCCATCTGCACCTGGCGGACAACCTCCTCCTCCGTGAGGAAGCCATCTTCGGTGTGCTCGTTTGTGTTGGAGTAGAAGTTGTTCACGCCCGGCGTTCCCGGCACAGCGCGATAGGAGATGCCGTCTTCGGTCACCTCGTAGCGCTTGTAGCGCGTGCCGTTGCCGATGCGATTGTCGCCATACCTCTCCCGGAACTGCTCCGTCGTCAAGAGCTTGCCGCGGTCTATGACGAAGCCAGAGGGGTCGAGTTCAGGCACCGTGTAGTCGGACTGCGCCAGCATCAGGTCTAGCAACAGAAATACCGGGCATTGGTAACGCTCCGCCAGGTTGAAGACGTGCTCCATCACGTAGAAGCAGTCCTCCGGATGCGATGCCGCCAGCACAATTCGCGCGATATCGCCATGACTGCCGAAGATCGCCTCGTTTAGTTCTTCTTGCCCCTGGCGCGTCGGCAGACCGGTACCGGGCCCGCCGCGCATACACAACACGATGACCATCGGCGTCTCGGTGATTCCGGCGGCGGAGATCGCCTCCTGCATAAGGTCGAAGCCCGGGCCGGACGTCGCCGTCATGCTCCGTGCGCCCGCGAGCGCTGAGCCGATAACGTGGTGTGCCGCCGCCATCTCAGAGTCGGCCTGGATCATGGCGCCACCGAACTGGTTGATCCTTTCCGCCATGTACTCCAGGACCTCGGAGGCCGGCGTGATCGGGTAGCCCGCATAGACGCGACAGCCGGCGGCAATAGCGCCGATAGCAACGGCGTAGTTACCGAGGATGAGCTGTCTTGTGTCATTCTCAATAGGCGTCACATCCAGCCGCACGTCGGGCAGGTCCCAACCCTCGCTCTTCGCGTGGTTGATGCCGATCTCCAGCGCCTTCTTGTTCAACTCGTAGTTCTCGCTGCCATCGCCGAAGTTCTTGGCGTAGCGCTTCAGGATCCGCTCCGGGTCGATGCCTATCATCTGCGCGATCGCGCCCAGCGCAATCGTGCCGCGGACGATGTAGCGGCCGTCGCACTCCTCCTTGGCCAACTGGCCCATGGGGAGCCCGAAGGTGCGGAGCTGCTTGGCGTCGATGATGTCCTGGAAGTCCTCTATCTTGATCTCGTGGCTGGTATTCGGGTAGTCGAGGCGTGGGGAGGAGTCATAGATTACGGCTCCGCCTTGCTTCACGCGCGTGATCGGCGGGATGCGCCCCTCTCCCGCCTCATCGTTGTACGCGCCTGCGTCGAACGCCTCCAGGATGTCGAATTCGTCGTCCGGTCCGAAGATCTGCTTGTCGGAGGCGCGCATCCCGAAGCCGCTATCGCGGGTCTGAATGTTGGAATACACCTCGTCACGCCAGAAAAAGGTCCAGGCGCCCATGTCTTTCAACGCCTGG
Organism: Dehalococcoidia bacterium; assembly: GCA_035714925.1. Lineage (GTDB taxonomy): Bacteria > Chloroflexota > Dehalococcoidia > DSTF01 > WHTK01 > WHTK01. Next base: position 14,227 of record DASTLN010000221.1, on the reverse strand, counting down.
GTCAGCATCTGGACGTTGGTGTTTGTACCATCACCCGCACGACCGGCACCATATATCTGGATGCTCGCCATTCAACGTTCTCCCGTCCAGAAATAATCAGCTCCGCGGTTGCGGAAGCGAATCTGTCTGCCGCGCTCAACTATAGATTTAGTGTAGTGCACGAAGGCTCCAGCGAAAAGACGCTCTATCAATCATTGGAGCCGTGTGGCACTTGAATCCTACCGGATATTAACCCACCTGCCCTGCATTGCGGAGTTATACGCGGCCTCCAGGTAGTCCATGTTGCGCACGCCATCCTCAAACGTGAAACTCGGCTCCGCCACCTCTCCGATAACCAGACGCACGAACTCTTCTTCGACCAACCACGGACCATCGTGCTCCGGCGGGATCGGCAGCTCCTTCAGGGCGTCGTCGCCCTCCTGGGCCGCCAGCAGAACGTCGCTGCGCTGCTTGTAGATCACGGTCCCTTTGTCGCCGTACAGCTCGATGCGGCTCTCGCCGAAACGCGCCGCCCAGTTCAGCACGTTCATCACCACCGCGCCGCTCTCAGTATCGGAGATCACGGTGACTTCTTCCGGGTACGGCGCCTTCGCCATCGGCCCGCCCGGCGTCGCCGGCCGCTCCTCCACGAAGGTCGCCCTGTGGCCCAGCACACGCGTCGCGTGGCCCGTCCACGGCACCATCACGTCATATGTCAGCCCCAGCTGTGCCGCGTTGTACTTGCCGTACAGTTCGATCTCATTGCGCCCGGCGCTGAGCGACGTCGTCGGGTCGGCCATGCTGCCGTTCATGTTGAACGCCTGCACGTGGGTCACGCGCCCCAGGTACCCCGACTTCACCAGGTGCTCGATGAACCGGCGCGCCCGGTAGAACGGACCTGGCGGCACCAGCATGCTTCGCACACCCTTCTGCTTCGCCGCGTCCGCCGTGGCCCTCATTTCTCGCGCCTCGTCGGCCGTCGTCGCGATGCGCGTCTGGCACAACACATGCTTGCCCGCCTCGAGCGCCGCCAGCGCCATCTCGCGATGCGTGCTCGGCGGTGTGCCGATCAGCACCGCATCGACCTCGCTGCTCTCGATAACCTGGCGCCAGTCGTCCATCACCTTCGGGATGTTGAACTGCGCCGCGACCTTCTCAGCATTCTCGCGGCGGCGATTGACCACCGTCGTGACTTCGCAGTTCGCCGCCTTCTGGAACCCCGGCAGCATCCGGTTGATCGTGTAGTTCCCCGCGCCGATGAGCCCAATCCGTACCGTATCCGGCATCTCGCCCTCCTCTAGACCCGCCAACATTAGCAGGCTCGCGCGGCGCTATGAGTGCTTCAGGTCTTCTCTGCCAGGCCCCGTTCTCTCCAGCGGACTCCAGCGTAGGCCTATAGGTAGGGTGGAATGTCTCTAGCCCTGCACTCTAAGGAGGAAGGACCGTCAAAGTCGACCCACGCCAGTGGGGCCCACAGGGGCGCAGCCCCTGTGGGGGGAGTCTGAGGGGTCTCCCCTCAGGAGGTATTTAGAGAAGGCGCAGCGAACAAGCCGGAGCGATAGCGACGGCGCAGGACGCGAAGCCTTCCGCGCCTCAACGGACCACCATACACACCGAGCGTCTACACCCCGACCAGCGGCTGCAACCCCTCGTGCTTCACGAACGCCTGACGCAAGTCGTGAGTCGCGTCCCACCAGTCGGCGCTACGCGGTAGGATCGCGCCGCCGGAGCGCTGACGGTAGATCGCCGGCTCGTCCGCGCCGGGCGGCACGATGCCGTGGTCGCGATGCGCCCGGATCGCCGCCAGCAAGCGGCGGCGCGTCTTGATGATCAGCTGGTCCGTCGTGCCCAGGTGCTCCCGCGAGCGGTCGTAGATCGGCCCCATGCTGCCCGTGACCGCCATATCTTGCGGCCGCGCACCGCCGGGGATGCCCGTGTAGCTCTTGCCCGACTTCTGCAGCTCCCGGTCGATCATCCACTCGTTCTCGGGACCCTGCGTAATATGGAAGCGTCCGTACCAGTCCGTCGTGTTCGGCTTCCACTGGATGCGATTGTCGCCTTCGCGCCCGCCGACCTGGGTCCACATCAACGTGTGGTCATCATCCATCGGCACGTAGGCGCGCCAGAAGATGTTCAGGCCAAGTGTGCCAGTCGGGATCATCGCGTAGAACGGAAACAGCATGTGCGCGATGCGCCAGTAGTAATTGTCCTCGCCGGCCGGCCGGTACGCGCCGTACGAGGTCCCGAACTCGGTGTCCATGACGCTGAACCGCGGCGCCTTGTTCTCCTGGACGTAGTACTGGACGCTGTTCGGGTCGAGGTCCGTCCGCGGTGTGAACGTGCCGTGCAGGAACGCGGCGTGGACTGTGTCCATCTCGCCTTCCCAGTTCTGCATGTAATTCGAGCGGATGAAGATGTTGTAGATCGCCGACTCGCCCTCAGGCTGCATGTTCGCCTCGAGGTCCGGCAGCGGCGGCGGCTCCGCGCGTTCCCCCATATACGCCCAGATGACCCCACCACGTTCCCTCGTCGCGTAAGCTCGCGCCCGTACCTTGTTCTTGAAGTTCGACTCCGCCGGCTCCGACGGCATGTCGACGCAGGCGCCCGTCACGTCGAACTTCCAGCCGTGGTAGACACAGCGCAGGCCCTCTTCCTCATTGCGGCCGAAGAACAAAGGCGCGCCGCGATGCGGGCAGGCGTTCTGAGCCAGCCCCACCTCGCCGGAGGTCGTGCGGAACGCGATCAGTTCCTCGCCTAGCAGCTTGACCCGAAGCGGCGCGCAGTCTGGCGCCGGCAGCTCGTCCGATCGCACCGCGGGCAGCCAGTACTCGCGCATCAGATTGCCCATTGGCGTCCCCGGCCCAACCCTCGTCAACAGCTCGTTGTCTTCAACGCTTAGCATCTATGCCTCCCGCCCTTACAGGTCGTCACCCCGATTTTATACTTGCTAACTCTGCTATCGGTTATCTGCTATCTGCGCGAAGCCTACCTGCGTGTAGCCGCGCCAGCGCTCGCTCGCGCCACATCGGCCACGCACGCCCGTAATCCTGCGTCTGCGACCCCGCGATCGACTCGGCCTCATCCATGTACGTGATCCTGCCCTCCGAGCCTGCAAGCGTCATCGCCTGTAACTGCATCTGCGCGCTCTGCTCCAGGTAAATGCTTCGCCCGACCGCGCGCGGCAGGTTTTCGCCTACTACGACGGCGCCGTGGCCTCGCATCACGGCCGCCGGCTTGTCGCCCAGGACGCCGGCCAGCGCCGCGCCGAGACTCGCGTTCCTCACCAGCAGATCGGTCCCCTGCTCGAAGTCGCGTATCTCGAACACCGGCACGCCGAGCCCGACAAACGCCGCCATGTGGAAGATCGGCCGCAGCCGTACCTGCGTCACGCTGAACGGCACCACCGTCGGCGAGTGGTTGTGGACGACGGCCATCACCTCAGGCCGCGCCTTGTACACCTCGCCGTGGATGAAGCGCTCCCGCACCGACTCGCGGCCTTGGTCATCGATCGGGTTGCTGTCGAGGTCGTACTCAATGAGGTCCGCCTCCGTCACCAGCTCCGGAGCCAGCGATCGCGACAGAAAGTAGCGGGTCGGATCACTCTCCGACCGCACGCTGGCGTGGCCGTAGGCATCGATAACGCCGAACTCGGCCAGGATGCGATAAGCGGCGACAAGGTCTTCGAGCTGGCTCATGATCTACTCCTCTCGTAGCGCTCGCGAGTATAGCCGTAAGCGGAAGCCCGACTATAGAAGCACCCATCTCCAACCGAAAAGACACATAAGAGATGCGCGAATACGAGTCACGTGTTTTAGATGTCATCAAGAGCCCGCGAGCCTTGCTCGCGGGCCTCGCGGTCGTAGCCGTCTTCGGCCTTGCGATCTGGGGTTCGGCGATCGCTGCGGCAGTCGTGGTTGCGCCGCTGGCGCTGGTCGCGGCCGTCGCTGCCGCGCCCAACGAGACCGCCTCACGTGCTCGCGAAACCGCGCGCGCGACCATCACTGCAGGACTCAACCGCCACACGCGCCACGGTCGCAAGCTGTCGATTCTCGACCCACAGACTGCGCTGCTGGAGCGCTGGTACTTCGAGTTGCGGGTCGCCGACGAGGCACGCCGCTGCCGCCGCTACGGCATGGGTATGTCCACCCTCTTTTTCAAAGTCGAGGACGACGGCGCCCACGCCGACGACCCGGACTGGACGACCGAAGCCCAGATGGACATGGTTCAGATCCTGGCCCGTCAGATGCGTGCCGTCGACCTTGCTTCCCGTATCGACGAACGCGAATTCGCGCTCTGCCTGCCACACACCGGCGAAGATGGCGCGCTGACCGTGGCATGGCGCATCTCGGAGAACGTCGGCGCCTACAAAGTGACGATGCGCAAGGCGATGGCCCCCGACCAGGGCTTCGACTTCGATGCGCTATACGAGGCCGCCGAGGTCTTCACACCTGAGAAACCCGTTACCAAACCCGTCGAGGAGCCTTCGTCGCACCTTCAACTCGTCCAGCTCGTCAAGAACTCGCCCTTCGGTGAGGTCCCGATACCGGACGGCCAGGCGCCGCGCAACGCGAAGACAAAGCTGCGCCGCGCCTCCAAACGAGCCGGCGTCGACATTCGCATCTGGGAAGCCAACGGCGTCCTCCACTTCGAGCGTCTGGCCGGCTCGCAACAGCGCGGCGTCGCTTAGCCTCACGCCACCTCTCTAGCTCCTACCCCCGTTCCGTCCTCACTTTCTGCTTCGTTTCCTTCCCCCAACCGCTGGAGTAGACTCAGCCTGCCTCGCCTGTCTCGGCCCCCGCCTGTCCTGGAACGAGGAAACCCATGAAACGCAGCAACGGCAGGTTTCTGACCACGCATATGGGTGGCTTGCCCCGCCCCGCCGACCTCGGCGCCATGCTCACCGCCCGCGACGCCGGCGAGCCCTACGACAGGGATGCTCTGGCCGACCGCGTCAAGAGCGCCGTCGCCGAAGTTGTCAAGCTCCAGGTTGAAAGCGGCATCGACATCGTCAATGACGGCGAGTTGTCGAAGTTCAGCTGGGCCGCTTACTTCTCCGACCGCCTCGAGGGCATCGATCGCAAACCCGGCACCCCACGCAACCCGATCACGGCGCGCGACATGAAGCGCTTCCCCGACTGGTTCGAAGTCGCGGGCTCCGGCGGCTTCAGCGGCGTGCAACGCCTCGCGGCTTACCAGCGCGGCGAAACACCCGTCGCCGCCATCGGCTCACGTCGCGCCCACGTCGTCGGCCCGCTACGCTACAAGGGCGCCGCCGACACGGCTATCGACATCGAAAACCTCAAGGCCGCGGCTCAAGGCCATCCCGTCGAGGAGCTCTACCTCACGGGCCTCGGCCCCATGACCGCCGAGTACTTCGTCACCAACGAGTACTACAAGACGGACGAAGAGCTCGTCTTCGCCATCGCCGAAGCGATGCACGACGAATACAAGGCAATCACCGACGCCGGAATCCTGCTGCAGATCGACGAGCCCGGCATCCTGACCCTGTGGCAGACGTGGCCTGACATGACCGTCGAGGAGTACCGCCACTGGACCGAGCCCCGAATCGAGGCGCTGAACGTGGCGCTCAAGGGGATTCCCGAGGACCTGGTCCGCGTCCACATCTGCTGGGGCAGCTCGCACCACCCTCATACCCAGGACATCCCCTTCCGCGAGATGATCGATCTCATCCTAAAGATCAACGCCGGAGCCTACTCCCTGGAAGCCGCGAACCCGCAGCACGACAATGACTGGGAAGTCTGGAAGGACGTCAAGCTGCCGGACGGCAAGATCTTGATCCCCGGCGTCATCGGTCACTTCACAGACTTCGTCGAGAACCCCGGCCTCGTCGCCGAGCGCTACCGCAAGTACGCCAACGTTGTCGGCGCCGAGAACGTCTACGGCGGCACCGACTGCGGCATCGGCACCCGCGTCGGCGCGCCGAGCATCTGCTGGGCCAAGTTCCGCTCGATGGCGGAAGGCGCCCGTATGGCGTCGAAGGAGTTCTGGAAGAACTAAGCTGGGCGGACGAAGCGCAGATCGGGGGCAAAAATGGAATTCGGGTCGTTCATGGAGTTTCACGTCCGGCCCGGGCGTCCCCAGTCCGAGGCCTTCGAGGAGTCGTTCGCCCACGTCCAGCAGGCCGAAATGCAAGGCCTGCACGGCGTCTGGCTCGCCGAGTCGCACTTCACGCCCGGCCGCGCCGTCCTTGCCTCGCCCCTGATCATCGCCGCCGCCATAGCCGGCGCGACGAAACGCATGCAGATCGGCACCGCGGTGCACCTGCTGCCGCTCGGCAACCCGATACGCATGGCGGAGGACGTCGCCACCCTCGACCACGTCTCCAACGGACGGCTCGAGTTCGGCGTCGGCCGCAGCTCCGCCCCCGGCTCCTACGAGGGCTACGGCGTCGCTTACGCCGAGAGCAAGGACCGCATGTTCGAGGCGCTGGAGGTCATGAAGCGCGCCTGGACCCAGGAACGCTTCAGCTTCGAGGGCGAGTACTACCACTACGACGACGTCTGCCTGACGCCGAAGCCCTACCAGCAGCCGCACCCGCCAATACGCGTCGCCGCGACGACAGACGATACGTTTCCCGTCCTGGGCGAGATGGGCGCGTCGATCTTCATCGGCCTGCGCACGGCCGGCCTACCGGTCGTCATGAACCAGGTGCGCAGCTACATCGAGGCCTGGCGGCAGGCCGGTCACGCAGGCGAACCGGACATCGCGCTACGCGTCCCCGTCTATGTCGCCGAGACCGCGGAGCGAGCCGTCTCAGAGCCACAAGAGAGCTTCATGCGTCAGTTCCGGCGCCTCGGCGGCCAGCTCGCCAGCAGCGTCACCGCCGCGGGCGCCGACCACCTCGAGTCGCGCAGCCATCGCGCCGAAGCGCTCGGCGCCGTCACCTGGGAAGACGCGCAACGAGAGAAGGTGGCCATCGGCACGCCTTCAATGGTTATCGAGCGCCTGCAGGAGATGCAGGCGCAGCTCAACCTCAACCGCATCGTCTGTGAGTTCAACGCCGGCGAGCAGCTACCCCGTGAGGCCGTCGCCGAGTCCCTCGCCCTCTTCTGCGCCGAAGTGATGCCGGCCTTCGCGCCGTAACGCAAGCGTCGGGGCGCGACTCATCGCGCCCCGCACGCCCCGTCCTCAACCAACCAACCGTCCTGCCACGAACGCCTCGGAGAACCCGTCACGGCAGACTAAGCTCATTGACGAAGGACCACCATACCCCCTTGCGAGCCATTAGGCCCCAGCCCGAGGCGAAGCAATCCCGGGCCCAACGCCCCGAACCTGAAAACGGAGCTTCGGCGCGCTGAAAACAATCAAACAATCAAACGGCCCCCAACCGAACTCGATCGGGAGCCGCTCTCTTGATTGATTGTCAGCGCAAACGGCTGCCCTAGGTGGTCGCTTCCGCCTTCTCCTCGATCGGCGCCGTGCCGATCCAGTGCCCCAGGTCCACGACGATGCCGTCCGGACCCTGGAACTTCAGCTCGTAGTGCGCGTCGGACATCCGGATCGTGTTCGCCTCCGTCGCGCCAAGCGCCTTCAGCCGCTCCATCGTCGCGTCCTCGTCCTCAACCTCGAAGCCGATATGAGCCACGCCCAGGCTCGCCTCGCCCTCCAGCGGCACCAGCGAGGAGTTGAGCAACGTGATGTTCAGCGTCCCGTCCGAAAGGTCAACAGCGCCGCTCGAACGGCGCTCCACAACCTCCATCCCCAGCCCTTCAACAAAGAACTTCTCGTAAGCCTCGATGTCGCTGCAGCGGTAAGCGATGTGCCGGATCTTCCCCATCGTATGTTTCTCCTCGTTGCCTGTTGCCTATTGCTTGTAGCTTGTTGCCTGCTGCTTGAAGCCTGTAGCTTGAAGCTTGACGCTCCCTACGGCCTGAAAACGGCGAATACCTTGTCTGAGTTACACAGCCACGACTCGACGAAGTGCGACTCATCGGGCTTGCGGCCGAGCTCCGCCATCGCCCCGGCCAGTCCGTACCAGTTCAGCAGCTCGTTATGCCCCGCCAGCTCCACGTCCTCGATCGTCGTGTCGCGCCAGAAATCGTAGTCGCCCGCGACAAGCGCCTCGTAGTACCGCTTGTCCGTCTCCACGTCGGGGTGGAAGTAGTGGTAGCGGCCCGTCAGGAAGTTGTGCGACCAGCTCGACGACGCCACCAGCGCGACGCGCCACGGGCTCTCAGCCATCGCCCGCGCGATGCTGCGACCCACGTCAAAGCAGCGCCACGGGTGCGGCGACGACGGGTCGACCTCGTCCTCGTTCGGCAGGTCGGCCAGGCTGTTCAGCACGCTGCCGTGCAGCTTGGTCAGCGGCCGCCCGTAGCAGTTCGTTGCGAACGGCAGCAGCGGGTACGGCAGGCCCTGCCGGTCCCAATCGAGGTAGAGCGCCGTGTTGAGGAACGCGTGGCCCAGCCCGTCGCCGTGGTTCGGCTTGTAGCAGTACGCCACGTCGATCCCGTCGGCCAGGAGCCGGTTCGCGAGGTACTTGCCGGCCTTCTGATGCCCAGCGTAGTGAAACGCCTTGTCCTTCGGCTCGTCCCAGGAGTTCTCGCGGCCCGGCGGCAGGTGGTGCCACGGCTGCGCGTCGAACTCCGGGTACGCCAGCAACGCGAATGGCGGCACGATACTCTCGCGGAAGTTCTCGTACTGGTCGTCGCCCCAGATCAGGACCACGTCAGGGTTGAACGCATCGAGCTCCTTGCGCACCCAGCGGAAGTTCTCCGTTAGCAGGCGCCGGTGCTCGTTGGAGTGCGTCAGGCCCTCATCGTCGGCCCACTCCTTGCGCATTGCCTCCGGCCACGTCTCCGGGTTCTTGAACTCCTCCGGCAGCAGCGGGTCCTTCATGAAGCTCTTGGCACGCCCCGCCAGGCTCCCCTTCATCGTCATGCCGGGGTAATGCGTCATTCCCAGGCCCAGGATCTCGCCCATTTCAGCCCTCCAAACGAGCTAATTTGACAGTGCGCTAATTCTGCGCCCATCTGTCAATTTTGTCTTGCGTCCGGTGCTAATCTTTCGCCCATGGCGAAGGTCAGCGAAATCGCCGCCGCGGCACGGACGAAGCCCATCATCATCTGCGACTTCACGCCGCCGCGCGGAGGCGACCTCGTCCTGCTCGACGGCGCGAACGACCTCGTCGCCGCCGACTTCATCGCCGTCGCCTACAACCCCGGAAAGCTCGTCCGCGCCGACTCCGCCGCTGCCGCCTTTGCGATCAAGCAGCGCCAGGGCACCGACGTCATCTTCAACCTCTCGCCGCGCGACATGAACCGGCTCGCGCTGCAAGTCCCGCCTCGTCGGCGCGCAGCTCCTCGGCCTCGAAAACGTCCTCGTCCTGCAGGGCGACCCGCTGACTGAGCGCGACGGCACGAGCGCCGTCAACGAGTACACGGCGTCCGGCCTCATCGCCGCCATCGCCGCGCTGAACCAGGGGTCGGACCTCAGGGGCTCCAACCTCCGCGCGCCGACCGATTTCTGCATCGGCGCCTCGGCCGACCTCAACCGAGGCGTTCGTGCTGAGGCGCAGCTGACGGCCCGCAAGGTCGCGGCAGGCGCCCATTTCCTCGTGACGCAGCCCATCTTCGCCGCATCCGAAGCGCGCGACTTCCTCGAAGCCTACGCGCAGGTCGCCGGCGCCGCGCTCTCGATACCCGTCTTCTGGGGCCTCCAGCTGCTACGCGCCGACGGCGTCCTCTTCAGCAACGTCCCACAGCCGGTCCTCGACGACCTCGAGAAAGGCCGTGACGGCATCGACATCGCCGCGGAGCTCTACGCCGAGTTCGTCGACGCGGGCATCGACTGCCTCTACGTCGTAGCGCCGATCATGAAAGGCGGCGCCCGCGACTACGAAGCCGCGGGCGCCCTGATGCGTCAGGTTGGGCGCTAGGCTTACTTGCCCCAGAGGCGCTTCGAAGCGATCGCCGCGCCTTCGCCCATCGCCTTGAACTTCGCCCACATGATCGAGGGGTGCGCCACGCGGCTCAGACCGCAGTCCGTCCCGCCGATCACGTTCTCTTTGCCCACAACGCTGGCGTAGCGCTCGATCCGCTGCGCACACGTCTCCGGGTGCTCGACGAACTCCCGCGAGGAGTGGCCCAGGATGCCGGGCATCAGTATCTTGCCGTCCGGCAGCGGGTGGTCCTTGAACACCGTCCATTCGTGCTCGTGCTGCACGTTCGCCGCCTCGATCGAGTAGCACTGCGCCTTCACCTTGTAGACAAGGTCGATGATCTCCGATAGAGGGATGTCCGTGGTGTGCGGGTGGTGGAAGCTGCCCCAGCACATATGCAGCCGCACCAGCTCTTCCGGGATGTCGCGGATCGCGTGGTTGGTCGCCTCGACGCGCACTTCGAGGAACTTGCGGTAGTCCGCCACCGACATCTCCGAGTGAATCAAGTAGCCATCAGGGAACCCCGGGTCGTCCAGTTGGACGATGATCCCGGCGTCGGCGATCGCCTTGTACTCCTCGTGCATCGCGTCGGCGATCGCGAAGACCATCTCCTCTTCCGTCTTGTAGTAATCGTTGCGCAGCCAGTGCTCGATCGTCCCCGGTGCCAGCGCGGACAGGAAGCCCTCTTCGACGCCGCTCTCCGCCATCGCCGCCTTGAGGTACTCAATGTCGCGTTGCGTGTCTGCCTGCCCCACGTAGCTCAACGGCCCGGCGGCGTAGACGGCGGTGCGCGAGAACCCGCCGGCGCCACCGAACTGCCCCTGGGCTCGCGCGTCCTCGAAGTAGTCCGCGAAGGGTATCTCTTCGCGGGCCGTGATCGACTGGTTACCCGCTCGCTCGCCTTCGCTCAGCGGCCGGATCTCGATGCCGCCGAGGCGCGCCCGAGCGTACGTCATCCAGCCGAGGCCGAGCCCCTTCGTGTACTCGCCGTCGTTGACCACGTCGACGAGGTTCTCCTTCTGCAGCCGCACGACGTCCTTGACGCCCTGCTTCACGACCGCGGCCTGATCGGCGCCGGGCGCCTCACCGGGCGGCTGGCCCTTCATCATGTCGATCATCGCCGGCGTGCCGTGCAGGCTGCCCGCGTGGCTGGTCAGAATCCGGTCCGTACTTCGCTTCATGAGTTCTCCTTCATTCGACCTTCTGGCTTGTGAAGCCACAAGCCTATGCCGCGTTGCCGAAGGGCCGTCGCCAGCGCAAGCCTGCAAATCTACCGTAGTCTCCGTCGGTCGTGATCCACTCGCTTCCAGATTCAATGGCGAGCGCCGCGAGATAAGCGTCCGGCACCAGATTGCCTCGCACGCCGCTGCTGCGGCATAGCTCCCTGAAGATCTCCCAGTGTCGCTGGCCGGGAGCCACCACAACACAGTTCGGCTGAGCTCGTATAGCCTCAACGAACGCCAGCGCGTCATCCAGAGGGCTCGGCGGGACGAAAACCGAAGGGTGCGTAACGATGCGCAAGAACCCGCTGCACACAATGTCGGCCATCGCGAACGCTTCGGCGCCGTTCACGACCTCCTCTAACCAGGCCTTGTACCGCTCGTGGTCCGCGGCGTCCTCGCGGTGGGCGTAGACGAGGACGTTAACGTCCGTGAGAAGCATCGCGCGTGCTCATGATCTCGAGAAGCGCGGCGGAATCATCCAGGTCCACGCCCGGACGCAGGCCCTCGCCTTTGAAGGTTCGTAGCGACACACGCTGCCGCTCCGATGACGCCTTGCGCAGCGCGAGCCGCTCGCGCAGCGCTTCCTCGACAAGCTCCGTGAGGCTTCGGCCCGTGGCCGCAGCCGCCATCTTCGCTTCCTTGAGCAGCTCGTCATCCAGATTGATCGTTGTCCTCATGCATCAAAGCATACCATCACTGCATCTTGATGCGCACCCCTTCTCCTTGCGTCGCGTGAACACGTTCCTCGCGTTGACTACATCGATCCTCCTTGGCCAGACGCGCCGCTAATCAGCGGGGCGTCGTAATGCTGATGCCGAGGCCCCTGGCTGTCAAATCTCGCTTTCTCTGGCGCTGACCGTTCTGACCCATTACGATTTCGCCGTCCCCGTTGAGCCAAGGAGAACACAATGAGCACTCGAGCCGTCCTAACCGACGCCAACGCCCCCGGCCACCTCGTCATCGCCGAGGTCGAAGACCCCTCGCCGCGACCGGAAGAGGCAATCGTCCGCGTCAGCGCGCTGTCGATTAACCGTGGCGAGATTCGCCGCGCCCAGGCCGCACCTCCCGGCGGTCGCATCGGCTGGGATGTCGCCGGCGTCATCGAGACCGCTGCAGCCGACGGCAGCGGACCGAAGGAGGGGCAACGAGTCGTCGGCGTCCTGCAGAATCGCGCCTGGGCCGAGCTGGTCGCGATCCCGTCCAGCAACCTCGCAGTCCTGCCCGACAACGTCAGCTTCCAGCAGGCGTCGACGCTGCCCGTCGCAGGCCTGACCGCCCTCTATGCGCTCGACCGCGCCAACGGGCTCGCGGGGCGCAAGGTGCTGATCACGGGCGCCTCCGGCGGCGTCGGCAACATCGGCATTCAGATCGCGGTCAACGGCGGCGCCGAGGTCACAGCCCTCGTGCGCCAGGAGCGGCACGCCGACTCGGCGCGCCAGGCGGGCGCTCACCACGTCGTCGCCGACGAGACCGGCAAGGCTGCCGCCGAGTTCGGCCCCTACAACCATGTCCTGGAGTCCGTGGCCGGCGAAGTCCTGGCCAACGCGATGACGATGCTCGCGCCCGGCGGCCACATCGTTGTCTACGGCGTTTCCGCCGGCGGTCCGCTCACGGTCGACTCCACGGTCTTCCTGCGCTCTCGCCTGACCATCAGCGGCCTCGCCGTCTTCACCGAGCTGCACAAGGAGACGGCCGCCGTTGGTCTCGGGAGGCTTGTGGGCATGGTGTCGGCCGGGACGCTGAAGCCCCACATCGCAATCGAGGCGCCGTGGACCGAGATTGGCAACGTCGCGCTGCAGCTGATTGAGCGCTCGTACCCCGGCAAAGCAGTCCTTACGGTTAGCTAGGGACGTGAATTGACGCGATAAACGAGGCGCATGTACATTCGAAGTGGAATGTACCGGTCAGAGATTCGGACAATCAGACAGACCTCTCTACCTGACTGGAGCAGTGTGTCCCTGCATTAGAAACATGTTTGAGCCTCAGCTCAGCCGACCGCGGGCACGCCATTCAGAGAGCGGCCCGCGGTATTTGTTTGCCATGAGCGCGGACCGGGTCTCAGGGAAAGGTCATGAGTCTACTTTCGCTCAGTAACATCTCCGTCGCCTTCGGAGGCGACACCATCCTCGACGCGATCACCTGCGAAGCCAACCACGGCGAACGCATCGGCCTCGTGGGGCGCAACGGCACCGGCAAGACCACGCTCTTACGCGTCCTCGCGGGTAACGAGAGGCTGGGCGGCGGCACACGCCACGTCGCGCGCGGACTGCGCTTCGCCCTCGTTGAGCAGGTACCGCCGCTGGTCGATGGCACACGTACCGTTCGCCAGGAAGTGCTCTCACCGCTTCAGGATGTCCTCGATTTGCCCGATGCGCTACAGGCTGCGGCCGATGGCATTGCGGCCGGGGACGAGGACGCGTCCGAGGTCTACGCCGCTCTGCTCCAGCGCATGGACTCGGAGGGCGCCTATTCTATCGAGTCTCGCTTCGCCGAGGTCATGAGCGGACTGGGGCTCGCCGAAGCCGACTGGGACCGGCCGCTGCGAGAGCTCAGCGGCGGCCAGCGTGCGCGTACCGGCCTGGCCCGAGCCCTTATGGCAGGGCCTGACTTGCTTCTCCTGGACGAACCGACCAACCACGTCGACCTCTACGGCCTGCGCTGGCTCGAGGCATTTCTCGCCCGTTGGAGCGGCTGCGTCATCGTGACCTCCCACGACCGCTACTTCCTCGATAAGGTCGCGACCCGCATCTGGTACCTCGAGAGGACGCACCTCAAGGCCTATTGCGGCGCCTACAGCAAGTTCGAGCAGTCACGCGTTGCGGAGATCGAGCGGCAGCAGAAGCAGTACGAGCAGCAGCAACAGCTCATCGCCAAGGAAGAGGACTACATCGCACGGACTCGCGTCGGCTGCCGCGCGACAGAAGCGCAGAACCGTCTCAAGAAGCTCGCTCGCCTCGAACGCATCGCAGCGCCGAAGCACCAACGCGCCGTCCGCTTCGAGTTCAAGGCGACCCGCAGCGCCGAAGTCGCAGTCAAGACACGCGAACTGTCCGCCGGCTACGACGGCACGACGATTCTGCGCGCCGGGAACCTGGAGCTGGGGCGCGGTGAGCGTGTGGCGCTG
>DASTLN010000220.1:0-1777 GCA_035714925.1 Dehalococcoidia bacterium | reverse complement strand
GCATGGAAGCAAGTTTGCGCCCGGGTGGGGAGGCGCTCACGCCTCCATCAGTCCCGGCGTGGGACGACAGCTCGGACTCGCATGAGCAGTCGATCGTCCCATCCTCTTGCTGCGATGCCATTCGTGGGACCATGCACTCTACCAGACCAGGTAACACGCCCAGCTCCGAGCGGCAAGCGACTCCGCGGAGCGTCGCTGTTCAAACGGGTCCTCAGCAGAATCTGTGGGTGAGTTTCGGCTCGGGTAAGTGCCCGAGTGCGTGATAGAGGGCGATTTCCAGGGCTCGGAAGGTGCGGAAGCCGTACGCTTTTCTGGTAGTGACTTTCAGTTTGTTGTTCAGCCCCTCGACGGCGGCGGCGGAGATCTCGCCTCGGGCACGGAACCAGTTGAGCATCAGCGGGCGGTGATTGCGCAGCATGCGGGCGACGCGCCTCATGGGCTCGAGCCTGGAGCGCATCGTGCGGCTGCACCAGCGGTCGAGGAACTTGCCGGCCCATGCAGGAGAGACATACTGCCAGAAGAACTGGAAGTCCTCCTTGAGCAGGTAGGCGCGCACGGTCCGGAGGTTGTAGCGCACCAGCTCGGCGAGCTTGATCTCCTGGCTGTCGGTGAGGTTCTCCGGGCGCTTGAGCAGGCAGAAGCGCATGCCCTTGAGCACGGGCTCGTAGCCGGCGGCCTTGAGGCTCTTGGCCTCCTTGGCGCGGACCTCGTCGATGGCCTTGCTCAGGCAGGTCATGATGTGGAAGCGGTCGAGCACCTGGATGGCGCCCGAAGCCTTGCGGGCGATCACCTTCAGGTACGGCTGCCACATGTCGGTGCAGATGAAGTGGAGCCTGGCGCTGCGTTCTGGACCGAACCAGCGGAAGAACCGGAGCAGGGTCTTCGCCTTGCGGTCCTGGCCGACCCAGAGCAATCGCCGCACGCCCGAGTCGATCTGGTAGACGACCGTGAGGAACTTGTAGCCTTTCTGCCACAGCACTTCGTCGATGCCGATGGAGCGCACGCCTTCGAGATCGCGATGCGCCAACCCCCACGTCACGGCCATCTCGACCGAACGGAACATGCGCTCCCACGTGGTCTGGAACGCTTCGGCTACCTCGGACCAGCTCAGGCGCTTGGCCCAGCGCGCGAGGAACCACGCGTACGTCGTCGTCGCCTGATTCTTGCCGTTGGCCCAGGGCACCGTCTCGACCACGACGCCACAGGTCGGACACTCGACCCGGCGCATCGCGTACACGAAGTACACGGCAATTCCCCACAGCGGGACGAACTCGAAGCGTCGAGGGCGCAGCGTGTCGTAGCCGGGTCTGCGACGGCCGCACCCCGAGCACGTCGGGCGACCGTTCGCTCGAGGTCGGAGCTCTACGTCGAGTGCGGGTCGTCCCTCATGCTCGTACAGCCGGACTTCTCCGTAGACGAACGACCGGTGCTTCTCGATGCTGTTCAGGATAGTTTTGAGCTGCATCCTGTCGGGGGGCGTGGTGCCGATGGGTCTTTGAACAACCACATCGTACCACAAACCCCGCAGGGTGCGCTCCCAGCGCTCGATCTTGCTGCTCCTTCCCCTCCCGCACTCGTCAGGCTACGCCTGATTCACCCACAGATTCTGCCGAAGAACCGTTCAAACAGGGTCGCCTCGCCCTGTCGTTCAGCGGGCATCCTGAGCGAACACGCTTGCCTGCCCGCCCGTGTGCCAGAACAGGACACTGGTCCCGTCGCGGAACTCCCCTCGCCGCGCCCGCACGACAAGTCCAGCCAGGGCCTTGGCCGTGTACCA
>DASTLN010000219.1:0-9282 GCA_035714925.1 Dehalococcoidia bacterium | reverse complement strand
GTACCACTAGCATGTCAAGCCTTGGTAAGGTTCTTCGCGTTGCGACGAATTAAACCGCACGCTCCGCTGCTTGTGCGGGCCCCCGTCAATTCCTTTGAGTTTTAGCCTTGCGGCCGTACTCCCCAGGCGGGACACTTATTGCGTTAGCTTCGGCACGGAGGGGGTCGATACCCCCCACACCTAGTGTCCATCGTTTACGGCGTGGACTACCCGGGTATCTAATCCGGTTCGCTCCCCACGCTTTCGCGTCTCAGCGTCAGGTAAGGCCCAGAAAGCCGCCTTCGCCACTGGTGTTCCTCCCGATATCTACGCATATCACCACTACACCGGGAATTCCACTTTCCTCTGCCTCCCTCAAGTCCGCCAGTATCCGGGGACCTCTCCCAGTTGAGCCGGGAGCTTTCACCTCGAACTTAACGAACCGCCTGCACGCCCTTTACGCCCAGTAAATCCGGACAACGCTCGCCACCTACGTATTACCGCGGCTGCTGGCACGTAGTTAGCCGTGGCTTATTCGTGGGGTACCGTCATCATCTTCCCCCACAAAAGGGCTTTACGACCCGAAGGCCTTCATCGCCCACGCGGCGTTGCTGGGTCAGGCTTTCGCCCATTCCCAAGATTCCTAGCTGCTGCCTCCCGTAGGAGTCGGGGCCGTATCTCAGTCCCCGTGTGGCTGACCGTCCTCTCAGACCAGCTATCGATCGCAGCCTTGGTAGGCCATTACCCCACCAACTAGCTAATCGAGCGCAAGCCCCTCCAAAAGCGGCCGAAGCCTTTAATGACCCTCCCGTAGAAAGACCATCACATGCGGTATTAGCTCGCCTTTCGGCAAGTTGTTCCCCACTTCTGGGCAGGTTGCTTACGTGTTACTCACCCGTCCGCCACTGACCCGAAGGTCCGTTCGACTTGCATGCCTGAAGCACGCCGCCAGCGTTTATCCTGAGCCAGGATCAAACTCTCCGTTAGAACCTGGAAACTCGATAACTCGAGTCCGGATTACCGTAAAAAAACGGGTTTACCCATTCTTCCTTCCGCTATTCAGTTGTCAAGGTGCGGCTCGCCCCAAAGACGGACATGCCTTTTTGGCGCGTCGAGTAGATTAGCATTGCCGGACTTGCTCAGTCAATTGACCGAGCAGCCGGACTGCGAATCACGGTATTTATCCTGGTAAACGACGCCCTGCCCGACTATCTTGGCCGTTCTGCCCTTGCCAGTCAAGGACGGACTGGATACATTCTGCACGGCCAACAAGTCCGGTTGGCCATTCTTGGTTTTGTCTTGTCAGTACTGGTCATAGAAGATACGGTTAGGGTGAAGGCTAGAGGAGAAAAAATTTGCAGGACGTCAAATACGCGAGAGCTTCCAGCGTACAGGAAGCCATCTCCCTGCTGTCCCAAGGCGGAGATACGGCCCGTGTACTGGCTGGCGGCACCGACATCATCGTCCAGGCGCGCGAGCGGCGCCGACCCGTCAGCCTCTTTGTAGACATCAAGCCGATCCCAGAGACGCAGCAACTTACTTACGACGCCGACGCCGGCCTGACCATCGGCGCAGCAACACCCTGCTACGTCATCTATAACGACGACACCGTAAAGCGCCTCTATCCTGCGCTGATCGAGGCCTCGACGGTCATTGGAGGCGTCGCGATCCAGGGGCGTGCCAGCCTTGGTGGCAACCTCTGCAACTCCGGCCCGGCCGCGGACTCGGTCCCGGCCATGATGGTCCTGCAGGGCACCGCGAACATTGCCGGGCCGAACGGGACGCGCAGCGTGCCGATCGAGGAGTTCAACACGGGCCCGGGACAGAACGTGCTGCAGCCGGGCGAATTCGTCGTCTCGCTGCACTTCCCGTCGCCGGCGCCGAACAGCGGCGCGGCGTGGGAGCGTTTCATCCCGAGGAATGAAATGGACATCGCCGTAACCAACGCGGCGACTTACGTCCGATTCGAAGGCAACAACGTCAGCGCGGCACGCATCGCCATCGGCGCCGTGGCGCCCACGGCGCTCATGGTGCCAAACGCTGTCAGCGCCATCGTCGGCAGGCCGCTGACGGACGAGACGATAAAGGCGGCCGGCGAAGCCGCGAAGGCCACCGCGCGCCCGATCGACGACATGCGCGGCACTATCAAGCAGCGGAAGCACCTTTCGGCCGTCCTGGTGGAGCGTACGCTCCGCAAGGCAGCCGAGCGGGCTAGAGGGGGCTAGAAATCCTTGAGCGAGCGCATCGTTATTACGACGACGATTAACGGCGAGCGGCAGGAGTTCCTGGCCGACACGCGCGATAGCCTCCTGGAAGCGCTACGAGACCGCGTTGGCCTCACCGGCGCCAAAGAGGGCTGCAACAACGGCAACTGCGGCGCCTGCGCCGTCATCATGGACGGCCGCCTGGTCAATTCCTGCTGCGTGCTCGCGGCAGAAGTCGAGGGGGCCGAGCTGCTGACCATCGAGGGCGTCGCCAGCGAAGGCGAGCTGCACCCGATCCAGCAGAGCTTCCTGGAAGAGGCGGCCCTGCAGTGCGGCATCTGCACACCCGGTTTCATCATGTCCACCAAGGCTCTGCTCGAGACGAATCCAGACCCGACCGAGCATGAGATCAGATTCTGGCTGTCCGGTAATCTCTGTCGTTGTACCGGCTACGACAAAATCGTCCGTGCCGTCCAGAGCGCGGCCGAGACTATGCGAGGTTAATTAAATGGTCGCTGCGAAAGAGTACAAGGTCATCGGCACACGCCCGATCAGGCACGACGGCACGGACAAGGTCACCGGCCGGGCCCAGTACGGAGCCGACATCCACCTCACGGGCATGTTGTTCGGGCGCGTCAAGCGCAGTCCCCACGCGCACGCCATCATCAAGAAGATCGATGCATCCAAGGCGCTGGCGTTGCCCGGTGTCAAGGCGGTGATCACCAACGCGGACTTCCCGCGGCCGCCGGAAGGCGTGGGAGTCACGGACGAAGGTCCGCCGCAGCCGTGGCGCTTCCAGGTGCAGAACTTCCTGGCAGAGAACAAGGCGCTCTACCGCGGGCACGCCGTCGCCGCCGTGGCAGCGACCGACGTTCACATCGCCGAAGACGCGCTGGCGCTGATCGACGTGGAGTACGAAGTGCTCCCGCCGGTCCTCGATGTCCGCGAAGCGATGTCTGACAACGCGCCGATCCTGCACGACGACCTATTTACCAAGGACAGCGCGCCCCTGGCCGACGCGCCGGCCAAAGCGAGCAACATCGCCGCTCACACTCAGATAAAACGCGGCGACGTCGAGAAGGGCTTCGCCGAGGCGGACATCGTGCTCGAGCGCGAGTTCACCACGACGATGTACCACCAGGGCTACATCGAACCGCACAACGGCACCGCTTACTGGGGCCGCGACGGTCACCTGACGGTCTGGAACAGCAGCCAGGCGCCGTTCGTGTTCCGCAACACGCTCTCCAGCGTGCTGCAGATCCCAGCCCAGAAAGTCACCGTTATCCCGCTGGAGATCGGCGGCGGCTTTGGCGGCAAGCTCTACATGTACCTGGAGCCGCTGGCCGCGCTGCTTTCGAAGCAGACCGGCAAGCCCGTCAAGATGACGATGACTCGCGAAGAGGTCTTTGAATCCACCGGCCCCACGTCCGGTACGTACGTCCGCGTCAAGGTCGGCGCCAAGAACGACGGCACGCTAACCGCGATGGAGGCTTACATGGCCTACGAGGCCGGCGCGTTTCCCGGCTCGCCGGTCGGTGGCGGTATGAACGGCATCGTCGCGCCGTACAACACACCCAACGTCCTCGTGGATGGATACGACGTCGTCCTGAACAAGCCGAAGACCGCGGCCTACCGCGCTCCCGGCACACCAGCCGGCGAGTTCCCCGGCGACGCGGTGATCAACGAGATCGCGGACATGATAGGCATGGACCAGATCGAGATCCGCCTCAAGAACGCGGTCAAGGAAGGCGACGAGCGGCCCTGGGGCGGCAACTGGGGACCGATCGGGGTCGTCGAGTGCCTCGAGGCGATGAAGAACTCGCCGCACTACAAGTCAGAGCTTCAGGGTGAGAATCGCGGTCGTAGTGTCGCACTCGGCTACTGGGGCAACGCCGGCCTGGAGACCAGCTCCAGCGCCAGCGTCAACGCGGACGGCTCGGTCAACCTGGTGCTCGGCTCGGTCGACATCGGTGGTTCCCGTCCGGCTCTGGCCATGCAGCTTGCCGAGACGCTGGGCATCACGGCCGAGGAGGTCTGGCCCCGCATTGTCGACACCGACAGCGTCGGCTTCAACTTCTTCACCGCGGGCAGCCGTACCGCCTTCGCGGGCGGCTGGGCCGCGTACGAGTTGGGCATGGAGATTCGCAAGCAGATGGTTGCCCGTGCGGCCCGCATCTGGGAGTGCAAGGAAGACGAGGTCACGTACAGTGACGATGGCGTCATCCACGGCCCCAAGGACTCAGAGGGCAAGGACCGCCAACTGACGTTCAAGGAGCTGTCCGGCCAGCTCAACCGCACCGGCGGCATCATCGACGTGTCCGTGAACATCAACAAGTCGTCCGTCGGCCCCAGCTTCGCCGGCCACATCGCGGATGTTGAAGTTGACCGCGACACGGGTAAGGTCCAGGTCACTCGCTACACCGCAACGCAAGACGTGGGGACGGCGATTCACCCGTCTTACGTCGAGGGACAGATCCAGGGCGGCGTTGCCCAGGGCATCGGCATGGCTCTGACCGAGGAGTACCACTACGGCGCCGACGGCCGCATGCAGAATTCGACGTACCTCGACTACCGCATGCCGACCGCTCTCGACCTGCCGATGATCGAAACCATCCTCGTCGAGGTGCCGAACCCGGGTCATCCGTACGGCGTGCGTGGTGTTGGTGAAGTCTGCATCGTGCCGCCGCTCGGCGCGGTTCAGGGCGCGATCGCCGAGGCCATCGGCGTCCGCTTCACGGACCTGCCGATCCAGCCGCAGGACATCATCGACGCGCTCTACGACGAGTAGGCGCTTCGCGCGTCACCAGAACTTGCACACCGGGGGAGTGGATGACCACTCCCCCGGTTGCTTTTCACTAAACTGGGAACTGAAATGGTAACCGTCTATATTCCGACCGCCTTCCGCAAGTTCAGCGGCGATCGTGACCAAGTCGAGGTCGCGGGTGGCTCCAGCCTGCGACAGGTCATCGTGCGGCTGGAGGTCGAATGCCCCGGGATCAAGGACCAGATGATGTTCAACGGCGGCGTACACCCGGGCCTCGCCATCTTCGTGAATGACGAGCAGATATCGCAGGGGCTCATCGAGCAGATCCCGGAGGACGCCACCTTGCGCATCCTGCCGGCCATGGGCGGCGGGTCATTGCGTGACGGCGTGACGCTGCTGGCGGCAGACCCGAGGCCTTAGATGCCAACGGCACGCTGTCTCTGGTGCACAGACCCGCCCTTCGAGGAGATCGCCGTGCTGCGTTGGCGCGGCGCCAACCCGGACGTCGCTGACGACAAAGAGCGGCTGACCGTTCCGCTATGCCGCAAGCATCTGGAGCGCCTGCGCAAGGCGGGTCAGCGCGGTCGTGAAAACAAGGGTTGGATGTACAAAGAGGGCTGGTGGTAACCCTGTGCGTCTTGAGTCTTCAAGAAATTTTCGGGGAGCCTGAAGAATCGCGGAACCCGGCCGATTGTTGTAACGAAGGCCCCTGAGGGCCGTTTGGATAAGTACTACACGGATGTAGGCACATAGTCCAGGGATAGGGCAACGAATAGCCGGGTTGGCTAAGATCCGACACCTGAACTTTGGTTGCCAACGGGTGTCGGGGAGCTTAATGGCAAAACCGACCGGCCTGCTTCCTTCTTCGGAAGGCTGCAGGTTTCTTTGTGTTCTGCGATTGGGAGCGCAGGAAGGGAGACGTTTTGCCAGCAAACACGCGAGTCATCATTTCGCGGGCTATTCTGCCAATTGCCGGCTATTGGAGTCTCCTCCTCGCGCTCTCAATCCAGGCGCAATCACCGAACGGACTAGCTGAATTCGTCCTACCTACCATCGTTCTCCTGGGCTTGCCTCTGGTGGGCCTTGCATCGATCATCCTGTTCCGGGACGCACACGCCAGCGGCAGCATGCTCGCGATGCGTGACGACCTCACGGGCGTCGGAAACCGGCGCGCCTTCGTGGCCCACATGCAGCTCCTGATCCGGAAAGCGAAAGCCGGGACACTGGGGCTCATCCTCTTGGATGTCGACGGACTCAAGACGCTCAACGACACCTGCGGCCACCAGGCCGGGGACGAACTCCTCGAAAAGGTGTCGCGGCATATCGAGGCACAGATCAAGCTCTACCGCATAGGCGGGGACGAGTTCGCGATTCTCGTAGACCGTAACGCCGGCCAGCACATGACCGCGTTGATGCAGACGCTTGAGCCCTTCATCGCTACATTCGAAGCGTGCGGCCACGCCCATGAAGTTCGCGTTTCCTTCGGTTCGACCTCGAACCGGGCGAACGAAAGCTTCCGGGATCTCTTCCGCCGCGCTGACGACAGCCTGATCCAGCACAAACGCCAGCTCTACGGCCAGGGTCGTATCAACGAGCGCCGTGGGCCCGCGGAACGCGGTACGGGGACTCAGCAGCGATTCGAGGAAGTGGACGACTCTGACGAATCGTCGCCGCCGAGTCTCAGGCTTCTGAGTTAGCCGCCTCCGCCGCTTGATCCGGCCCGCCCCCGGCACCGAACTCCTGTCCTAGCAACATCTGCCGATTCTGAATCAGGTAATCCAGGCCGACGCGGCCCGCCGCGGTCAGAGGCAACGCCAACAGAACGCCCGTGACACCCAGCAGCTCAGCGCCTGCCAGCACAGCGATCAGGACGATTACGGGTGGCAGGTTGAGCGTGCGGCCGTAGACGCGCGGCACGAGCAGCCGATCCTCGAACTGCTGATAGGCAATGAGACAGACGAGCACGACCAACGCCTGCGTCGAGGATTCCTGGAGCGCGGCGGCCACCGGCGGCACGGTCGCGATCAGCGCGCCGATAAGCGGGATCACATCGGCGAAGCCCGCCAGCACAGCAAACGCCAGCGCGTTCGGCACGCCGACGATCTTGAGCAAGACGAACGTGAATACCGAGATGGAGATCGAGGTGATGGCCTGTCCGCGCAGGTAACCGCCGACGACGCGCGTCAGTGAGTCGAACAAATGGTCAGCATCATCCTTGCGGTTCGGCGGGATGAACTGACTGACGAAGCTTCCCAGGCGAGGGGTGTCCGCCAGCAGGTATGCCGTTATGACAATAATCGTGATCAGTGACAGGGTTAGCGTTAAGACGCGCTGGCCAAAGTCGAATGCAGCGCGGCCCGAGACGAGGTGGTCCCAGTCGATATCGCGCGCTCGGTCCTGCAGCTCGACCTCTATGCCAAACTTGTCCAGCAGCTCCTCGATTTCGCGAGCCGACTCGGGCAAGTTGTCGCGGACGTCGCCGAACTCTTCGACCATCGCCGGCACCATGACGCTGAACAGCCCAATCAGGACCGCGAGGAGCAAGACCAGGAGGACGAGCACAGAAACGCCACGGGGTATGCCACGACGCACCATCGCATCCACGTAGGGCAGCAGCCCGAGCATGAGGATCACGGAGACGAGGACGAGCAGGATGACGGGCCACAATTCTTTCACGGCCCAGAGAGCGAGCAGCAGGAGGCCGATGAGCAGGATGCCCCGGTAGGAGACCTCGAGTTTGAGCACGCGCAGCCTCTGTTCCGCCCGCCTGCATCACTTTACAGCCGGGCCGTCGCGTTTCCACTACGGGTAATCGCTGATAAACGCCACTCCCGCTATAATTCTTTCGCTATGGTGAACGCACAGATTGAGTTCAGCTTCGAGGATGCGGTCAAGACGCTTGGCGTGACGCCGGACAAGCTGCGCCAGCTCATCGAGGAAGGCAAGATCGCCGCCGCTCGCGACGGCATCCACACGCGAATCTCGCGGCAGGCCATCCTTGGTTACCTGGCCGAGGTGAGCGCCGTCCCCGCTATCGAGCGCAGCAAGCGCCGCTAGCGACCGGGAAGCCTCGTGGCAGTCTTGCTGCTCTGGCTAATACTCCTTGTGTTGTGCTGGCCGCTGGCCCTCCTCGCACTCGTCCTTTACCCGATCGTTTGGCTGATCCTGTTGCCGTTCCGCATCCTCGGCTTCGCCGTCGACGGCGTCCTGGGGTTCGTCAAAGCCGTCATCCTGCTGCCGTCTCGAGTCTTGCGGGGACGTCCAGCGAGCCGTCCTGGGTCGTAACCTAGCCTGGAGGAGTCATCCATGTGCCGGAGCATCAAGACGTTACGCAGCGGCGCTGAAGTTGCCACACCGGAGGAAGTCGAGGCCGCGGCGTTGCAGTTCGTGCGCAAGATCAGCGGCTTTCGCCGTCCGACGGCGCGTCACGAGGAGGCGTTCAACGCCGCGGTCCACGACATCAGCCACATCTCGGAGCGCTTGTTAAGCACGATGGCAGCCACGCTGAGCTCGAATGGAACGTCACGCTAGATTCCCGCGACGGCGGCTGCTCCAGCTAACCGGGTTGCTGCCACTCGGCGCGCTGCTCGCGGCGTGTGGTGGTGACGACGCCGAGGAGGAGAAGCGCTCCGCCGCCAACATCGGCAGTACCTCGACACCCGTCCCGGAGCCAACGGCCACGTCAACGCCGGAGCCGCCCTTCATCGTCGTGGAGGGCGAGCAGCAACGCCTGCTGATGGAAGGCACGCCGCAGGAAACGCCGATCCACATCTTCGGCAGCGGCAGGGAGGGCCCGATACTGGGCGTCCTGGGCGGCGTCCACGGCAACGAGCCCGGCGGTTGGTTGGCGGCCGAGCAGGTACGCGACGCGTTGCGTCCTGAGGCCGGGGCCTTGATCGTCGTGCCGCGGGCCAACACGCTGGCCGTGCAGCAGTTCGTGCGCACGACGGACGACCTCGGAGACCTCAATCGTCTTTACCCGGGAGACCCGAACGGCCAGCCGATGGCGCGAATGGCCTACGAGATCACCGAGACGCTACGCGAGTTCCACGCCACACACGCGATCGACATGCACGAGTCGTGGGCCTTCTATCGCGACCGCACGGACACGGCGACCGGGACGGCATTTCTGGGTCAGACCGTCTCGAGCTCGACGGCGCAAGGGCTGGCGCTGGGCCGTAGCCTCGTCGAGGCGGTCAACGGGCGCATCCTCTCGCCGATCGAGGAGCTGACGCTGCGGGAGTGGCCGCCCGCGGGTTTCGTGTTTCCTACAGCCACGCCGGGCGGTCCACCTACCCCCACACCGTCCGCGGACAACGGCTTCAGCGTCGGCCG
>DASTLN010000218.1:0-4375 GCA_035714925.1 Dehalococcoidia bacterium | reverse complement strand
ATAGGAGCTGTCCCTAGTACGAGAGGACCGGGATGGACGGACCGCTGGTGTACCGGTTGTTCTGCCAAGAGCACCGCCGGGTAGCCAAGTCCGGCAGGGATAAGCGCTGAAAGCATCTAAGTGCGAAGCCCACCTAAAGATGAGTTCTCCCATCCGAAAGGAGTAAGGTCACGGGTAGACCACCCGTTTGATAGGCGGCATGTGTAAGGGCAGCAATGTCTTCAGCTAAGCCGTACTAATGACCGAGGGCTTGACCTACATTAAAATTTGCGCATAATCCTTCCTCTTTCGATCCGGAAGCAGGAATGCGATATTGAAGTATCAGCAGTACTCACTATTCGGTTACTGACCAACGCGGGATGGAGCAGCGGTAGCTCGTCGGGCTCATAACCCGAAGGTCGGGGGTTCGAATCCCTCTCCCGCCACCAAGAATCGAATCTGAAGGGCCCCTTCAAAGGGGTCCTTCAGCATTTCCGGGTACACATCGGAAACGCCCTCGCCGCATTCCGGCTGGACAATTCGACTCGGCCGATGCGCATCGCTTCCTTCTCTCTTAAAGTAGCGTCCAATGAAGACAAGCCGAGAACGAATCCTCACCACGCACGCCGGTAGCATCGGCCGGCCGCCCGCCGTGCTCGATCTGCTGCGGCGCAAGGAGAGCGATGAGGCGGTGGACGGCGCCGCCTTCGACGCGGTGGTGGATGACGCCGTGCGGGATGTCATCGAACGGCAGATCGCCAGCGGCCTCGACGTGATCAACGACGGCGAGCAGGCGCGGCCGAGTTTCCACTCCTACGTCCTGGAGCGCCTCACCGGCTTCGAAAGGCGCCCCAGCCCACCGGATCGGCCCAACCCCCGGGCCGGCTCACGCGAATACATCGCCTTCCCGGACTTCTACGCCGACAAGGCGCGCGGAGCCAGCCCCGAAGGCGGCAGCCTCGACGACGGACACTGCGTCGGTCCGATTACGTATCGCGGTCACGATGCCGTTCTCAGCGACATCGAACGCATCCGCACGTCGATCGCTGGCAGGCCACACGAGGACGTCTTCCTCTGCGCGATCGCCCCGTCCTACATCGCCACGACCGTGCCCAACGAGTACTACAAGACCGAGGAGGAGTACGAGCAGGCCCTTGCCGATGCCCTCCATGAAGAGTACCGCGCCATCATCGATGCCGGCGTCGTCCTGCAGATCGACGACCCGCGTCTCCTCACCTACTACACCTTCACGCCGGGCTTGAGCATCGAAGAGGCTCGTCGCTGGGCGGATAAGCGGATCGAGGCGATCAACTATTCGATCCGTGACCTGCCGAAGGACATGATCCGGTTCCACACCTGCTACAGCATCGACGTTGGGCCGCGTGTCCACGAGCTCGAGCTGAAGCACATCGTCGACACGCTACTCCGAATCGACGCCCAGGCGCTGTCCTTCGAGGCCTCGAATCCAAGGCATGAGCATGAGTACCACGTCTTCGAAGAGCACCGCCCGCAGGACGGCAAAATCCTGATCCCTGGTGTGATCACCCATACGACGAACCTCGTCGAACACCCTGAGCTCATCGCCGAGCGAATCGAGC
This sequence comes from Dehalococcoidia bacterium, assembly GCA_035714925.1. Classification (GTDB taxonomy): domain Bacteria; phylum Chloroflexota; class Dehalococcoidia; order DSTF01; family WHTK01; genus WHTK01. Next base: position 2,798 of record DASTLN010000218.1, on the reverse strand, counting down.
GCTACGCTCGAATCGTCGGACGCGAGAACGTCATGGCCGGCAACGATTGCGGATTCGCCGCCCGCGCGATCCGGGACTACGATATTCACCCCACCGTTGTCTGGGCCAAGTTCGCCGCCATGGCCGAAGGCGCCCGTATCGCGACGTCGAAGCTCTGGGGACGATGACGGTCGGTTCGAGTCCCCCCTTGGCCACAAAACAGCGACGGAGCCTCGAATTTCGAGGCCCCTTCTTCTGCGCGTCGTGGTCCGTGCCTAGCCCTCGGAGCCTGCCGCCGCCTTCAGCTTCTCGACGACCGCGTCCAGCGCTGGGCCCGTGACGTCGCTGTCCAGCGTGTCGGGCGTGCCCATGAACTGGACCGTCACTTTCGCGTTGCCGTACGGCCAAAGGTACATCTCCAGCGCCATGTCCAGCTCAATGCCGGAAATGTCCATGTGGATGTCGAACGCCAGCGTCGCGCCGTTGTTCGGTGCCTCCGAGGAGGCTTCGGCGGCCGCGACGTCGACCTTGATATCGCCGTCCGCGGCCAGCTCGCCGAACACCTGGTTGAAGACGGCCAGCATGCAGGTCTGGGTCTCATCGCTCTCGAAGAGGTTCTTGATCAGGGTCCAGGCGCCTTCGACCTCCGAGACCGTCTCCTCGATCTCAACCTCGACCTCGATGCCGTTAGGCAGCAGGGCGTCCGCTTGCGCCTTCTCGAACTCGACCTTGGCCCGGCCGGCCGGAAGGTCGTCATCGTCGCCGCTGCCGAAGATGCCGCCCACGTTGGCCAGCGCGGAGAGCTGCGAGCACGCTGGCTCCGACGCAGCAAACGTCTCGAAGTCGAAGCCATCGTCTCCGCCATCACTGAAGTCGTCCCGGGCGGTGACTTCCCAGCCCCCGCCGGGCAGGTCCGCAGCCTCGGGCAGGGACGCGTGGGCCAGAGCGTCCGCGTTCTCGGGCGCAAAGAAGATGTCAAGCGCGTTCGACCCGCCGCCGTCGTCGTCGCCACCGCTACAGGCAGTGAGTCCAAGAGCGAGGAGGGTCAGGCAAATGAGCGGCAGGGTTTTGAGCATGGTCATCCTTCTGGGTTGTAGCGCGTCGTCTTCGAAGGGGGTGCTAAAGCATCATCGGCCGAAAACCGCTGGCCGTTAGCCGCCGGCAGTGCCCGGCGCTGCGGCTACACGTCTTCAGAGCGCTCCGACTCGCCTTCGTGTAGGCCGGTAACGCGGCGCCGCAGCTCCTCGCTCGCGCTACGTACGACGGGGCGCAGCTCGAGTATGCCGAAGATGAGCACCGCCGCAGCGCCTGAGACGATGTACAGCTCTCTCCCCACAGCCATGCCGACCGCCGCCGCTGCCCAGATGGTCGCCGCGGTCGTGATGCCACGTATCGAGTAGCCCTCGCGGATGATGACGCCGGCGCCGAGGAAACCGATGCCGGAGACGATGCCGGCGGCGATGCGGTCTTCCTCGGCGGTGAGGCGTGAGACGTCCGTGAACAAGGCGGAGCCCAGCGCGACTAGCGCAACAGTCCTAACGCCGGCGGGAAAACCGCGCAGCTCACGTTCAAGGCCGATGAGTCCGCCGAGCAAGGCGGCGTAGGCGAGGCGGGCCACGATCTCGAGCTCGGCCTGTGTGTCGATCACGGCTACCTCCGTATTGGCCGTTGAGTGTTGAACGAAGCGATCGCGAGGGATGGCGCTCGCGACGACCCGAGATGCTTCGTCGGCCACGGCCTTCTTTGATTTGTTCCTATGTTGATTGGTTGTGGTTGAGTAACTCTCTAACGCGATGGCTTGTAAGTCAAGGGCAGGTGAGGATGGAGTGACGGCCTGGGCCGGAGAGCGTCCTCCTATGTCGGCCGGAACTTGGGCAGGCTGATCGTGTCGCTGATGTCCTCGTAGACCACCTCGCACGCCATCCCGATCTTGACGTGCTCCGGGTCAGGCTCCACATCGATCAGGTTCGTCGGAAGCCGCACCCCGTCCTCGAGCTCGATGTACGCCACGACATACGGCGCGGTGAACGCCGTGGTCGGCGCGCGATGCACGATGGCAAACGTATAAACGGTCCCCTTGCCGGACGACTGGAACCATTCCGTGTTGCGCGAGAAGCAGCTGGGGCAGATTGGCCGCGGGTAGAAGTAGGCCTGGTTGCAGTCCTTGCAGCGCATCAGCCACAGCTCGTGCTGCTTCGTCTTCTCCCAGTAGTAATCCCACTCCGGCTGCGGTGTCGGCGCCGGAATCGGTGGTTTCGCTTGCTGAGTCATCGTCGGTGTCCTTCTAGTCCACAGCCAGGATTGCGACGCCGGACGAAGACAGCGAGCCACCTGAGCCGTTACACAGCGCGATCTTCGGATTGACGTTGCGTTCGCCGCATTCGCCGCGCAGCTGCCGCACAGCCTCGAGCACCAGGAACATGCCGTACATGCCCGGGTGGGTGTAGGAGAGGCCGCCGCCGCTGGTGTTCACCGGCCAGTCACCGCCCGGCGCGGTGCGCTGATCCTTGAACAGGTCCGGGCCCTCGCCCGGCCCGCAGTAGCCCAGGCTCTCCAGCGACATCAGGACCGTGTACGTGAACGAGTCGTAAATCATATTCAGGTCGACATCGTCTCGCTTGATTCCCGCCATCTCGAATGCGCGGTTGCCGGCGTCCTTCGCCGGGTGCACCGTCAGGTCCTGCATCTGACTCATCAGCGCGTGATCGTGGAACTCGGCGGCGCCCAGGACGTAGACCGGCTTCTTCGGCAGGTCTCGCGCCCGCGCGGCCGTGGTGATGACATATGCACCGCCCGCGTCGGTGACCAGGCAGCAGTCG
>DASTLN010000217.1:0-2610 GCA_035714925.1 Dehalococcoidia bacterium | reverse complement strand
GGCATGCGCGTGACGGGCTTATCGGCTGCGGAAGCGAAGAGGTAGGTGGCGAAGCTCAGCGCGTCTTCGTCGGCCGCATCTCCCTTACCGTGGCGCACGAGGCGGACCCTGGCGCCGTCGGCAGCAAGGCCGCGCGCAATGGCGACGGCGATGGTTGTCTTGCCGGCGAAGGGCTGACTGGAGACGACCTGAAGGGCTGGCATCGCGCGAAGTATAGCAATCGCGGCGATTAGGGACGACCGGTTAGGCTTGCACCGTGCTAGGCGCCCTGATCGCCGTGTTGTCCGCGCTGTCGTTCAGCCTGAGCGACGTCTCCGTGCGCCGCGGCGTGGCGCGCATACCCGCCTCGCTGGGCGCCTTCGTGACGATCCTGCTGGGCGTGCCGCTATTCGCGTTTGCGGCGCTGGTGACGGGGCAGCTGCTGCGCGCCGGCGACCTCTCGGGCAGCGGGTATCTGCTGTTGGCGGCGGCCGGCATCGTGCATTACGTAGCCGGGCGGTTCTTCAACTACTCGGCGATTGGCGCGATCGGGGCGGCACGCAGCAGCCCGATACAGTCGCTGACGCTGCCGTACAGCGTGCTGGTGGCGTACTTCACGCTGGACGAGGGCGTGACGACGGGCATGGCGATCGGGATGGGGCTGATCCTGCTGGGGCCGGCGATCATCGTGGAGCGACGCTCGGCGCCGGTGCAGGTGCTGGCGCCGGAGTTGGCGATCGAGACGCCGCCGTCTGAGGAACCGTCCGCCGAGGAGCACTTCGAGCTGCGGCAGGCCGAGGGGTATCTCTTCGCGTTCGCCGGAGCTATCTGCTACGGCTCCAGCCCGGTCCTGATCCGCGCCGCATTGGAGGACGCGTCGGGGCTGTCGATCCTGGGCGGGTTCGTCTCTTACATCGCGGCGGCGGCACTGCTGCTGGCGACGCTGCTGGTGCCGGGGCGGCGCTACTTCGCGGCGGCGTTTAGCGTGCCGGTGTTCCGGGCATTTGCGCCGGCGGGGTTCTTCGTCTTCATGGCGCAGATGCTGCGCTTCATCGCGCTGTCGTTGGCCTCGGTCGCGGTGGTGGCGACGCTGTTGAGATTTGCGGGCCTCTTCACGTTGATGTTGTCGTGGTGGTTTAACCGCAGCCTGGAGCGCATTACGTGGCGGGTTGTGGCGGGGGTGGTGATGTCGCTGGCGGGCGCGGTCCTGCTGGTGCTGACGCGGGCCGACTAGATGGGCGGGGGTTTACCCCACCGGGGCCTGGAGGCCGGGGCATCGTCCTTGGCGGATAGACAAATCGTCGGCAGCATAGGCTAGGCTACGAATTGGAATGAGGGCGGTTGAGGATGCAGTCGAAGCAGCGCTGAGGGTGCTGGGCGAGCGGCCGTCGGCGCTGGTGACGGACGTCGACGGGACGCTGAGCCGCATCGTGTCCCGTCCTGAGGATGCGAGGGTGGAGGAGACCGTTCGCGGCAGCCTGCGACGGCTGGCCGGGTGCCTGGAGCTGGTCGCGGTGATCACGGGACGCGAGGAGAGCGTAGCGCGAGGCATGGTCGGCGTCGACGAGCTGACCTATGTCGGCAGCTACGCCATGGACTCGACACGAGGCCTGACGTTTGAGGCGGTGGCGCCGGCGCTGTTGCTGGTGGAGGCGGGGCTGGCGGAGATGCCGTGCGTCGAACTAGAGCGCAAGCAGGTGAGCTTCGCGCTGCATTACCGCAACTGCGTCGACGCGGAGCGGATCGGCAGTGAGCTGCTGGAGATGCTGCAACCGATCGCGCTCGCCACGGGCACGAAGCTGTTGGCGGGCAAGCTCGTGATCGAGGTGGCGCCAGAGGCTTTACCGGACAAGGGCACGGCGCTGACCGGCCTGCTACTGGAGCACGAGATCCGCGGCGCGGTCTTTGTGGGAGACGACCTGGCGGACGCGGAGGCATTTGGAGAGCTGAGGAACCGGCGCGCCGAGGGGAGGGCACCTGGGCTCTGCATCGCGGTCGTCGACGACGAGACGCCGCAGGCGGTGCGAGACGTGGCGGACCTCGAGCTGCGCGGGGTTGACGACGTGGAACGGTTCCTTGAGATGCTGGCGGAGCGTCTCTCCAGGAGTTAGAGGTTTCGAAGTTAGGGGAAGAGGACGGGCTGAACGCCCTGCGCGGGCTTCGAGCCGTTGGTCCTGGCGGTGGCGCGTCCGGCGGCGCGGCGTTTACGGCGAGAGCCGGGGGCGTCGACCCGGGCGGGGAAGCCGCCGTCCGAGACCTTGATCACGAGGCCGTCTCCGGAAGCGACGGCAGCGATGCTGCTGACGACGCTGCCACCCTTGTGGACGACGGCGTAGCCGCGGTCGAGCGTGGCCTGCGGGTCCAGGGCGACGAGCTGAGCACGGTTACGGGCCATGGCGTCGCTGCGCTCGCGCTGGGCAGACTGGATGGCGCGCAAGAGACGGCGCTCAATGTCGTCGAGGCGCTGGCGCTGGCGGTCGACGTCGGTGGCGCAGCGGGTGGCGCGGGCGAGGAGGGACTCGACGCTCGAGCGTTCGCGGTCGAGGCGCTGCTGCATGTTGGCCACGGCGTATGTGATGGCGCCTTGTAGCTGCGAGGCGACCTGGTACATATCGGGGACGGCGAGCTCAG
>DASTLN010000216.1:0-3002 GCA_035714925.1 Dehalococcoidia bacterium | reverse complement strand
GGCGCTCGCCAGGGAGGCGAATACCGCGGATAGTAGCGCTGCCAGCGCGGCCGTAACCAGTAGTCCCTTTCGCATGAAGTACTCCGTTTCTTGCTCTATCGATGCCCTCGGCCGGGCAATGCCGGCGCTGGACGCGCGAATTCCCCCTCTCACGATGGCGTCCAGAGTGGATCGGGTTTTCCGGGCCTCATAAGCCGCATGCCGCGGGTACGTGAAGTGGGTCCAGGTCGTGTAGTGAGTGCCCACCGTAGGTTACGTATCACGGCGGCCAAAGGTTCGCTTGTGACCGAAATCACTTCAGGCGTGGTCGTCATAAGACCCTGAGCGCACCCAAAGCGCTGGCAACGCCGCGGGACGCGCAGCCTTCGACGTCCATCAGTAGCAAAGGCTGGTGGAGAAAGGAGCTCTCAGCGCCGCCTTTAGGGAGGTCCGGATACCCCCGGCTAAGCAATTAATAGCTGCGCGGCATCCCCAGCACGTTTTGCCCCAGGAAGTTCAGCACCATGTTGTTGCTGACCGGCGCCGTTATGTATAACCGCGTCTCGCGGAACTTGCGCTCCACGTCGTATTCCCGCGCGAAGCCGTAGCCGCCGAACGTGTCCATGCACGCGTTGGCCGCCGCCCACGCGGCCCGGCTGGCCAGCAGCTTCGCCATGTTCGCCTCCGCGCCGCAGCTCTGCCCCGCGTCGAACAGCCACGCTGCTTTGTCCCGCATCAGCGCCGCCGCCTGCACGTCCGCGTAGGCCTGCGCGATCGGGTGCTGCACGCCCTGGTTGGCGCCGATCGGCCGGTCGAAGACGACGCGCTCGGACGCGTAGTGCGAGGCCTTGTCGATGAACCACAGGCCGTCGCCCACCGATTGCGAGGCGATCAGGATTCGCTCCGCGTTCCAGCCATCGATGATGTGGCGGAAGCCCTCGCCCTCCTTGCCGACGAGGTTCTCGGCCGGCACTTCGAGATCGGTGATAAACAGCTGCGTGGTGTGGTGGTTGAACATCATCTCGAGGGGCTTGATCTCGATCTGTCCGCGCTCAACCGCTTCTCGCAGGTCGACCAGGAACACACTCAGGCCCCGCGTCTTGTCCTCCAACTCCTCGTACGGCGTCGTGCGCGCCAGCAGCAGGAGCAGGTCCGAGTGCTCGGCGCGCGAGATGAACACCTTCTGGCCGTTCACGACATACGTATCGCCGGACTTGCGGGCGAAGGTCTTGATGCGCGTGGTTTCCGAGCCGGCGTCCGGCTCCGTGACGCCGAAGGCCTGGAGGCACAGCTCACCGCCGGCGATGCGGGGCAGATAGCGACGCTTCTGGCCCTCGCTGCCGTGGCGCAACAGCGTGCCCATGATGTACATCTGGGCGTGAGCCACCGCCGCCATGCCGCCGCTACGGTTGATCTCCTCAGGAATGATGCAGGCATCCGTGAGGCTTAGTCCGGAGCCGCCGTACTCAGCGGGGATCAGCGCCGCCAGCCAGCCCGCCTCCGTCAGGGCGCGCACGAACTCCTCCGGGTAGCCCCGGTTGGCGTCCGTCTCGCGCCAGTACTCGCCACCGAACGGTTTGCATAGCTCGCGCACGGCGGCGCGGATGGCGCGTTGCTCGTCGCTGCTGCTGAAGTCCATCGTCACGCCTTCGGCGCCGGGAAGATGTCCCGCGACGGCGCGTGGGCCCGCTTCCAGACCAGGATGCTGCGCCGCAACTCGATCACCGTCTCGCCGCGCTGGTTGTAGCCCCGCGTGCGCACCGTCACGATGCCCTGCTCAGGATGAGACTTCGACTCACGCACCTCCTCGACCTCGCTCTCGGAGTACAGGGTGTCGCCCGGCCGTACCGGCGCCGGCAGCTTCACGTCCTCGAAGCCCAGCGCCACGCCGTTCTCGCTGACGTCCGGCACCGACATGCCGACCACGATCGACATCGTGAGTAGAGAGTTCACGAGGCAGCCGTCGAAGCCGCTGCGCTCGCCGTAGTCGCGGTTGAAGTGGATCTGGTTGGTGTTGTTGGTCTGCAGCGTGAACTGGATGTTGTCCGCCTCCGTCACGGTCCGTCCGTAGCGGCAGCGGTATACGGCGCCGACCGTGAAGTCTTCGAGGAATCGCCCCTGCCAGCCTTTTTCTAGCGCCACGTCTGACCCTCGCTTTCAGCTCAAACGGCGCAGCTTGCGGAAGCAGCGGAACGTCTGCGGTGGGTCGAGCCGCCGCCCGTAGACGGTGTACGACACCTCGCCGACGTAGAGGTTGCCCTGGCTGTCGACGCCGAAGCCGTGCGGCGCGATGAACTGCGCCGGCCCATCCCCGATCATGGGGTCGCCGATGCGGGCCAGCCGCGTCCCGTCCTTGCGATAGGCGTTCAGCCGGTGCCCCACCTTGCCGTAGTCGAACAGCTCGTTCTCCATCAGCTGCTCGCCGATGTAGATCGTGCCTTCGGCGTCCATGCATAGCGCCTGGGGGCGGTAGATGTTCTGCCAGATCGTCTTCAGGTTGCCCTGGTTGTCGAAGACCTGCAGGCGGTAGTTCTCGCGGTCCGTCACGTAGACGTCCTCGTTTTCGTCGATGACCACATTGTGCGGCACCTGGAACTCGCCCGGGTCCACGCCCGGCGCGCCCCACGAGACGATGTGCTTGCCTTCCGAGGTGTAGCGGTGCACACGGCTGTTGCCGTAGCCGTCCGTGACGTAGACGTCACCGGTGTTGGGCGAGATCGCCATGTTGGTCGGGCGGTTGAACGGCGTGCCGCTCCACTTCTCGGCCTGTTGCCCCTCGATGCCGATCGTGAGGACGAGCTTGCCCTCGGTCGTGTACTTCTTGATGCAGTGCTGGTTGTCGTTGACGGTCCAGATGAAGTCGTCCGGGCTGCAGTGGATGCCGTGGGCGCGAGCGTCGAACTCGCCTTCGCCCCAGGACCGCACGAAGTTACCATCCTTGTCGACGACGATGACGGGGTGCTGGCCACGGTTGAGGATGTAGACGTTGTCCTGAGAGTCCACGGTTACGCCGGAAGCGTCGG